>JAUMXT010000005.1 GCA_030529015.1 Bacillota bacterium | reverse complement strand
TAATGCGAGTAGATGAATAAGTAATAAAAACTCCGAAAAATCTCGGAGTTTTTTTATTTGAAAAAGTATTGACACCATGGTTAGTATATGCTAACATGAGCGTGGTTAGTAAAGACTAATTAGATAATGGAGGTCATTGGTATGTTTTTGGGAGGACAAATGATACTCAAGGATGCCCGTCCGGGAGAAGAATACATAATTAAAGAAGTGAAAACCGACGACGAAGAAATGGATGCGTTTCTTTTCTCACTGGGCTGCTACAGCGGAGAGCCGATTACAGTTATCAAGCACAGAAAGGGTGGAAGTGTTGTTTCCATCAAAGACGGCAGATATAATATCGACAACCTTTTAGCTGAAGCTATTGTAGTTTAGTTTATAACGTGGTGCCCTGCACCACTTAAATTTTAGAGACGAGTTAGTCTAGACTACCTCGCTCAAATTATGAATTTAGTTTATATTTCAGGAGGATTTAATGAGAATTGCTTTAACAGGTAATCCTAACAGTGGTAAGACCACTATGTACAATGTGATTACAGGTAGAAACGAAAAAGTTGGTAACTGGGCCGGCGTTACAGTTGACAAGAAGGAAAGTCCAATAAAAAAGAGCTTTTGTGAAGGCAATGAAGAACTGATAGCAGTAGACTTGCCCGGTGCTTATTCAATGTCACCATTCACTTCAGAAGAAAGTATCACCAGCGGATATGTCAAAAATGAAAATCCGGATGTTATCATCAACATCGTAGATGCTACTAATTTAAGCAGAAGCTTGTTCTTTACTACACAGCTTATGGAACTTGGTGTTCCTGTTGTTGTAGCACTGAATAAGAGCGATATAAATGAAAAGAAGGAAACTGAAATCGATGAAAAAGCCCTGTCTGAAAAGCTGGGATGTCCTGTAATCAAGACTGTTTCAATTACAGCAGGAGACAATGGTGTAGCGGAGGCTGTTAAGGCTGCAATAGCACTTAAGGGCGAAGGCCAGAAGGCTCCTTATGAACAGGGAGATGTCGATTTACATAGCAAGGAAGCTGTAGAAGCAGCTGACAGAAAGAGATTTGATTTCGTAAACAAAATCGTTAAGGAAGTTGAAACTCGTAAAGTTAAAACAAAAGATACTAACAAGCAGGATAAGCTTGATGCAGTCCTTACTAATAAGGTTGCAGGTATTATTATATTCGCACTCATTATGTGGGCTGTATTTGCTATCTCACAGACATACGTGGGTCCGATAGTTGCAGACTGGCTCGTAGGATGGATTGAAACATTCCAGGGCTGGGTAGCAAGTCAGCTTGATGGAGCTTCACCGTTCCTTCAGTCACTGCTTGCCGATGGTATTGTAGGCGGTGTAGGAGCAGTAGTAGGCTTCCTGCCACTGGTAATGGTTATGTACTTCTTGCTGGCTCTATTGGAAGACTGTGGCTATATGGCACGTGCTTCAGTTGTACTGGATCCTATCTTTAAGAGAGTTGGTCTTTCCGGTAAATCAGTTATCCCGTTCATCATCGGTACAGGATGCGCTATCCCGGGAGTTATGGCAAGCAGAACCATCAAGAATGAAAGAGAAAGAAGAGCTACCGCGATGCTGACACCTTTCATGCCTTGTGGAGCTAAGCTTCCTGTAATCGCATTGTTTGCAGGCGCATTTTTCGCAGACGCTTCATGGGTAGGACCTCTGATGTACTTCGTAGGTATCGCTCTGATCCTGCTGGGAGCACTGCTTGTTAACAGAATTTCAGGACATAGATACAGAAAATCATTCTTCATCATCGAACTGCCTGAATACAAGGCACCAAGCATCGGAAGAGCTTGCATGTCTATGCTTTCAAGAGCTAAGGCTTACATCATCAAGGCCGGTACAATTATCCTGGTATGTAATGCAGTAGTACAGATCATGCAGACATTCAACTGGCAGCTTCAGGTCGTTGAAGAAGGAATGGAAGATACATCAATACTTGCTACTATCGCATCACCGTTTGCCATTATCCTTATTCCACTGGGATTCGGAGCATGGCAGCTGGCTGCGGCAGCTATCACAGGATTTATCGCTAAGGAAAATGTTGTAGGTACGCTGGCAGTATGTTATGGTATTACTAACTTCATTGATACAGAAGAACTGGCTCTCGTTGGAGGGGCAGGAGATGTAGCAGCAACTATGGGACTGACTTCGGTAGCAGCTCTGGCTTACTTGATGTTCAACCTTTATACACCGCCTTGCTTCGCGGCTATCGGTGCAATGAACTCAGAAATCAAGAGCAAGAAGTGGCTCTTCGGAGGCATTGGGCTTCAGCTGGCAACAGGATATGTTATCGCATTCCTGGTATACCAGATCGGTACCCTTATAACTACAGGAGCATTTGGAACAGGCTTCGTTGCAGGACTTATCGTAGTTATAGCAATCGCCGCGTACATCATTTATCTTATCAAGAAGGCTGATAAGGAACTTGAAGCAGAATACGCGAGGTAAATAAATGGCAGACTTTATTGTTACAGTAATAATTCTTATAATCGTCGGCGCAGCAGTCGGATACATAGTTAAGGCGAAGAAAAAAGGCGTTAAATGTATCGGTTGCCCGGATGCAAGTGCATGTGCGTACTATAATGCTAATGCATCTGATTCAGACTGCGGTTGTGGCTGCTGTAGTTGTCACAGCGAAAAATAATAACGAACCTAACGGTTACTCATGTAAATTCCTAATAAATATCTGTCCCGCTGTAATAGTGGGACAGAATTTTTTTGTAATCATATCCTTCGCGAGCCATACCGTCTGCACCGTATTGGCTCATGCCGACACCATGTCCTGAGCCGTTAGAAGTGAAGGTAATCGATTTATCATCGGCTTTTACGGTGAAATTAGCAGATGCAAGCCCCAGCGCCTCTCGTACTTGTCGGCCTGATAGAACCTCGTTTCCGATTCTGATTTTCGAAACGCTGTTTCCATCGCTTCTTTCGATTATCTTGATGCTGTCAGCAGTTATATTACCGAAATCCATATCAGGGTAACAGGCTTTTATTTTCGCAGAAAAATCTCTTATGGAAAGGGCAGTCTTTTCGTTCTTATGGGTTGCTTTTTCTTCGTAAGGACTCTCTACGCTTACTAGATAAGGAACAGCGGCTGCAAAAACATCTTCACTGTTTTCTGTGAAACCTCCGCTTGACGAATGAAACAACGCTTGTTTTACGAGTTTGCCTTTATAATAAAGCAACTGTCCTTCAGTATCATCAACGGCCGTCTTTACTTTATCATCAATTTTCACATCATCTTTATATACTTGACAATGTGTCGTATTACAAAGCGGAGCCCGGGGATGTGCTTTGGGATTACCGTAATTATCACTATCGATAATTGCTGCAACCGCATATGTCCTCGCTGCAACTGCTTGTGCCTTAAGGGCTTCTTCATGAAATGAAGAGGGCATTTCACAGGCGACTACTCCTTTTATATAATCTTCTGTATCTATTTTTTCGACTTTGTTTGTTTCTGTTCTCAGCACTTTGATTTTAGCTGGGATTTTTACAGGATCTAAATAAACGTTTTCTTGATGTTCATAATTATCGTTAAAACGTTGAAACAAACTACAGATAGCCAAGGGCATAATAACCAACATAATAAACATCAATACTTCTATTACTACGATCACCGATATTAGATAACGTCTGTTATTCATCATAAAGCCTCCGTGGACATAAATAATTTGTACAAGTTTATGCCATAATTTTGAAATTATGCTCACGCACGTGGTATAATGAATTAAAAGGAGGCTTAGAAGATGAAGACATTATTTATAAATGCTTGCGTACGTGAAAATTCACGTACAATGATTCTCGCGCAACATGTTTTAGACAAGGTGGGCGGAGATATTACAGAAGTGAATCTGGAAAAGGAAAATATACAACCGTTAAATTCGGAGACTCTTAAACGAAGAGATGAGGTATTGAAGCAGGGTAGCCATTCTGATGAAATGCTTAAATATGCTGTGGAATTCGCAGAAGCAGATACGATCGTCATAGCGGCACCGTATTGGGACCTGGCATTTCCGGCTATGCTGAAGTGCTATCTTGAAGCAGTCACCGCTCAAGGTGTTACTTTTTATTATGACGATAACGGAATGCCTGCAGGTTTATGTAAAGCGCAGAAGGTCGTTTATGTAGAGACTTGCGGAGGTCCTTGTGAAGGGTTTAATTTCGGCTTCGATTATGTCAAAGGATTATGCACACTGCTTTACGGAATAAAGGATGTAGTTTGTTTCAAGGCAGAAATGCTGGACGTAATAGGCATGGACGTAGACGCGATCCTGGCAAAAGCCAAAGAAGAAATCGATAGCAGCCTTTGATCAAAATTATAGATCGGGAGAAAATAATGCGTGAAATTAACGTTAAGCTTATAGAAAACAAAATAGCGGAGCTTTGCATCAAGGCCAATTATCATCTGGGAGAGGATGTAAGAGGCTGCATAAAAAATATGGCGGCTGAAGAAAACTGGCCTGTTGCCAGAAACGTACTTGCCGGCATTGAAGAAAATATCTGCATTGCAGAAGAGGGTGAGTTCCCGCTTTGTCAGGACACAGGAATGGCATGCGTGTTCTTGGAAATCGGACAAGATGTGCATCTTACGGGAGGGCTTCTGGAGGATGCCGTTAATGAAGGAGTAAGGAGAGGCTACGAAGAGGGGTTTTTAAGAAAATCAATCGTATCAGATCCGTTGAGAAGAGTAAATACAGGTGATAACACGCCTGCGTACATTCATAGCGAAATAGTTTCAGGGGATAAAGTTAAGATAACTGTTGCCCCTAAAGGATTCGGGTCGGAGAACATGAGCAGAATTAAAATGCTGCCGCCTTCAGCAGGTGAAGAAGGTGTCAAGGATTTCGTGGTTGAGACCGTTGAAGCAGCAGGTGCCAATCCATGTCCTCCTATAGTCGTAGGTGTCGGTATAGGTGGTACATTTGATAAGGCGGCATTGATGGCTAAAAAAGCCTTGCTTGTTCCTGCAGATGTCGTGAATCCGGATGAATACTACGCGGATATGGAAAAGGAGCTTCTCGACAGAATTAATGAGCTTGGGATAGGACCGCAAGGTTTCGGAGGCAGAACTACTGCATTGGCGGTAAATATAATCACCGCACCTACTCATATCGCAGGACTTCCTGTGGCAGTCAATATCAATTGTCATGTCAGCAGACATATAGAAGCTGTTATTTGATGTAAGGGGGCGTGATGGCATATGGAACATAGATTAAGAGAACCTTTTACAAAAGAAAATGTAAAGGACTTTAAGGCAGGCGACAGCGTTCTTATAACAGGAACTATATATACAGCCAGAGATGCAGCACATAAGAGGCTGACGGAGCTCATAGAAAACGGCGAAAACCTGCCCTTTGCATTAGAAGACTCTATCATATATTACGTAGGACCTACACCGGCAAAGCCGGGAAAACCTATAGGATCGGCAGGGCCGACCACAAGCTACAGAATGGATGCGTATGCGCCGAAAATGCTCGATTTGGGACAGCTTGCCATGATAGGCAAGGGACAGCGCAGCGCGGAAGTTAAAGACGCTGTGGTGCGAAATGGGGCGGTATATATGGCGGCTATCGGCGGTGCGGCAGCACTCATAGCCGGAAGCATAGTTTCGTCGGAGGTTATTGCCTTTGATGATTTGGGTGCGGAAGCCGTAAGAAAGCTTTATGTGGAAGATTTCCCGGTAACTGTGGTGATAGATAGCGAAGGCAACGATCTATACGAACTGGGAAGAGAAAAATATTTGAAATCACAGGCGAAATAGTGTATAATTTTAATCCAATATATATAGAAAGGAAATGATGATATGGGAATAGGAACTAAATGTGTACAGGATGGTTACAGACCGGGAAATGGGGAACCAAGACAGATCCCTATAGTGCAGAGTACTACATTCAAATACAGTTCAAGTCAGGATATGGGAAAGCTTTTTGACCTTGAAGCTTCCGGATATTTTTATACCAGACTTCAGAACCCGACAAACGATTATGTAGCTGCTAAAATTGCGTCTCTTGAAGGCGGTACTGCGGCTATGCTTACTTCTTCCGGTCAGGCTGCTAATTTCTATGCAGTATTCAACATTGCTTCAGCCGGCGATCATATTGTTGCGTCATCGGCTATTTACGGCGGAACTTACAACTTGTTCGCTGTAACAATGAAGAGAATGGGTATCGAATTCACATTTGTTCAGCCACATGCTACTGCAGAGGAGCTTGAAGCTGCATTCAAGCCTAATACCAAGGCTGTTTTCGGCGAAACTATCGCTAACCCTGCACTTTCTGTACTCGATATCGAGACTTTTGCAGAAGCTGCTCATAAGCATGGTGTTCCTCTCATCATTGACAATACATTTGCTACACCTGTTCACTGCAGACCTATTGAATTCGGAGCAGATATCGTAACTCATTCAACTACTAAGTATATGGATGGACACGGTGCCGGAGTAGGAGGATGTATCGTAGATTCAGGTAAGTTCGACTGGACTAAGTATCCGGAAAAATTCCCGGGACTTTGTGAACCTGATGACAGCTATCACGGAGTTACATATACAGAAAGATTCGGCCTTGAAGGTGCGTTTATAACTAAGGCTACTGCTCAGCTGATGAGAGACTTCGGTTCTATCCAGTCACCTCAGAATGCATTCCTTCTGAACCTGGGTCTTGAAAGCCTGCACGTAAGAATGAAGAGACATGCAGAAAACGGACTCGCAGTTGCCAAGTATCTTGCTCAGCATGAAAAGATCGAATGGGTCAAGTACTGTGGCCTTGAAGGCGATGACGATTACGAACTGGCACAGAAGTACCTGCCTGAAGGTTCATGCGGAGTTGTATCCTTCGGTGTAAAGGGCGGCAGAGCTGCTGCCGAAGAGTTTATGGGTAAGCTGAAGATTGCTGCTATAGAAACTCACGTTGCCGATGCAAGAACATGTTGTCTGCATCCTGCCAGTGCAACTCACAGACAGATGAATGACGAAGAGCTTGCTGCTGCAGGTGTGGGACCTGACCTTGTTAGATTCTCATGCGGACTTGAAGATGCAGAAGACCTTATTGCAGATATTGAACAGGCTTTAAAATAAAAGGGTCGACCAGACTTGAATTGTAAGGAGATATTTAAAAAATGCCTTTAATTATTCCAAACGAGCTTCCGGCTGCGGAAGCTTTGCAGAGTGAAAATATATTTACCATGAGTGCTACGAGAGCTACTCAGCAGGATATCCGTCCGCTGAAGATAGTCATCGTGAATCTTATGCCTACTAAGATAGCTACAGAAACACAGCTTGCCAGAGTTCTTGCCAACAGTCCGCTGCAGGTAGAAATGACTCTTGTTACAATGGGTACCCATGAATCAAGAAACATTTCACAAGATCACATGGACTCGTTCTACAAGACTATTGACGAAATCAAAAATCAGTATTTTGACGGAATGATTCTGACAGGCGCTCCGGTAGAACAGATGCCGTTTACACAGGTGGACTACTGGAAGGAGCTTTGTGAGATCTTTGAATTCGCCAAGACTAACGTGTACAGCAGCATGTTTATATGCTGGGGTGCGCAGGCTGCTCTTTATTATCATTACGGCATAGATAAACATATTATGGACAGCAAGGTGTTCGGTGTGTTCGAGCATAAGGTGCTTCGTCCGCACAATCCGCTTGTAAGAGGATTTGACGAGATTTTCTATGCGCCTCATTCAAGACATACCGAAGTATATCGTAAAGATATCGAAGCTTGTGATGCTCTTAGAATTTTAGCAGATTCTATGGAAGTGGGACCGCATATAGTATCTACCGAAAATGGCAGACAGATATTCGTTCTGGGGCATCAGGAATACGATAAGGGTACTTTGGCAGGAGAATATTTCAGAGATGTCAACAAGGGTCTTGAAATCGATGTTCCTAAGAACTATTTCAGAAACGACGATCCCGAAGACGAGATAATGTTCCGCTGGAGAAGCCATGCAAGTCTGCTGTTCTCCAACTGGTTAAATTATTACGTATATCAGGCAACACCGTACGACCTCAATGAATTACGAGCAAATAAAGGATTTCCGACAGTTTAAAATTTAGATATTTGTTTAAAAACCCTCCCCTTAGGGGAGGGTTTTTCTGTTTTGTAAGGTTAAGTTTGTATAATAAATAACAAAGTAGTCTTGACTGTCCGTTGATATATCCTTTATTATGTATGATAGGTAAGTTTGGACCATATTAAAAATCTATAAATATTTAAAGGAAAGGTGGAGCATATGGACTTTTCATTAACAAGAGAACAGGAACTGCTGAAGAAGGTTGCGGCGCAGTTCGCTGAAAACGAACTGGAGCCAATCGCGGCTGAACTTGACAAGACTCATGTTTTCCCGGTTGACAACTTCAAGAAGATGGCTGAAGTAGGATTTACAGGAATCGGCGTACCAAGAGAATACGGTGGTACAGGCGGCGGAGCTACAGAAAAGGTTATTGCTGTAACTGAATTCGCTAGAAAATGTATGTCATCAGCTGCTATTTTATCAATTCACCTGATCGCACCACAGGCGATCGCTAAGTATGGTACTAAGGAACAGAAAGAAAAGTACCTGCCTAGACTGACTAAGGGTGGCGAACTCGGAGCTTTCGCTCTGACAGAACCAAATGCAGGATCAGATGCAGGATCAGTACAGACTACTGCTATCTTCGACCCTGAAACTAACGAATACGTACTTAACGGTGGTAAGTGCTTTATCTCAGGCGGAAGCAGAGCAAGCGTGCTGGTAATCTTCGCTCTGACTGATCCAAGCAAGGGCCTGAAGGGCATGTCAGCTCTCATCGTTGAAAATACAATGCCTGGTTTCTCAGTAGGTAAGATCGAAGAAAAAATGGGTATCGCAGGATCAGAAACTGCTGAACTTATTTTCGAAGACGTTCGTGTACCTGCAGAAAACCTGCTCGGCAAAGAAGGACAGGGCTTCAAGATCGCAATGCAGGCTCTCGACGGAGCTAGAATCGGCGTAGGCGCACAGGCTCTCGGCGTTGCTAAGGAAGCTGTTGACCTGGCAGTTAAGTACTCACACGAAAGAGTACAGTTCGGTAAGCCAATCTCAGCTCTGCAGGGTATCCAGTGGTACGTAGCAGACATGGCTACTAAGACAGAAGCTGCTGAAACTCTCGTATACAAAGCTGCTTGGCTGGAAGATACAGGCAAGCCTTTCACTAAGGAAGCTGCTATGTGTAAGCTGAATGCTGCTGAAAATGCTAGATTTGTTACAAACCTGGCACTGCAGATCCACGGTGGATACGGCTTCATGAAGGATTACCCACTCGAAAGAATGTATCGTGACGCTAAGATCACTGAAATCTACGAAGGTACTTCAGAAATCCACAAGGTAGTTATTTCAAGAGCAGTAATGGGCAAATAAGGAAGGTGTAGAACAATGAGAATATATGTATGCGTAAAACAGGTTCCGGACACTTCAGGCGTAGTAGCTGTTAATCCGGACGGAACACTCAACAGAGCTTCCATGCAGACTATCATCAACCACGATGACCTTAGCGCTATGGAACAGGCTCTTAGATTAAAGGATGCTACAGGATGTCAGGTTACAGCAGTAACAATGGGACCTCCACCTGCAGAAGGAATGCTCAGAGAACTGCTGGCTATGGGAGCTGATGATGCAGTACTGATTTCAGCTAGAGAATTCGGTGGATCAGATACATTCGCAACTTCACAGATCATTTCAGCTGCTATCACTCATCTGGGACTCGGCGAAGAAGATATCATCTTCTGCGGAAGACAGGCTATCGACGGAGACACAGCTCAGGTTGGTCCTCAGATCGCTGAAAAGATGAACATCCCACAGGTTACATACTGTGCAGAACTTGAAAAGAACGGAAATGAAATCATCGTTAAGCGTATGCTGGAAGATGGTTACATGAAGATAAAGGTTCAGACTCCTTGTCTGATCACTTGCATCAAGGACAACGAATTTGTTCCTAGATATATGACTGTTAACGGAATCAATGATTGTTATTCAAAGCCACTGACAGTTCTGGACTTCGAAGCACTGAAGGACGAACCACTGATCGAGCTTGATACTATCGGACTTAAGGGTTCCCCAACAAATATCTTCAAGTCATTTACTCCTCCGCTCAAGGGCGTTGGAATCATGCTGGAAGGTAACGGTAAAGAAACTTGTGCAGATTTAGCAGAAAGACTGCTTGACAAGCACCTGATTTAATGGAAGGAGAGAGAATAATGGCTTTTAACAGTTCAGATATTGCTGCTTTCAAGGATATTTGGGTATTCTGCGAACAGCGTGAAGGAAAATTAATGAATACAGACTTCGAACTTATTTCCGAAGGTAGAAAGCTTGCTGACGAAAGAGGCGCTAAGCTGGTCGGCGTACTTCTCGGTGATAACGTAGAAGGAATTGCTAAGGAACTGGGCGGATACGGTGCTGACAAAGTTATCGTATGTAACCATCCTGAATTAAAAGTATATACTACAGATGCTTATGCTAAGGTTCTCTGTGACGTAGCTATGGACAAGAAGCCGGAAGTAATCCTGCTGGGAGCTACTAACATCGGAAGAGACCTTGGTCCTAGATGTGCTGCTAGACTTAGAACAGGTCTGACAGCTGACTGTACTCACCTGGATATCGACATGGACAACTATGTTGATTTCCTCGAAAAATCATCAACTCTCGACCTGTCAAACACTAAGTTTGATATGGAAGACGTTAACCTGAAGCAGACAAGACCTGCATTCGGCGGACATCTGATGGCTACTATCATTTGCCCTAGATTCAGACCTTGTATGTCAACAGTAAGACCTGGCGTTATGAAGAAGGTTCCTTTCGATCAGGCTAAGGCAGACGCTTGCGAAATCGAAATGTACCCTGTAACTATCGAAAAGTCAGATCTTAAGACTGAAGTTCTGGAAGTTGTTAAGGAAGCTAAGCAGCTGGTTGACCTGATTGGTGCGGAAGTAATCGTATCAGTAGGTAGAGGTATCAGCAAGGACGTTGAAGGCGGTATCGAACTGGCTCATCAGCTGGCAGATGCTTTCGGAAACGCAGTAGTAGGCGGATCCCGTGCAACTATCGACTCAGGCTGGCTGTCAGCTGACCACCAGGTAGGTCAGACAGGTAAGACTGTACACCCTAAAATTTATGTGGCACTGGGTATCTCAGGAGCTATCCAGCACAAAGCAGGTATGCAGGATTCAGAACTGATCATTGCAGTTAACAAGAATGAACATGCTCCTATCTTTGACATTGCTGACTATGGTATCGTAGGCGACCTGTTCAAGGTTGTTCCAATGTTAGTTGAAGCAATCAAGGAAGCTAAAGAATCAAAATAATCCTTAAAAATATGCGAGGAATGAGTCCTTAGATTCATTCCTTGCTTTTGAACTTTACCCTACAGTTAGGGGAGGGTTATGCTGAAAATTAAATTATCATTAAATCTGATAAATTTATAACAAATTATGTGATTTACTATGTATTTATTTCAGCACTTGTGATAAAATTAACTTACTTTAACAATGGTAAATTAATCAATTACAACTTAAGGAATAACTAAGTAATAAAGGAGAATATCTAAAGATGAAAAAAGCACTTGAGGGAATCAAAGTAGTTGACCTGACTTCAGCCCTGAATGGACCTTTCTGCACAATGATGATGGCGGACTATGGTGCGGAAGTACTTAAAATCGAACCTGTTTTCGGCGACCAGATGAGAACTTGGGGACCGATCGATGAAGAGAGTGGAGAATCAGGCTTCTTCTGTTACGTTAACAGAAATAAGAAGGGCGCTACTCTGAATCTTAAAACAGAAAAGGGCAAAGAAATGCTCTGGAAACTGATCAAGGAAGCAGATGTCCTCGTTGAAAACTATAAAGGCGGAGTTACTGAAAGACTCGGAATCGACTATGAATCCGTAAAGAAAGTAAATCCTAACATCATTTACGCTTCAGGTTCCGGTTTCGGTCAAACTTCACCGCTGAAGCACAGACCTTGCTATGATATCGTAGCACAGGCTATGGGTGGTATGGCTAACCTGACAGGTTTCCCTGAAACTATCCCTACAAAAGTTGGTCCGTCAGTTGCTGACCACGTTGCAGGTATCTACCTGTATGTTGGTGTTGCAACAGCACTGGTTCACAGAGAAAGAACAGGAGAAGGACAGCTGGTTGACGTATCAATGATCGATACTATCTTCAGCTTGCTGGAAAACTCACTGGTTAAATACACAATGGGCGGATACATCCCTGAAAGAAACGGTAACATCGACCCATCCATCGCACCATTCGACATCTTCGAATGTAAGGACGGCTTCGTAGCTATCGGAGTAGGTAACGACAGACTGTTCGACAAGTTCTGCCACACTATCGGACATACAGAACTTCTGGAAGACCCTAGATTCGAAACAAACGATCTGAGATGCCAGAACTACCAGCCTGACCTGCAGAACGTAATTGCAGACTGGGCTAAGGACTACACAAAGGCAGAGATCGAAAAGATCATGGACGAAGCAGTTATCCCATGCGGACCTGTACTGAATGTTAAGGAAGCTATCGAACATCCACACATCCAGGCAAGAGAAATGATGGTACACTGCGATCACCCAACAGCAGGCGACCTGTACTTCCAGGGCGTAGTTGCTAAGCTTTCAGAAACACCGGGAACAGTTGACTTCCCATCACCACTTCTGGGACAGCACAACCAGGAAATCTTCGGAATCACTGCAGAAGAAGAAGCTCAGCTTAAGGCTGAAGGCGTTCTGTAAGACGAATAAAATATTGTATTTATATACATAAAAGGAGGCTCTCGAAATGAGAAAAGTATCTTATTTAAGCTATAACATGACAACCTCCGATGCGAACACTCCTGACGGTATCGTTCCTGTAGGAAGACAGTTCGACTTCATCGGTGACGTTGAAACTGAAGAAATGATCCTTTGCGACGGAGACGAATCTCTTTGCCTGGGATATCATGATGTAAAGATCTACGAAGATGTTTACGTAGGCGACATGATGGAATATAAGGCAACTCTGACAAACGTTGGTAACAGCTCAAGAGACTGCCTCATCGAAGTATTTAAGCTTGCTACTCCTGCAGACAGAGCAGGTAAAGAAGATTATAAGCCTGGCGACATGGTATGGTTTGATGAACCTGTTAAGTGTACAGAAGGTAACGTTCGTCTGGTAGTTAAGAAGCACCTGCAGAGAGGTGAACAGCCTGACGGTACTGTAATCGATCCATGGAGAGCTCTCGACGACTTCCCACTGGAAGATGGAATGAGCGAAGACGGCGAAACTATGACATACAGATACAGAATGTCAGACCGTGACGTATTCTACGGTGGCGGCGTTGTAAACGGCGCTAGAAGTATCACTCTGATGGAAGATGCTGCTAAGAGACTTATGGCTAAGACTTATGGCAACATCGGAAGATGTGTTGAAACTAAGAAGGTAAGACTGTATGCTCCATGCTTCGCAGGAGACTATATGGAATACATTGCTAAGATCAAGAAGGTAGAGGACAACAAGGCTCTGATCGAAGTACGTTCATACAAGATCATCGAAGTTCCTGAAAATCCTCCATTCCCAAGCTCAATCGATGTACTTCCTGATCCACCACTGTCAACAGTAGTACAGTTCATTTACGAAATCAGATAAGATTCAGTAAAGTGAGGTTTCTCCTCTGATTAGAGGAGAAACCTTTTTTTATGAGTTTACTGTATCCTTGATACAGTATTAAGAGGCGTTGTTATGGTTTTCTCAAACTTCTTTTATTTTTTAAGAGAATCAGGCTTAAAAGTGTCGCTCGATGAATGGATGACACTTATTGAAGCTCTCGATAAAGGTCTTGCTTATTCAAGCCTTGAAAGATTCTTTTATTTAAGCAGAGCAATACTTATAAAGTCAGAGGCCGACTATGATATGTACGGCAGGCTTTTTAGTGCTTATTTTGGAGATGCCGTAACAGAAGGGGAAATCCCTGATGAAATATGGGAGTTTTTAAAGAATCCCATTGATCAAATGCCGTACGATAAAGATGAAGTTGATGAAAGAACCAACCTTTCATATGAAGAGCTGGAAGAGCTTTTTGAAAAAAGACTTGAAGAACAAAAGGAAGCACATAACGGAGGCATACGCTGGATAGGAACCGGGGGAACTTCACCTTTGGGACACTCAGGCTATGCTTTGAATGGCTTCAGAGTAGGAGAACTTTCCACGAGACAGAGCGCTTTGCAAGTTATAGCAAGGCAGAATTTCAGAGACTTTAGAGAAGACGAGACATTAGATATAAGACATTTTCAGACCGCGTTAAGAAGGCTCAGGCAATATTCGTCAAGATACGGACAGGCCAAGGATGAGCTTGATATAGATGCTACCATCGATAAAACATGCGAGAATGCAGGCATGCTGCGATTGGTATATGATTATCCGAGAAAGAATACCGTTAAGCTGATAGCACTGTTTGACTCAGGCGGTTCTATGGAACGATATGCGAAGCTTTGCAGTCAGCTTTTTCAGGCAGTAAGCAAGGAAAATCATTTTAAAGATCTAAAGATTTACTATTTTCATAATTGCCCTTATAATAAGCTTTATAAGACACCTATGTGTGATCTTAAAGACAGTGTAGATACTGAATGGGTGCTTAAAAATATAGGAGACGATTACAAGATACTTTTTATTGGAGATGCATCCATGGCTTCATGGGAGCTGAGGTATTACAACGGTAACAGAAGAAACAGGGTATCGGATAATGTTTCACCTGTTGCATGGCTCAGCAGACTCGTTAACAATTACGATGAAGCAGTTTGGCTGAATCCTATACCTGAAAATCAATGGGAAACAGCCAGAGGTAAGACTACTATTGGTTTGATCAAATCGGTAGTTCCTATGTATCCGCTGTCGGTAGACGGCCTTGAAAGAGGTATAAGAAAGCTGTTAGGCATAAGATAGAGGTAAAGATATGCTTATAAAGAAATATTCAATAGGTGAAGTTGCGGAAATGTGCAGTGTGTCTATCAAGACATTAAGATACTACGACCAGATAGGTCTGGTAATTCCGGAATTCAGAAATGAAGAAAGTAAATACAGATATTACAGCAAACAGCAGATGATCAAGCTGTTCATCATCAGACAGCTGAGAAAGTTGGGTTTTGCCGTTAAAGAAATTAAAGAACTTCTGGAAAATCTCAACGTTGAAGAGATGGAGGAAGCTGTAAACAACAGACTTGAAGCTATCGACAGCGAAATCAAAGAGCTGGAGATGAAAAAAGCCATAGGTGAAAACTTAAGGGAAAGACTTAAGAGGGGCGGAGATATATTGTCCAGAGCTGAAGGTATCTTCTCCGACGCATACATGGATACTATGGATAACATTAAGCTTGAGAAAATCCCTGAAGGGACTTTGCTTTATGTCAGAGAGGTAATGAAGAATTACAGCAATTCAGACGTATCGCTGGCTCAGTGGATCACTATTACGGACAAGTGTACGGAACGAGGTCTTATAAGAAAAAGCCCTATTATCGTAACGTATTACGCACAGCCGCTGGAACAGTTCTTGATGAAGGATACTGATGTTGAATTCGGAATTCTTATCGATGGTGAAATAGAAGAAAACAAGGACTTCAGAAAGTTTGGCGGATTTGATGCCGTTACAAAGATTCATGTAGGTAAATATTCCGATGCAGTTAACAGCCACATCAGCATGATGCAGTGGATCAATCAGAACGGATATGAACTGGCAGGTCCGATATCTGAAGAATTTATAGTTTCTCCTGTAGATATCGACAACGAAGAAGAACATATCACTAAAATAATAATGCCTGTAAAGAAATTACAGGCATAATGATAATTATTCGTTTTTAAAGCGCACTTTTGATTTTGTCTATTTCTTTCTGAAGACATTCGAAGGTTTCCTGGCTTATATGATGCTCAACCTTACAAGCGTCGTCTTTAGCGGTTTCTTCGCTGACGCCTATTGCCAGAAATAAATCAGTCAGGAGCTTATGTCTCTTAAATATAGAAACAGCAACGTTTTCGCCCTCGGCCGTAAGTGAAATATGGCCGTCGGCGTCTCTTTTTATATAGCCGTTTTGTTCAAGCTGTTTCATCGCAATACTTACGCTTGGCTTGGAAAAGTTAAGGTAGTGAGCTATATCTATGGCCCTGACTTGTCCTTTTTCTTTATTAAGGATGTGGATAGCCTCCATATAATTTTCAGCTGATTCCAGTATTTTCATAGCAAACCTCCTATTTGATAGCTACTTCGAGAGCCAGCTTCATCATGTCTGTAAATGTATTCTGTCTTTCGTCTGCTGAAGTCAATTCTCCCGAAACAAAATGGTCGCTGATAGTCATCATAGCCAAAGCGTTCTTGTTAGTATAAGCAGCATTCATATAAAGCGCGGCTGCTTCCATTTCAACACCCATTATGCCGAGTGCTTTCCATTTCTTCCACCAGTCTTCGTTTATTTCATAAAACACATCGCATGAAACGACATTTCCTGCTTTGAACGAAATTGAAGTTTCTTTTGATACATCTTGAAGTTTATTAAGAAGGTCAAAGCTTACGCACGGAGCGAAGCTTCCCGGCAGATCATAGATGTGACCGTAGTTGGAGTCGGTTGAAGCAGCTAATGCAACGATAATATCTTTGATTTTGATATCATCGTGGAATGAGCCTGCAGTACCAATACGGATGATGTTCTCCACATCGTATTCTGTGAACAGTTCCCAAGAATAAATACCCATTGACGGCATACCCATACCTGAACCCTGTACAGAAACAGGAACTCCTTTATAAGTACCGGTATATCCGTACATACCTCTGATTTCGTTATAGCATTTAGCCCCCTCCAGGAAATTCTCCGCAATAAATTTCGCTCTTAACGGATCTCCCGGCATCAGTACTGTTTCGGCAATATCTTTTTTATTTGCAGCATTGATATGTGTACTCATTTTTTTATCCTTTCATAAACAAATCGTATTTTTCTGAACTAATCACATTCTTAAAGTTAGTATAACACAACAATTCGCCTTATAAAACAAATTATAGAACGGATATACAGTTTATATCGTCGCCGGCGTTAAATTCAACCTCTGCACCCATAGGCAGCGTTGACTGCGGGTATATGTGTCCGGCTCTCAGGTTTAATATAGTCGGCTTATTCCAAGGCAGAACAACTTCTTCAAATATTTCTCTGAGAGAAAGAGAAGGGTGATCTGCGTTTTCGCATCTTTCAAAAGTTCCCAGTATGATTCCCGCACAGTCTCTGAACTTGCCGGCCAGAGAAAGGGCTGTAAGCATTTTATCAAGACGGAAAGGCAGCTCGTCAACATCTTCTATAAAGAGAATTTTCCCGCGGCAGTCGACTTCATAAGGCGAGCCTAAGGTCCCTGCCATCAGCGAAAGATTTCCGCCTGTGAGAATGCCTTTTGCATATCCCGGATTTAGTACTTGGATTTTCTCCTCCGGAGGATTAGTTATAGTTTTTATTCCTTTATATGCAAAGATGCAGCTTCGCAGAGAATCATTGGTGAAGCCTTCATGCAAACGGTAGTCTGCAGTCGGCATAGGGCCATGGAAAGTGACGAGGTCACATCTTTTGTTTATATTAAAATGAAGTGAAGAAATATCGCTGTATCCCACGAAAACCTTAGGGTTGCGGCGTATAACGTCAAAGTCCAGTTTCGGCAGTATCCTTGTTGTGCCGTAACCTCCTCTTAAGCAGAATATTCCTTTTATATTATTGTCCGCGAAAGCTGTGTTTATGTCATCGGCTCTCTGATCGTCAGGTCCTGCAAGGTATCCGTGCTTCATGTGGCATGAAGGCATGATCACAGGATCAAGACCAAGGAATTTTATAGATTCCACACTCATTTCGAGTTTTTCGTCAGAGACAGGGGAAGAAGGAGCTGTAATGGCAACCTTATCTCCGGATTTTAATTGTGTTGGCCAGATCATAAAAACCTCCTCAAAAAACGAAAAAAGATGGGAGACACATCCATCTTTTTCTTTGGTTCACTCATTAATGTGCATTTAACTTATGCACAGGTGGGGACGGGTGAGAATTAGGCGTTAGCCTTGTTGAATCTCTTTGCTAATCTTGATACTTTTCTGGAAGCAGCGTTCTTGTGGATAGTGTTCTTAGCAGCAGCCTGCATAAGCTTCTTTTCTGCCAGAGTCAGCTTTTCCTTAGCCAGTTCCATATCTCCTGCAGCCAGAGCAGCGTCATAAGCCTTTAATACAGCCTTCAGATGACCCTTGATTCTTCTGTTTCTTGCAGTTTTCTTGTCGATTACACGGATTCTTTTCTTTGCGGATTTAATATTAGCCATTAAATTTTACCCCACTTTCTTATTCTATAGCCTGCTGCAAAGGATTTCACAGCATAAAAACGCAACATTAATTATATAGGAATAAAAAGTCTTTTGCAAGGGGAAAATTACAGAAAACACAAGTTTTGGAGGCAATATGGATTACAGAACAGACCTTGCGATTGAAAGAAAAGAAATTTTAGATGAAGAAGGGGGAGATTCATCTGAAATCAAGGGGATATCAGTTAAAAAGACTGATTACGGTGATGGGGTGATAGCTACGAATATAGTGATATCAGAACCTAAGGCAGCTGCAAGAATGAAGAAGGCGATGGGATGTTACGTGACGGTAGAAGCAGAGGGCATTCTTGATGATGATATAAAAGTAAAGTCAAATGTTGTAAAAGCTTTAGCCGATGAGCTTGGTAAGATGATCAAGTTTCACGATAAGCTTAAGGTTTTGGTGGTGGGGCTTGGAAACAGACGAGTAACACCTGATTCGCTAGGACCTGCGGCAGCGTCTAAGATCTTTGTCACAAGACATATGTTTATCATGTTCGATGCTGAAAGTGATGAGGACGCCTCTAATGTAGCATGTCTCGTTCCGGGTGTCATGGCATCTACGGGGATGGAGACTGCGGATGTAATTAAAAAAGCAGTTGAAATATGCTGTCCCGATATTGTTATTGCCATTGATTCTCTGGCAGCACGTAATATAAAACGAATGAGCACAACTATACAGCTGACAGATACGGGAATATCTCCCGGAGCAGGCATAGGTAATGAAAGAACAACAATCAACAGCGAAATAGTAGGTGCGAAAGTTATTGCGATAGGAGTACCCACAGTAATAGATGCAGCAAGGCTTGCCTGCGATGATGTAGGTGATAATAACAGAGTCGTAACTTCTACCGATATCGACATGATAATAGAGGAATTCTCCGATATAATATCTGATGCGATTAATATAACTCTCCATCCGGGCATATACATGTAACAATAAGTTACGGAGGACAACTATGGGAATAAAGGTTAAGAGTCTAATAATCGCAGCGTTGGCGGTATTCTTGATATCAACTGCTTTTTTCAGCAAAACAGAAGCGACCTTTGGAATAAACGATATCATCCCAAACGAAGAGAAATTAGGGATGATATGTATAAAAAGCGTATTGACCGCTGCAGAATTAAATATTGAGGCAGAGCCTATCGAAGAAAAAGAAATGCCTAAGATAACAGACCAAACTGACAATGATAAGGTTGTGGAAATATCTGAAAAACCTCAGGTTATAATTTACCATACACATAGCAGTGAATCATATATGCCATATAAAGAAGGCAATTATCATAGAGAAGAAGAGGCCGGAACTGTCAGGGAAGTAGGAGATGTTCTTGAAGAAGAGCTTGAGAAAATGGGAATAAATGTGATACATGATAAAACTGTTCATGACAGACCTTCTTATAATGAATCTTATGAAAGATCGTTATCTACTATCAAGGTTCTTTCCGAAAAATATCCTACTGCAGAATACATAATAGACCTCCACAGAGATGCTGCACCTGCTTCGGCAAACGAAGGTAAATATACCACCATTGATGACAAACGAGTAGCTACGTTCAGTCTGGTAGTCGGAGGTGCCAACGAAAATTATGTTGAGCTTTATGATTTTGCCGAAGAAATATGTGAAGAAGCAGGAAATATAAGCGAAGGCTTTAGAGGAAAAATAATAGAAAAAGATTACAATTACAATCAATTCGTAAGTAATAAAGCTTTATTGCTTGAGGTGGGAAACAACAAAAATACTATTGAGGAGGCCAATGAATGCGCGCGTTATTTCGCGCAGGTAATTGGTGGTGTAATAAGAGGAAATCAATGAGAAATAAAGCTGTGAAAATAATAGCTGTTTTTATTATTTTCTTTACGGGGACATGCTGTTTAATGGCTGTAGATACTATTTGTAAGGAAACTACGGGAGCCGGCGGAAAATTACTTTTGCTTGTTGAAAAAAGAGGCTTTTTCCATTAAAATGAAATAAGAATATCAACTAATGAGAGGCAAAAATGAAAGATTATAAGAAATACATCAGAAATTTTAGTATTATTGCTCATATAGACCATGGTAAATCAACTCTTGCAGATAGAATCATCGAGAAAACAGGTCTTGTTTCAGAACGTGAAATGAGAGAACAATTCCTCGACAATATGGATCTTGAAAGAGAAAGAGGAATAACCATAAAACTGCAGACTACAAGACTGGTATTTAAGTCAAAGGACGGGAACGAATATATCTTTAACCTTATAGATACTCCGGGGCACGTGGACTTTACATACGAAGTGTCACGAAGCCTTGCTGCCTGTGAAGGCGCTGTACTTGTTGTAGATGCGACACAAGGGGTTGAGGCACAGACTCTTGCTAATGTTTATCTGGCAATGAATGAAGATCTGGAAATCACTCCTGTACTTAATAAGATCGACCTTCCGTCAGCAAGACCTGATGAAATCAAGCAGGAAATAGAAGACGTCATAGGTGTTGATGCACAGGAAGCGCCTCTGGTATCTGCCAAGGAAGGTATCGGTATCGAAGATCTGCTTGAAAAGATCGTAACAGAAATCCCTGCTCCTGTAGGTGATGAAAATGAAAAGCTTAAGGCGCTGATTTTTGACTCATATTATGACAATTATAAAGGCGTTGTAATTTATACAAGAGTATTTGACGGGACTGTTAAAAAAGGCGATTTCATACGTCTGATGAATACTGATAAGAAATACGAAGTAACAGAAGTAGGCGTATATTCACCTGGTCCGGTTGAATGCAAGTCCTTAAGAGCAGGAGAAGTAGGTTACATCTGTGCGAGCATCAAGCAGGTAGCAGATGCTCGTGTCGGCGATACTATAACAAACGCTGAAGATCCTACTGCAGAACCGCTTCCGGGATACAAAAAAGTACAGCCTATGGTTTACTGCGGTATTTACCCTGCAGAGGGAGAAAAATACGAAAACGTTAAGGATGCGCTTGAAAAGCTTCAGGTAAACGATGCGGCATTCCATTTCGAACCTGAAACATCAACGGCACTGGGTTTTGGATTCAGATGCGGATTCTTAGGACTTCTCCATATGGAAATTATCGTAGAGCGACTTGAACGTGAATTTGACCTGGGCGTAGTTACTACATCGCCAAGTGTAATCTATAAAGTAGTGCTTACAGACGGAACTGTCGAAATGGTACAGAATCCGTCGAACCTGCCTGATTCCACGCTGATTGATCATATAGAGGAACCTATGGTAAAAGCTGATATCATGGTGCCTAAGGAATATGTCGGCAACATCATGGAAATCTGCCAGGAAAGAAGAGGCAGAATGATCCATATGGAATATATAACAGAAAACAGAGTCAACCTGCATTACGACATGCCTCTCAATGAGGTAATATATGACTTCTTCGATGCGTTAAAATCGAAGACAAGAGGTTATGGATCACTTGATTACGAATTTACGAGATATGAACCATCTAAGGTTGTTAAGCTCGACATCCTCCTTAACAAGGATATGGTCGATGCCTTCTCAATGATAGTACACGAATCTAAGGCTTATTCCAGAGGCAGATTCGTATGCTCCAAGCTTAAAGAAATAATACCGATGCATCAATTCGAAGTGCCTATCCAGGCGTCTATCGGACAAAAAGTTATTGCAAGAGAAACAGTAAGAGCATATAGAAAAGACGTTATAGCTAAGTGTTATGGCGGCGATATTTCCAGAAAGAAGAAGTTATTGGAGAAGCAGAAGGAAGGGAAGAAGAGGATGCGGCAGTTTGGTACTGTAGAAGTGCCGCAGGAAGCTTTTACCGCGGTATTGAAGTATGACGACAACAAATAACCTTGGCCTATATCTTCATATCCCGTTTTGTGTGAGAAAATGCAGCTATTGCGATTTTCTCTCCTTTGGATGCAATGACAATAAATTATTAACTGAATATACTCAGGCCTTGATGGAGGAAATCAAAATCAAGGCCGAGGACTGGCATTACAGAAAGGTGGACAGCATTTTCATTGGAGGCGGTACACCTTCTTTGCTTTCCGAGGCAGATATAAGCAAGTTGTTAGATTGCATACGCGATAATTTCAATGTTGATGAGAATGCGGAAATCACAATTGAAGTGAACCCTGCCACAGTTTCGCCGGACAAGCTTGAAAAGTATCTTAATAAAGGAATAAACCGACTCAGTATAGGCGTGCAGTCATTTGAAAATCATGTTCTTCAAATACTTGGAAGGATACATAGTAAAAATGATGCGTTTAATTGCATTCAAAAGGCACAAAAGGCCGGCTTCAAAAACATCAATGTCGATATAATGTTCGGCATACCCGGACAATCGATGAAAATGTGGAAAGATACGGTTCGGCAGGCTATATTCTTAAGACCTACGCATATTTCGTTATACAGTCTTCAGATAGAAGAAGGAACGGAAATGTACAGTAAGGTCTATGAGACGGAAGAATATGAGCCGGTATCTGTTGATGTCGACAGAGAAATGTATCATACAGCATTACGAATGATGAGAACGGCAGGATATGAGCACTACGAAATATCTAACGCCGCACTTCCGGGATATGAGAGCAAACATAATATGAAATACTGGTCTTATGATGAATACCTGGGATTAGGGCTGGGTGCCAGCTCTTTCGCGGACGGAGTGCGATATAAGAACTGTGAAAGTATGTACGATTACATACAGGCTATTAAGAAAAAAACTGCACCGATAGATGCAGGAAGCATTGAAAAATACAGCCGAAGAGAAGAAATGGGCATCTTTGCATTCACAGGCTTAAGAAAGGCTGAAGGCGTAGATTTAAGACAGTTCAAGAGCGTATTCGGTGTTGAATTTTTCGATGTATATGACAAGAGATTAGTACAAAGATTTGAAGGTAAATTAGTTCTTGAGGATGACAGACTGTTTTTGACAGAAAACGGAATGGATGTTTCAAATAGGATAATGGCGGAGTTCATATGATGAAAAACAAATACATAATGGCCCTGGATCAGGGAACAACAAGTGCCAGATGCATATTATATGATAAGAAGGGAAGACAGGTAAGCGTCGCTCAGAAGGAGTTTAAACAGATATATCCCAATGAAGGCTGGGTAGAGCACGATCCTATGGAAATCTGGTCAACTCAGATAGGGGTGGCTCAGGAAGCGCTCCTGAAGATAGATGCCACATATGAAGATATAGCGGCTATTGGTATCACTAACCAGAGAGAAACTACTGTGGTTTGGGATAAGGATACGGGTGAACCGGTTTATAATGCTATCGTATGGCAGTGCAGAAGAACTTCCGAGTATTGTGATGAGCTTAAGGCCAAAGGCCTATCTGATTCTTTCAGAAAGAAAACGGGGCTTTTGATAGACCCATACTTTTCAGGGACTAAGCTGAGATGGATACTGGAAAATACCGAAGATGCTTACGAACGTGCCCAAAACGGAGAACTGCTCTTTGGAACTATAGAAACATGGCTTATTTGGAAGCTTACAGACGGTAAAGTTCATGTGACGGACTACTCAAACGCATCAAGAACTATGATGTTTAACATTCACGACCTTTGCTGGGATGAAGAGATTCTTGAAGAGCTGGGCATACCTGCGGCAATGCTGCCTAAACCTGTTCCGTCCAGCATGATTTACGGAGAAAGCCATCCGAGAATATTCGGCGGATCGATCAAAATATCCGGAGCTGCAGGCGATCAGCAGGCTGCATTGTTCGGGCAAACATGTTTTGGTGAAGGAGAAGCCAAGAATACGTACGGAACAGGCGGATTCATGCTCGTAAATACAGGAGAAACTCCGGTAGAATCCAAGAATGGATTGATAACAACTATCGCGTGGGGTCTTGACGGTAAAGTGAACTATGCGCTTGAAGGCTCTGTATTCGTTTCAGGAGCAACGATCCAGTGGCTTAGAGACGAAGTTAAAATGATAGAAAATGCCGCACAGACAGAAGAAATCGCAAGGTCTGTCGAAGACACGGCAGGTGCATATATCGTACCTGCATTTACGGGACTTGGAGCACCTTATTGGGATCCTTATGCTCGTGGTGCGGTGCTTGGACTCACAAGAGGCGTCAACAGAAGCCATCTCGTTAGAGCAGCTCTTGAATCGATGGCTTATCAGACATACGATCTGATGACTTCAATGACTGAAGATATGGGTCATGAACTGACTAAATTCAAGGTTGACGGCGGTGCATGCGCCAATGATTTTCTGATGGAATTCCAGTCCGGACTTATGAATATGAATTTATACAGACCTGAATGTATCGAGACAACATCGCTGGGTGCTGCTTATCTTGCAGGGCTTGCAGTCGGTTATTGGGAAAGCATGGATGACATCATTTCCAACTGGCAGATAGACTGTATTTTTGAACCCAAAATGCCCGAAGACACGAGAAAAGACCTTCTCGAGGGATGGCATAAAGCAGTAAAATGTACATTCGGATGGGCTAAATAATAAGGGTTTATTTCTCTGAAATAACAACTAACAGGGTGCCGCTCTTTATGCAAAGGGCGGCCTCTTTTTCTTTGAATTCGTTGCTGACGCCAATAGGAAAATCTCTTGTTAAAACGTAGTTTTCAAGAGGGTATTTGACGCCTGAAAAAGAAAGGATATCACATTGTTCCGATAGTGAAAAAATCGATATATAACAGTTGTCGGAAGCAGGGATGTGCATATTGGAATTGTTGTTTCCGTCAATTATAAAGCAAGTGTTTTTACCGTCTTTTAATATAAGACTATCAAAGCGATCGGCATAAGCCGTCAGCAGCTGGATGTTTGCAACAGTGTGGTCAAGACGACCGCCAATACCACCTATTACGGTTACGTTTTTGGCATTCAATTCGCCGGCTTTCATCAATGCCAATTCAAGATCCGTATGGTCTTTTTCAGGTGGAAAGCGCAGTATTTCCACGTCTTCGGGCAGTGCAGATGTAACGGAATCGAAGTCGCCCATCAGCAGATCCGGCTCTACGGAGTAAGCAAGAGCAATATCGTATCCGCCATCGGTACAAATGACGAAATCGCAGTCCTTTAAGCTGTCTTTAACAGCAAAAGAATTATCTAAAAAAGCGGTAAATATCACTAAGTTGTTCATTTTAAGTTATTTCCTTTTTGTATTATTCTGAATAATTATAAACCCTTGAAAAACAACAATGCAAGTTATATAATTAAATTGTTCAAAAATACAACGAGGTGAGGCTTATGGAAGCTAAAATTACAAGAATTTTAAAAGAACAAGTTGATCCCGTTCTGGCAGCGCATTACGGCGGTGCTATCCTTACAGGTATCGAGGATGGAACCGTATATGTCAAACTGACAGGACAATGTGCGGCATGTCCTTCTGCCGGGGAAACCCTGGAGAATGTTGTCAAGGAAATCTTGATGGCTGAAATCCCCGAAGTCAAGGACGTTGTGCTGGATAGATCTGTCAGCGAAGATCTTCTGGATATGGCCAGAATGATTTTGAACAAAAGCAAATAGTTTAGTTTATATCTTGTTCCCAGGCAATTACGCCTGTGAAAGGATAATATTATCAAAGGAGTGATTTTATTATGTTAATGACAAAAGAGCAGTATATCGAAAGCTTGAGACAGATGAAGACAAGAGTTTACATGTTCGGTGAACAGGTTGAAAACTGGGTAGATCATCCAATCATCAGACCTTCAATCGAATGCGTTGGTATGACTTATGAACTGGCTAACGATCCTGAATACGCAGATCTTTGCACAGCTAAGTCAAGCTACACAGGCGAAACAGTAAACAGATTCACTCATCTCCACCAGAGCACTGATGACCTGATCAAGAAGGTTAAGATGCTGAGACTTCTGGGACAGAAGACTGCATCATGCTTCCAGAGATGCGTAGGTATGGACGCTTTCAATGCAATGTTCTCAACTACATATGAAATGGATAAGAAATATGGTACTAACTACCATGATAACTTCAATAACTTCCTGAAGATGGTACAGGAAAACGACTTCGTAGTAGACGGCGCTATGACTGACCCTAAGGGTGACAGAGGCCTGGCTCCTAATGCTCAGAAGGACCCTGACCTGTTCA
Source organism: Bacillota bacterium (assembly GCA_030529015.1). GTDB lineage: Bacteria > Bacillota > Clostridia > Peptostreptococcales > Anaerovoracaceae > Lentihominibacter. The sequence continues at coordinate 7,964 of JAUMXT010000005.1, read as the reverse complement.
TGCACATCGTTGAAAGAAGAGAAGATGGTATCGTAGTAAGAGGAGCTAAGGCTCACCAGACTGGATGCATCAACTCACATTGGCACATCATCATGCCTACACAGGCTATGAGAGAAGAAGATGCTGATTATGCTGTAGCATTCGCAACTCCAACAGATGCTGACGGTATCTACATGATCTACGGAAGACAGTCATGTGACACAAGAAAGCTGGAAGAAGGCGCAGACGTTGACCTGGGTAACGCTCAGTTCGGCGGACAGGAAGCTCTCGTAGTATTCGACAACGTATTTATTCCTAACGAATACATCTTCATGGCAGGAGAATATGATTTCGCTAACATGATGGTAGAAAGATTCGCAGGATACCACAGACAGTCATACGGCGGCTGCAAAGTTGGCGTAGGCGACGTTCTTATCGGTGCTGCTGCTCTGGCTGCTGAATACAATGGCGCTCAGAAAGCTTCACACATCAAGGATAAGCTGATCGAAATGGTTCACCTGAACGAAACTCTGTACTGCTGCGGTATCGCTTGCTCAGCTGAAGGTCAGGCTACAGAAGCAGGAAACTATCAGATCGACCTGCTGCTTGCTAACGTATGTAAGCAGAACGTAACAAGATTCCCTTACGATATCACTAGACTGGCTGAAGATATCGCAGGCGGACTTATGGTAACAATGCCGGCTGAATCAGACTTCAATTCAGACCTCGTAGTAGGTAAGAACGGCGAAACAGTTGGAGAAATCTGCAACAAGTACTTCGCAGCAGCTCCTTCATGCACTACAGAAGAAAGAATGAGAATCTTAAGATTCATCGAAAACATGTGCTTAGGTGCATCAGCAGTAGGTTACAGAACTGAATCACTGCACGGTGCAGGTTCACCACAGGCTCAGAGAATCATGATCGCTAGACAGGGTAACCTGGAAGCTAAGAAAGCTCTGGCTAAGAACATTGCAGGAATCAAATAAGCTTATTATTTGATAAAGCATAATAAAAATATTGAGGCCGCTTTGAAAGCCGAAGCGGTCTCATTTTAAAATTTTAGTAAAGACAGAGGTTGTTTATGAAGTGCGGCGTAAGGTTTTGCGGAGGATGTAATCCCAGATTTGAAAGGGGAGAAGTCTTTCGTATGTACAAGAGAGAAATACCGGAAATCGAGTTTACATATGCATCTGAAGAAGATACCTATGATACACTCCTTGTCATAGGTGGATGTCAAAGTTGCTGTGCAGGTTATGAACAATACGATGTCAAAGGCGATGTAATCAAACTCTGGGATATTTCTCAGGTAGAAACAATAAAAGAAAAATTAATAAAACTTATATAGTTTAACGGAGGAAAATCTAAAATGGATTGGAAAACTAAGTACGCAAGCAAAGTAATGTCTGCTGATGAAGCTGTAAAGCTGATTCAGACAGGGGACACAGTAGTTCTGGCTCATGCTGTAGCAGAACCTGTAGCTCTCGTTGATGCAATGGTTGCTAACAAGAATCTCTATAAAGACATTACTGTATCTCACATGGTAACTCTCGGTAAGGGTGAATATGCAAAACCTGAAAATAGTGATGTTTTCAGATATGAAGGATGGTTCACATCACCGTCAGTAAGAAACTCAATCGCAGAAGGACACGGAGATTTCGTTCCTGTATTCTTCCATGAAATCCCTAGCCTTATCAGAAGAGATATGCTGCACGTTGACGTAATGATGGTTACTGTAACCCCACCTGATGAACACGGATATTGTAACGTTGGAGTATCTTCCGACTATACAATGCAGTCAATCAAGACAGCAAGAGTAGTTCTGGCTGAAGTTAACGATCAGGTTCCTACAGTATTTGGTAACGCTTACGTTCACGTAGATGAAATAGATGCTATGGTTGAATTCAACAGACCACTGCCTGAAGTTAAGCCTGCAGTTATCGGACCTATCGAAGAAGCTATCGGTAAGAACTGTGCTTCACTGATCAAAGACGGTGACACTCTGCAGCTGGGTATCGGCGCTATTCCTGACGCTGTACTGGCACAGCTGGGCGACAAGAAGAATCTGGGTATCCATTCAGAAATGATCGCTGACGGCGTTGTAGACCTTTTTGAAAAGGGTGCTATCGACTGTTCACAGAAGGGTATCGACGAAGGAAAGATCGTTGTAACATTCTTAATGGGTACTAAGAAGCTCTACGACTGGTGTGACAAGAACCCTATGGTTGAACTTAGAGAAGTTGACTATGTTAACCACCCTATGACAGTTTGCAACCTGAAGAACCTGGTTTGCATCAATGCATGTGTACAGATCGACTTCATGGGTCAGATCGTATCAGAATGTATCGGTACTAAGCAGATTTCAGGTGTTGGCGGTCAGGTTGACTTTATCCGTGGTGCTTCAATGTCTAAGGATGGTAATGCGAAGGCTATCATCGCAATGCCATCAGTAACAGTTAAGAAGGACGGATCAATGATTTCTAAGGTTGTTCCTTTCATCGATCACGGTGCTGCTGTAACAACTTCAAGATGTGATGCTGACTATGTAGTTACTGAATACGGTATCGCTAAGCTGAAGGGCGCTAACCTGAAGGAAAGAGCAAGACAGCTTATAAACATTGCTCACCCTGACTTCAGAGAAGAACTGAAAGAACAGTTCAAGGCAAGATTCAACGCAGAATTTTAATTGATTTATTTAGGAGGTAAATAAAATGCAAGCATTAAGAGTAGTTCCTGCTATACATTATTTTGATACATTCAAAGAATTCAACGAAGAATTCAAATTAGGAAAAGGCGACATTCTGGTTACTAACCAGTGGATGTATGATCCATATGTAGCTCCACTCGGAATCGACATTCCTGTTATCTATCAGGAAAAGTACGGTGCAGGCGAACCAACTGACGAAATGATGGACGCTATGAAGGAAGAAATGGATAAGTATGAATTCGATAGAATCATCGCATTCGGTGGCGGTACTATCGTAGACATCTGTAAAGTTCTGGCTTGTGAAATTCCTGATAAGGCTGCAGATCTGTTCACAGGAAAAGTTGCTCCTAAGAGAGTAAAGCAGCTGGTTCTCGTTCCTACAACTTGCGGAACAGGCTCAGAAGTAACTAACGTAGCAGTAGCATCAATCCCTTCACTGAACCTGAAGAAGGGTATCGCTGATGAACAGACTTACGCTGATCACGCTGTACTCATTCCTGAATCACTGGCAGGACTTCCTGACAAAGTATTCGCTACTTCTTCAGTAGATGCTCTGATCCACGCAATCGAATCATTCCTGTCACCTAAGGCATCACCTTTCACAGAAATGTATTCACTGAAGGCTATCGAAATGATCATGGCAGGATACAAGACTATTATCGAAAGAGGAGGAAACAGCAAGGAAAACAGAGCAGACCTGCTTAAGGACTTCGCTCTTGCTTCAAACTATGCAGGTATCGCTTTCGGTAATGCAGGATGTGCAGCAGTTCATGCATTGGCATATGCTCACGGTGGCGCTTTCCACATCCCACACGGCGAAGCTAACTTCATCTGCTTCACAGAAGTATTCAAGATGTACATGAGAAAGAATCCTGACGGCAAGATTCAGGTTGCTAACAAGATATTCGCTGACATTCTCGGATGTGATGTTGCTGATGTTTATCCTGCACTGGATGAATTCCTCGGAAAGCTTATCGAACTTAAGCCACTGAGAGAATACGGAATGACTGAAGATCAGGTAGCAACATTTGCTAAGTCAACTGTTGACAATCAGCAGAGACTGCTTGGAAACAACTATGTAGAACTGACAGAAGAAGAAATCGCTGAAATCTTCCAGAACCTGTATTAATATCAGAAATAAAAGGCCCCGAATATTTCGGGGCTTTTATATTTAGTGTATTTGTGGTATTATTAAGTGATAATTTTTGTAGTAAGAGAGGTATTGATATGCAAGAAAACATGATGGGACAAAACATAATAATCACAGAACCAAGCAGCAAGCTGAGAGAACTTGGAAGAAATGCACTTAAGGGTAAGTGGCAGCTGGCAATTTTAGCACTTGTTGTTTTTGAACTTTGCTTTAATGTTCCGGTAATAATACTTAATGCACTCTTTGGTGTAAAGCCTGATTTTTACGGATTCAATTCAGATTATAATGTAGATGTTTATAGCGATATGTATAACAGTATGCCTAGCTATTCATTCTTATCATCTGTATATATCATTTTAGTTGCAGGAGCATTTACGCTTGGCATTACAATTATATTCCTTGCTATCTTCAGAAGACAGCAGGCCGGTGTAGCAGATGTATTCCTTGGTTTCGAACATTTTGGCAAGGCAATGGGTCTGATGTTATTCCAGGGCTTATTTATATTCTTATGGATGCTTCTGTTCATAGTACCGGGAATAATTGCGTCAATCAGATACAGCCAGGCATTCTATATTCTGGCAGATGATCCAAGCAAATCTATCAGACAATGTATGAACGAAAGTAAAAAAATGATGAAGGGAAATAAGGCTAAGTACTTTTGTCTGTTGCTGTCATTCATAGGATGGCTTTTCTTATCAGTACTGCCTGCTTCAATTCTTGAAGCTATCCCTGCTATCACTTATGCACCTGAAGTGGTTCAGGCTATAGTGATACTTATCGGTAATTTATTCGTTGTACCTGTTACTGCTTACATATATTCAGCTTCAACAGGCTTTTATGAAATTCTTGCAGGTCACCTTATTAAGGAAACAGAACCTGCTCCGATAGATCCTGAAGCTATTCCGGCAATTGCTGTACCGGAAGAAGTAGTTGAAACACCTGAAGAAACTGTAGAAGAAGTTGCAGAGACACCTGAAGAAGCAGCTAAAACTAATGAAGAAGCTCCTAAGGTTGAAGAAAAGCTTTCACCTATGGAAGTTGCAAGGATTTTAAAAGAGTTGGATGATAACAAATAAGGACGGATAATTATGTGTAAGTATAAGTTTTTCAGTCATAAAGAATGCGAATGCTTTCCATGTCATAACGTAAGTAACGAAGATGATTTTAACTGCCTCTTTTGTTACTGCCCCCTGTACACATTAGGAGATAAGTGCGGTGGAGTTTTCACATATCTTGAAAACGGTGTGAAAGATTGCAGTGACTGCATGATACCGCATAGCAAGGAAGCATATGAATTTATAATGAGTAAATGTGACTTAATTATAGATATGGTCAAAAAATAGAATAACAGACATGCACATTTAAAACTGCAGATTAATCTGCAGTTTTTTTATTACCTATATTACGCCTTTTACATATCATATCGTAGTAGAGGAGGTAGCCATGATAGGTAATATAAAAAATTATTTCCCCGGTGGAAATACTCCGATGGGCTTTTTTTCGTATTATGAAGAAGCATTAAATAGAACTTCCGCTAAACGATGTTATTTACTTAAAGGCGGCCCGGGAACAGGCAAATCAACATTGATGAAGAAGGTTGCACGGTATTTTTCGGGTAAAGGTGAAAATGTCGATTATTTATGGTGCTCATCTGATCCGGAATCTCTCGATGCAGTAATATTGAAAGATAGGAAAACGGCTATAGTGGATGGAACAGCACCTCATATAATGGATCCCAAATATCCCGGCGCAGTAGATGAGATAGTTAATCTCGGCTCCTGTTGGGAAAAGACAGGTTTATGTAATAACAGAGAGAACATAATAGAGTGCAGCAAATCTATTTCCGACAAATATGAGATAGCTTATGGATATTTGAAAAGTGTTGCGGCTAAACAAAAGGCAATGCATGTCTTCGTTGAAGAGAAGCCATTTGTCAGTGATGCATATTTAAACATATTTGAGACAATCAAAACCTTAAAAAAAGAAAAGCGTATGGGAAAAAACAAAAATATGTTCGCTACAGCCATAACGCCCTTTGGAGTAATAGATCATTTAAATTCGTTGGCGTCGGGATTAAATAAAATATTTCTGCTACGTGTGCCGGTGGGAGTTGAATGTAATAAGGTTATTGAAAATGCTGGTGAAATGCTTTTAAACACCGGTTATAACACCGAAACATATTTTTGCCCGATTAGACCTACGGACAAAAGAGAGCACTTGATTTCCGAGGAAGCAGGAATAGGAATATTTACATGTAATGATTACCATGGAAGCGAGCTGTTTGATCATGAAGCTTATGCACATACTATAAGACCGGTTGCTTATAAATATTTCGATGACAAAAACTACTTTGATCTTAAGGTTTCGGCCGATTCAGATATAACGGCATGTATAGAAGTGTTGGCAGAGGCAAAATCCGCTCATGACAAGCTTGAAAATTATTATATTCCACATATTAACCACAGAAGATTAAACAATATCACAGAAGAATTAATCGCTGAAATAGAACATGGATAATCATTTGGTATTTATATGTATTACACATGAATAAATTGACAATAATAGGCATGAGGTGAAATAAATGTTTATTAATAACAGAAAGAAAAAATTAAGAAACAGAGTAATAATAGCAGCTGCATGCGTATTTGTCATGACGTTGGGAATATGGCTTAATTATACGAACAATGAAGACACAACAACTGAAGATGTAGCTAATCAAATAGTAGTAGGTGAGGCTGAAAAAGAAGAAACCAATATTAAAGAAAAGGATAAAGAAGAAAATAATGTAGCTGAACCGGATGACAATAATATCCCAACGACATATTTGATAAAGGAAGAGGATGGTGTCGTAAAGGTATATCTTAGAAATAACGGGAAAGAAGAATTATATCTTATAACTTCCATACCTTTTGATTTGCTGTCTGAAAGTGACCAGATAATGTTTCAAGAAGGTGTAATTCTTGATACTGAAGATGATCTTGGTAGATTTCTTGAAAACTTTGACAGTTAGGAGGCATGATGAAAAGAAAGATTTTTTACTGTTGTCTTGTTGGTGTCGGCGTATTTGTAATTTTAATAGCAGCTTCAATTCTTAATAGGAATGAAGCTGCTTCTGTGTCTGTTGTGTCGGAAAGGATGCTTTATCCGGGAGGTCAGACTGTAGGCGTTAAAATGGACGTTAGAGGAGTTCTTATAGTAGGATTGGAGGAAATAGAGAATAAAGACGGTGAAAACGTAAATCCGGGCCTTCTGAGCGGACTTCAAATAGGTGATATGATCCTTGAAATCAATGGGACCGAGGTATACAGAGCAGAAGAAGTACAGAAACTTGTAAATGAAATACAGGAGTCTGTAATACTTAAAATCAAACGAAACTCAGAAATAATGACAGTTAAAATACAGCCTGTAGAAACGCAAGAGAATGTATATAAGTTAGGAATATGGATCAAGGATAAAACTGCAGGTATTGGAACATTAACATATTATGATCCCATCGATTCTTCGTTTGGTGCTCTCGGGCACGGCATAATGGATCCCGAAACAGGCGCGATACTGTCAGTTGATACAGGTTTACTTCTGGAATCTCAAGTAAAGGAAATCAAAGAAGGAACAAATGGTGAACCGGGAGAAATCTGCGGTATATTTTATCATTCTGACCAACCTCTCGGAAGTTTATATAAGAATTGTGAGTTTGGCGTGTTCGGTGATGCATATGAACCGATCCAAAACAGCATATATAAACAGCCGATTTCAGTTGCTTCAAGAGAAGAGGTGAACACAGGGAAGGCGTTTATATTATGTACGTTATCGAATAATGAAGTCACAAGATATGATATTTTGATTGAGAAAATAGACTCCAAAGACAGTGATTCCAATAAAAGTATGATTATTAAAGTTATCGATGAAGAATTAATAAATGAATGCGGAGGTATCGTCCAAGGTATGAGCGGCAGTCCCATTATTCAGGACGGGAAGCTGGTTGGGGCGGTTACTCACGTGTTGGTAAATGACCCGACAAGGGGATATGGGATTTTTATAGAAAACATGTTGGATGCTAAGGAATAATGCATAGCACATAATGTCGAAAATACGGGGAAAATGTCTTGTAATTTATATTGTTTGAGAATTTCA
>JAUMXT010000052.1:2939-11285 GCA_030529015.1 Bacillota bacterium | reverse complement strand
CTTCAGCTTTTGCTCGGGGATTTTTAGTTTCTTATCGTCTTCAGATCACTGAATTAGTCAGCTGTGTAAGGCAGAAGAGCAACGATTCTAGCTCTCTTGATAGCCTTAGTAACTTCTCTCTGGTGGATAGCGCAAGTTCCTGTGATTCTCTTAGGCAGGATCTTACCTCTTTCAGTTACGTACTTCTTCAGTTTATCTACATCTTTGTAATCGATTACTTCAGTCTTGTCCGCGCAGAACTGGCATACCTTTTTTCTTCTCATGCCGCCGCCACGTCTCTTGTTGTTTTCCATGATTAATGTTCTCCTTTCTTTTAGAATGGAATATCGTCGTCCTGGATAGCCTGGAAACCTTCAGGAATTCCCATGTCTCCGCCTGCTGCAGGTGCTGCCTGCTGCGGTCTTGACTGGAACTGGCTTGCGCCGCCCTGTGGTCTGTCGCCCCATTCTAAAAATTCTACTCTGTCTGCTACTACGTCTGTAGTGTAAACAGTTTGTCCGTCTTTGTTAGTATAACTACCCGTCTGGATTCTTCCCTGGATTCCTACGAGTCTTCCCTTTGCAAGGAATCTTTCGCAGTTTTCAGCCTGTCTGCCGAAAACAGTGATTCTAGGAAAATCAGTTTTCTTTTCCTGACCTGTTCTAGTCGGTCTGTCGATAGCAATAGTGAAAGTTGCTACTGCTGTCTGGCTTTCGGATATATACCTAACTTCAGGGTCTCTGGTCAGTCTGCCGATCAGTACTACACTATTCATACTGCACCCCTTTTCTTATTTTTCGTCTTTGTTGACGATGAGATGTCTCATTACGCTGTCTGCGATCTTCATTCTTCTATCCAGTTCCTTTGGCAGTGTTGGCTGCGCCTTGAACTCGATGACAACGTAGTATCCTTCGTTCTTCTTCTGGATCGGATACGCGAGCTTTCTCATTCCCCAAACGTCTACATTACCGACTTCGCCTTCTGCAGCGATGATTTCCTTAACAGTTTCGATTGCTGCTTCTTTCTTGTCTTCTTCTAATGCAGGGTCAAGGATGAACATTACTTCATAATTTGTCATTTTTTTCACCTCCCTATGGACTAAATGGCGATGAGTTTTTCTCATCGCAAGGACCACGCGAAAAACGCGTGCTTATATATTATACATGAATCCTAAACGAATTCAAGTATTTTTTATTATATTTTCTTACTTAGCCGTTGGCATTTCAAGATTTCCGAGGACTGCCTTCATCAGCTCATCAGTCATTATTACGTTCCAGCCGTAAAATCCATCTTCGGTCATCGGTATGAATACGACAGTTTCTACTGTCTTAGCCTCTTCAGCCACTTTTTCTATTTCCGCCACGTACATTTCGAGGCACTTGCTTGCCAGTTTGTCCTTGTCTGCAATGTCATCTTCATAAAGGTTGTCCATTATATAATCATAGGACTTCTTCTCATACGAATCCATTACATCACTGAAATCACATCCTGTCACAACAACTCTTGCCGCTGCAACACCGTCCTTCTGCTTCACCTTCTCCACTTCATAGGAAAAGCTGCTGAAAAGGGCCTTGTTCATCTTGCCGATAACATCTGCATCTCCCTCTGTATTATATAGAAAGTTCACATACTCGTTATCCATATATCTTTCCATAACTTTCGCGTCCTGTTTCTTAAGCGCAGCAAGAAAAGCCTCTGTCGCTTCAGCAGGTGTTGATGACACCGTGCTTACGACGCAGGTCTGCATAAGCATTGTCACTAGGACCGTTACTATGGCTTTAACTACGTAAATCATATACCGTATCTCGCCTCTCAAATATCAAAGGTTGTAATTTCTTTGCGTATTACTTATAATATATAAAAAATCATCCATTTTCAAGTATATGAGGTAAAATATGGAGAATTGGGGAAACATAAGGATTTCTTTCGGTCCGTTGGGATCCTTATCAAAGAAAACATTAGTATATATAGGCATTATTTTGGCCTTTTCCGTTATATTATTCGTAGTCGGTATATTCTGCGGAGTCAATAAGATCAACTCCGATGCGGCCGCTGCACAAAACGCTATCGCAGCTAAAAACGCCGAAGAAGCAGAGCCTGTCGATATAGCGTCTGCCCTCAGAACGAAATCTGTAGACAAGGTGCTGGATAATAACTACATCCCGGCCTATTCACTTTCCGAAGTTATGGCTATGGATGTCAGCAAGCCTAGCGGCGTGACAGTCGACGATCTTAAGAAGGTAACTTCACAAGGTCTTGTCGGACTTGAGGAAGCCTTCTGGCAAGCTGAACAAGATTACGGAATCAACTGCCTCTTCGTCATGGCCATCGCAGCCATCGAAAGCGGTAACGGAACTATCAACGGCGTCGGAAACAATATGTTCGGCTGGGGCGGCGGCTACATCGCCTTCTCATCTAAGGCAGAGGGTATCGATGTCGTAGCCAGAGGTCTTGCCAGAAACTACCTGACCCCGGGTGCAGGACTTTATTCAGGCAACACCATCTCATCCGTAAATAAGCGCTACGCCAGCAGCTCTACTTGGGATGATAAGGTGGCTTCTAAGATGGTAAGCTACTATTCCACCATCAGCAAAACTCACAATACAGAACTCGAAAAGCTTAAATAAAAAAATGGAGAGTGCTCAAACTCTCCATTTTCTATTTCTCTCTTAATCTTTTATTTCCAGAGCTTTTCAGGATACATACCCTTATCCTTCATAGCCTCCAGTGCATTCTTTACATCTTCCTTATCTTCTTTATAAGTAACTCCGCACCACTTGTCCGGTGAAGTCAGCACCTTAACGCGCGCTTTGCCTCCTTTAACCAGAGAGTCTACTGTGAATGGCAACAGATATTCTCCCTTAAGCGGATTTTCAATAAGTGCCTTGTCAAGAAATGCCGGAAGTCCTGCCTTCAGTTCCTCCATCATAGACGCGGAGAATCCCCAGAAGTTCATAGATACTACTGTTCCATCAGGAAGCACAGTCCAGTTTTCACCGTCGTCTTCTGTGAATGCGATTCCTTCAGGTCTCATTTCGATCTTTGTACGTTCTGTAACCTGTTTTAAGAAGCCTTCTTCATCCAGCTCGCATACGCCTCTTGCCACATGTCCATTTTCTGTAACTGTGTTTTCAAGCTTATATCCTGCCATGCAAAACTCATACTTTTCGCCGTCTTCATGCTTTTCAAGATATTCGTAAAGGCTTGCAAATGCTCCCGGTCCATAGTAATCGTCTGCGTTGATTACAACGAACGGTCCATCGATCAGATCTCTTGCTGCCAAAACAGCGTGAGAAGTTCCCCAAGGTTTTTCTCTTCCTTCAGGAATTTCGTAACCTGCAGGAATGTCTTCAAGCTTCTGATAAGCATACTCTACTTCCATGAATCTGCCGGCTCTTTCGTCCACCAGTTCTCTGAAGACATCTCTATGCTCTTCTCTGATTATGAAAATAACCTTATTAAATCCGGCAAGCATGGCATCATAAAGTGAAAAGTCCAGAATTATTTCACCTGCATCTGTCATCTTGTCAACCTGCTTAGATCCACCGTAACGTGAACCCATGCCTGCTGCCATTATTACCAGTACCGGTTTTTTATTTATCATTTTAGCACCTCATTTACATAATACTTTAGACTGATTCTATCATCCTATGGTATAATATGTCCAGCCTCTTTTAGAAAGGAGCTTTATCATGAATAAAAACATCATCTTCGTCACAGGGTTTTTCGGCGCACCCATAATGCAAAGCGCACAGCGCATCGCAGAAGAGAAGGGCTACGCCCTGAAATCTTTGGACGATGAAATAGAAAAGAGCGACGGACGTACCGTCCGCCGTATCTGTATGGTAATGGGCGAACACGAATACAGAAACAAGGAATACGAAACCTTAAAAAGCCTAATAGAGGGCCCTTTGGATAATATCGTAGTTGCATGCGGAGACGGCGTTTTGCATGACGATATGTCAAAAGAACTCATTTGCAAACATGAGCTTGTGATCGTCGGTTATGATATGACTTGCGCCGAGCTTTGGGAACAGGCGAAGAATATCGAAGGAAGCTGCCATGCTTTTATGAACTTTGGAAGTGACGAGGATAAGCAGGTGGCGTTTGAGAAGTTATTTGAAAGGCAGCGCGTACTGTTCGCGCCGTATTTTTAATAAACACTATGGAGGTAGACATGATTTACAAAAGAGAAGTTGCATCAAGAGATGCTGCATTGGAAGTTGGTAAGAAAATGGTCGCAGCTGCAATCACAGCGCCTAAGGGCTGCGGACATGATAACGTTGAAGCTGTGATGCTGGACGGAGAAGAAATGATGGAACTGGCAAAGGTTTGCCGTGAAATCGGAGAAGAAACAGGTGTTGATTTCTTCGTAAGAGACGCTCATACTATCGAGCTGAGCCACTGCATCGTTCTGATCGGCGCTAACAACAACCCTATTCTGCTGGACGGCTGCGGACTTTGCGGACTCGAAAACTGCTCAAACACTAAGGCTGCAGGTGCTAACTGCGCATTCAACATCGTAGATTTAGGCATCGCTATCGGATCAGCTGTTGGTGTTGCTGCCGACAACAGAATCGACAACCGAGTTCTTTTCTCAGGCGGAGTTGCTGCTCTTAAGATGGGCGGAATTTTCTCAGATAACGTGAACGTTTGCTTTGCTATCCCGCTGTCAACTTACAGCAAGAACATCTTCTATGATAGAGAAGCTGATGACTCACTGCTGAACAAGGGTCTGTAATTTAAAAAGCAACAAATGTTTAACTATAAAATCAACGGCTTAGCTGTCACTACGACGCCGGCCGTTGATTTTTATTATCAATAAGATTACCGCGATTGCCAGACACCAGCCTGCCAGTACATCGGTAGGATAGTGCACACCCAGGTATATTCTGCTTATTCCGCCTAATAACATAGGTATTGCTAATACTGCAGTTAAAACGTTGGCTAAAGTCTTGTTTTTTACATTTGAACGAATTATATATATGAGCATTCCGTAAAAGAACATAGTCGTTATGGCATGTCCGCTCGGAAAACTCCATCCGCCTTGCTCTATAAGAAAGAATGCTTTATCGGGACGCGGTCTTAAAACAAGAGCTTTGATTCCTTTATTGATAAGCGGCACGAAAATAGCGCCTATGCTGAGGGGCACGCCGTAAGTGATTCGTGTCTTTTTTATTATGAGAAGGATAAAACAGATCGCTGTTATCGTCTGCCAATTTCCCATATATGTGATGCTCTTCATTATTACGGTAAGCCAGTCGGCTCTTAATGAAAATACTGCGTTTCTTATCGGATCATCTATAAACGCCGCGTTTCCTGTCTTCACAAGAAAAAGCAGCACGAAGAACAATGCTATGCAGATACATATACCTGCCCATTTATTATTTCTCATTGCCATCCCTTTCGTTGATTAGTATTTCTGTCTTCTGTACTTATTAAATTATACACTATTTTCACCAATTATTCGATAAATATGGTATACTGTATCGTATTAACAGGAGGAGAGACTAATGAATATTATTGCTAACATTCCGGGATTTGCTAAGCTTATCCATTGCTTGAAATACCTGAACAAACATAAAAAAGACATTGAAACCGCCAAAGTAACAGGCGATATTGAAAAAGAAAAAGAATCTATACTGGCTGCAACTTCCCTTTGGGGACCAACCGTATTCAAAATGTTCGACAGCAAGGTGAACGTTGAAGGCCTTGAAAATCTTCCAGAAGAAGGACCTGTCGTTTTCGTAGGAAACCACCAAGGTTATGCGGATATCATCGCATACTGCGCAGCATTTAAAAAGTTCCAGTTCGGCTTCATCGCCAAAGATGAACTTCGTAAGGTTCCTCTTTACGGACCGTGGATCGAAAGAATCAGAAGCGTATTTATTGAAAGAGATGACCCAAGAGCTTCCCTTAAAGCTATAAACAAGGGTATCGAATATATCGAACAGGGCTTTTCAATGGTAATCTTCCCTGAAGGAACCAGAAGTAAGGGACCTAATGCCGGCGAGTTCAAGAAGGGCTCTCTGAAGCTTGCAACTAAACCGGGCGTTCCTATCATCCCTGTATCTCTCAATGGTAGCTATAAGTTCTTCGAGGAAACCGGTCGCATAACACCATCTGAAGTAGACATCCTCGTTCATCCGATGATCGAAACTAAGGGTCTCGACCGTAAGGAAGAAAAAGCCTTAAATGAAAAAGTCGAAAAAATCATTCTCGACGGAGTCAAGAAGCTTCAGGGAAAATAATCGTTCATAACAAAAGACTGCGGAAATCCGCAGTCTTTTTAAATGCCTTTATATTCTTTTTTAGAACCCCAGTCCGAAATTATTCTTTACTCTCTTCATAGTTCTTTCAGCTATAGCGCCTGCTCTTTCGGCACCGTCCTTAAGAACATCCAGTAGCTCCTGGCTTTCTCTGATTTCATTGAAGTTGTTTTTGATCGGAGCCAGTGCTTCCTGAGTGATTCCTGCGAGATCCTTCTTGAAATCGCCGTATCCGCTGCCTGCATATTTAGCAACCAGATCGTCTACAGATTCTCCTGAAAGCGCGCTATAGATGTTCAGCAGATTGCTAACTCCCGGCTTGTTTTCAATATCAAATCTGATAATGCCTTCTGAGTCAGTAGTTGATTTCATGATGGACTTCTTAATCTTATTATCTTCGTCCAGCAGTGAAATTCTGCTGTGTGCGTTTTCGTTACTCTTACTCATCTTGGAAGTAGGATCGTCGAGAGACATTACTCTCGCCCCGGCCTTTAAGAATCTTCCGTCAGGAACTACGAATGTATCCTTTTTTACAGTATTATTAACTCTGATAGCAATATCTCTGCAAAGCTCGATATGCTGCTTCTGGTCATTTCCCACCGGTACGATATCTGTATCATAAAGCAGAATATCTGCAGCCATAAGGATCGGATAAGTGAACAGTCCTGTCGGCGCAGATTCTCTTCCCTTGCTCTTGTCCTTGAACTGAGTCATTCTTGACAGCTCTCCTGTATATGAGTTGCATGTCAGCACCCATGAAAGCTCTGCATGGCCCGGCACATCTGACTGTACGAAGATTATCGATTTCTTAGGATCGATTCCTACTGCCATGTAAAGCGCAGCTACGTCCAGTATATGCTTTCTCAATTCCTTCGGGTCCTGAGGAACTGTTATGGAGTGCATGTCAACGATGCAGTAAATACATTCGTTGTCATCCTGCAGCTCTACGAACTGCTTCAGTGCTCCGAGATAATTTCCTATATGGATGTTTCCTGTAGGCTGAACGCCTGAAAAAACACGTTTCATAACTTTTGTCTCCTTCTTAGATATCTAGCGTAGTCTGTTCCGCTTCGTCTTCTTTTTTCTTCTTAGCCTTCTTGGCCAGCGCCAGTTTAGTATCTTCTGCGTGCTCTTCTTCTCTGATTACTTTCGCGATGGAAATGATTTCGATATCCTCGTCAGTTCTCATAATTTTCACGCCCTGAGTAGCTCTGCCAAGCTTAGATACTTCGTCAGCTCTTATTCTGATGATGACACCTTCTGAATTTATAAGCAGAACTTCATCTTCATCGTCTACTACGATAGCACCTACCAGCTTACCTGTTTTCTTGAACTTCGCCTTGTCGTAAGTCAGAAGTCCCTTACCGCCTCTTGCCTGAATCTTGTACTCTTCAACGGCCGTTCTCTTGCCGAAGCCCTTTTCTGTTACTACCAGAAGTTCTTCACCCGGCTGAACAAGTTCCATTGAAACTACTTCGTCGTCATCTTCAAGCTTGATCGCTCTTACTCCGCCTGCGATTCTTCCCATAGGTCTTACATCGTCTTCGGAGAAGCTGATACACTTACCGTTCTTGGTGATGATTATAACATTATCGTTACCGCTTGTCTGCTTGATTCCAACCAGTTCATCGTCATCCTTAAGGTTGATAGCTATGAGACCTGTTTTCCTGTTAGTATCGAACTGTGAAATTGCAGTTTTCTTGATCGTACCGTTCTTAGTAACTGCAATGAGATACTTATCGTCTCTGAAATCCTTAAATGGAATAACAGTTGTGATTCTTTCTCTCTGCATGAGATTCAGGAAATTGATAGCAGGCGTTCCCTTAGCTGTTCTTGTCGCTTCAGGTATTTCATATGCCTTGATCTTATGCGCTTTACCCGTATTGGTGAAGAACATCAGATTATCGTGGGTCGAAGTCATTATCAGACTTGTTACGAAGTCATTTTCTCTCGTAGTTAGTCCTGTTATGCCCTTGCCGCCTCTTCTCTGAGTCTTATATGTGTCAGCAGGTATCCTCTTGAGATAACCCAGATGTGTCAGCGTTATCGCTACCTGCTTTTCTTCGATAAGATCTTCTTCGTCCATTTCATCTGCGTC
>JAUMXT010000052.1:0-2839 GCA_030529015.1 Bacillota bacterium | reverse complement strand
TTCTGATGTTTCAGATATTCTTCTAAAATCTGATAAAGATTGAGAAGTCTTGGCTGCCCGTTTACCAGCGCGATCATGATCATGCTGTAATTTTCCTGCAGCTGCGTATGCTTATATAATCTATTGAGAGTTATCCTTGGATTGGCATCCTTTTTAAGTTCAATGACTATTCTCATGCCATTTCTGTTGGACTCATCTCTGATAGCTGAAATGCCTTCGATTCTCTTATCTCTAACCAGTTCTCCTATCTTTTCAAGAAGTCTGGCCTTATTTACCTGGAACGGGATCTCAGTAATGATGATCTGTGAACGTCCTCTATCTGTTTCCTCGATATTAGCAACAGCACGCACCATAACTTTTCCCTGGCCTGTCATATATGCTTCGCGTGCACCCTTCTTGCCAAGGATCTGTGCTCCTGTAGGAAAATCAGGACCTTTTACTATTTTTACAAGATCTTCGATAGTACAATCTTCATCGTCTATCATCTTAACTGTGGCATCTATAACTTCGTTTAAATTGTGTGGAGGTATAGATGTTGCCATACCTACAGCGATACCGTTACTGCCGTTTACGAGAAGGTTTGGAAATCTTGCAGGAAGTACCACAGGTTCCTTTTCTTCTTCGTCAAAGTTTGGCATAAAGTCTACAGTGTCTTTATCGATATCTCTGATCATTTCAAGAGAAAACGGAGACATTCTGGCTTCTGTATAACGCATTGCCGCAGCGCCGTCACCGTCCACCGAACCGAAGTTCCCGTGACCATCGACCAGCATATATCTTGTTGAGAAATCCTGCGCCAGTCTTACCATAGCATCGTAAATCGAGCTGTCACCGTGAGGGTGATATTTACCCATTACTTCTCCGACGATACGAGCGGATTTCTTGAACGGCTTGTCCGGAGTTACTCCCAGACCTGCCATACCGTAAAGTATTCTTCTGTGTACAGGTTTAAGACCGTCTCTTACATCAGGAAGGGCTCTTCCTACGATTACGCTCATGGCATAGTCGATGTAGGAGTTTTTCATCTCGTCATGAATATCATGCTCTATCATTTTCTGATCTTCGATCAAATTCTGCATTTTTAAACTCCCCCCTTCTAGATATCAAGTGTTGCCAGCTGCGCGTTTTGTTCGATAAATTTTCTTCTAGGTGCAACCTTATCACCCATAAGTGTTGTGAAAATTTCATCTGCTGCAGCTGCATCATCAACTGTAATTTTTACTAATGTTCTGCTGTTATAATCCATAGTTGTTTCCCAGAGCTGATGGAAATCCATTTCTCCAAGACCTTTGTATCTCTGGATATCAGCTTTACCCGGCTTTTGTGAAAGCTCTTGCATAAGCTTTTCCTGTTCTTTTTCAGTATAAGTATAGTAAACTTCTTTACCTTTCTTTGTCATAAACAAAGGAGGCTGAGCCGCATATACATAACCTTTTTCAATAAGCGGTGTCATATATCTGAAGAAGAAGGTCAAAAGCAATGTTCTGATATGTGCTCCATCGACATCGGCATCGGTCATAATAATGATTTTATGATATCTCAGTTTTGATTCGTCAAAATCTGCTCCGATACCACAACCGAATGCGGTTATCATGTTCTTTATTTCATCTGAACTCAATATCTTATCAAGTCTTGCCTTTTCTACGTTTAATATCTTACCTCTAAGCGGAAGAACAGCTTGTCTAAGTCTGTCTCTTCCTTGTTTTGCTGATCCGCCTGCGGAGTCACCTTCGACTAAGAATATTTCGGAAAGGGCAGGATTCTTCTCAGAACAATCTGCCAGCTTACCCGGCATTGATACTCCGTCAAGAACACTCTTTCTTCTTGTAAGGTCTCTGGCTTTTCTTGCAGCTTCTCTTGCTCTCGCAGCTCTTAAGCATTTATCTATGATGATTTTTGCCTGTGCAGGATTTTCTTCCAGGAAGTACATCATATTTTCAGCAGTTGCTGTTTCTACGAAACCTCTCATGTCACTGTTTCCCAGTTTAGTTTTTGTTTGACCTTCAAACTGAGGCTCAGTAAGTTTAACAGAAACTATAGCAGTAAGTCCTTCTCTTACATCTTCTCCCGATAATGCGTCATCGTTATCCTTGAGAAGTTTAGCTTTTCTTGCATAATCGTTAATAGTTCTTGTTAATGCCGTCTTAAGACCTACCATGTGGAAACCACCTTCGGTCGTATTTATATTATTGGCATATGAAAGCATCATTTCATTATATCTATCGGTATATTGAAGAGCTACTTCCACTTCTCTCGTCTTATCTTTAACTTCAAAATATACTATATCATTATGGAGAGGTTCTTTATTTGTATTTAAATGTTTTACGAATTCCTTTATACCACCTTCATAATGGAATTCTTCTTCTTTTTTCTTTCCTTCTCTTTCATCCTTTAGAGCAATTTTTATTCCTTTATTAAGAAATGCCATTTCTCTAAGTCTTCTTTCAAGAGTTTCAAAATCATATTCTGTTTCATCGAAAATTTCAGGGTCCGGCCAGAATGTACTCTTGGATCCTGTTTTTCTTGCATTTCCTATTTCTTCAAGCGGAGTTACAGTCTTGCCCTTTTCATAAGCCTGCTTATATACTTTACCGCCTCTTTTTACTTCGACTTCCATTCTTGTGGAAAGCGCATTTACAACGGATGCGCCTACGCCGTGGAGACCTCCGGAAACTTTATATCCTCCGCCGCCGAACTTACCTCCTGCATGAAGTACTGTATGGATAACTTCAACCGCAGGTATTCCCATCTTCGGATGAGTATCAACAGGCATACCTCTTCCATCGTCTTCTACGGTAATTGAATTATCCTTATGGATGATTACCTTGATAGTCTTACA
>JAUMXT010000051.1 GCA_030529015.1 Bacillota bacterium | reverse complement strand
TCGGGCGCGGTTTCGGGCACATTTTCCGGGCGCGGGGACAAAAAAATAAAAAATTAATTATAGCCAATAAAACTAAGGGTTTTGTTGGCTTTTTTATATGTTCTTTTCAAAAAACCACCGGTTTGGCCACTATTCGCGAAAATGACTGCAGTAACACGATATCTGATAGGAAAATCGTGGTGATTGAAGGATCCCTATTGGCTAATTCTAAGATTTCGCTCAAAAAGCCACCGGCCGGCCAATATTGACACTAGAAAAATGCCATATTAATATAATAATGGTAAAACTTGGAAGATAAATGGAGGGATATAGAGGATGAATAACGGGGAATTTGGGAAGATCGGAGAGAATATTGCAGCGGACATACTAAGAGGCAACGGCTACAGAATAATGCAGAGAAATTACAGGTGCAAGATGGGCGAGGTGGATATAATCGCGGCCAAGGGGCCGTATCTCAGTTTCATTGAAGTGAAAACAAGGCAGAGCAGGAATTACGGCAGACCTTGTGAAGCGGTCGATGAAACTAAGCAGCGACATATCAGAAACGCAGCCACATGTTACCTTAAGGAGCTTGAACGAAAAGGATATGTTCCCGGCAGAGTATCTTTTGACATTATGGAAATCACAGCAGAGCATATCAAGGGGGCGTTTTAGATGTTAACTAAAGTGAAGACAGCTACGCTTGAAGGCGTAGAAGGGACACTGGTAACAGTGGAAACAGATTTAAGACGGGGGATGCCGTATTTCACGGTCGTGGGTCTTGCAGACACAACGATAAAAGAAGCTTGCAGCAGGATAAAGCCTGCGATAATGAATTCAGGATTCAGTTTTCCTGATGAGAGAGTAACGGTAAATCTTGCGCCGGCCGGAAGGCCAAAGGAAGGATCGCATTTCGATTTGCCGATCGCGGTAGGGCTGCTCATGTTGGGTCGTGACACGGAACTTATCGATGACACTGCATTTTTGGGAGAACTGTCACTGGACGGCAGGTTAAACAGGATAAGAGGTGCGTTACCGCTTGTTATGTGCCTTAGGAAAAAAGGCGTTAAGAAGATAATCTTGCCATCAGGTAATGCAGACGAAGCAGCTGTGCTTGAAGATGTGGAAATCTTGCCGGCAGAAAATCTGCAGCAGGTAGCAGGGCATATTATAGGGATCAAATCGCTGGACATATATAATAGAAAGAAAAAGTATGAAATCAATGATTGGGACATAGACTTTAACCAGGTGGTAGGACAAGAATCTGTAAAGAGGGCAGTAGTGATCGGTGCTGCGGGAAATCACGGCCTTTTGTTAATGGGCGGTCCCGGATGCGGCAAAACGATGATAGCGAAAAGAATACCGACAATAATGCCGGAGCTTACTTACGAAGAAATGCTGGAGATAACCGGAGTGTACAGCGTAGCCGGGTTATTGACTGAAGATATACAAGTAGTGACGAGAAGGCCGTTTAGAAATCCGCATCATACAATAACGATTGCAGGCTTACTGGGCGGCGGGACCAGGCCTAAACCGGGTGAGATGTCACTGGCACATAGAGGCGTGCTGTTTTTAGATGAGCTTGGTGAATTCGACAGTGGCGTGATCGATGCTATGCGTCAGCCGACTGAAGAAGGAATCATAAGGCTCGCCAGAAATAACAGAGAAGTGGTATTTCCGTCAGACGTTATGCTTGTAGCTGCCGCCAATCCGTGTAAATGCGGTTACTTATGGGATGATAAAAGGCTGTGCACCTGCAGCAGCAGGCAGATAGACGATCATACGCGAAAGCTGAGTGGACCGTTCTCGGACAGAATAGATATGCATATCAAAATGTTCCCTGTCGATAAGGCGGTAGTAGCCGACGACACATATCGTCAAAAGGCGATGTCTTCAGAAGAGATGCGTCTGCAAGTAAAAAATGCAGTGAAGATTCAGAAGGAGAGATACAAAGGCACGCCGTATTCAAGCAACGGAAGCCTTGATGAAAAAGGAATAGAAGAATTCTGCGGACTTGATGCGACATGCAGACAGATAGTATCTGCGGCATATGACAGGCTATGTCTTTCGATGCGTGCGTGCAGCAGGATAATAAAGGTGGCCAGAACTATAGCTGACCTTGACGATAAAAAGCAAATACAGCAGGAGCATATAACAGAAGCCTTGATGTATAGGATATCTGATGCAGGGAAAAACGGGGAGGGATTATGATCAATAAAAAAATCGAAGTTATATCAAAGGGGATGCCTTCATATCCCGAACTTTTGGCAGAAATAAAAGATCCGCCGCAGAAGCTGTACTATATAGGAGATATCAACATCCTTAAGAAAAGATGCGCTGCGATAGTCGGATCGAGGAACACTAATCAATACGGCAGATCGACTGCCGTAGAAATAGCGATGAAACTGGCGACATATGATGTGGCGGTCGTAAGTGGTATGGCAAGGGGGATAGATACATGTGCTCACAGAGGTGCGCTTAAAGCCGGCGGAAAAACGGTGGCAGTTTTAGGGTGCGGTGTCGACATTTGTTATCCTAAGGAAAACAGCAATCTAAAAAAAGAGCTTGAAGAGAAAGGCTTGATACTGTCGGAATATCCTCCGGGAACTGAACCGATGCCTTATTACTTCCCTCAGAGAAACAGAATAATAAGCGGATTATCGGAACTTACAGCAGTTATACAGGCAAGAAACAACAGCGGGTCTCTGATAACAGCGGAGCTTGCAGCGGAGCAAGGCAGGGAAGTATGTGCTGTGCCCGGCAATATCGATAGCCAGTACAGCCTCGGGAGCAATAAGCTTATAAAAGACGGAGCCGTTCCTATAATAAATGCAGGGACCGTTCCGGAACTCATGGGTCTTGATGTCATAAGTGAAGAGGCGGCGCAAAAGCTGTTAAGCGATACGGAAATGCTCGTGTTTTCGATGCTTACAGAGAGAGGGGAAATGACTGTGGATGAGATATGTTTTGCGCTCAAAAAACCGCCTGCATATGTAAACAGCATCATTACGGTTATGGAATTGAAGGGAACCGTTTTCACGGCCCTTGGAAAAATTTTTATTGCAAAAGCATAAAAATGTACATATAATCAGTTACTAGAAGTCAAACTCAAGTAAGGAGGAGGGGTTTTCATGGCAGCTAAAAAGACACTGGTAATCGTGGAATCACCATCAAAAGCGAAGACAATAGCGAAGTTTCTGGGCGGACATTATAAGGTTCTTGCGTCCGTAGGTCACGTGCGCGATTTACCAAAGAGCAAGCTGGGTATTGATATTGAAAACGAATTTGAACCTCAGTATATATCCATAAGAGGTAAGGGAGATATAATAAAAGAACTTAAAAAAGAAGCCAAGAATGCGTCAAAAGTCTATCTGGCAACCGACCCGGATAGAGAAGGTGAAGCAATATCTTGGCATTTAGCATTTTTGCTGGGCATTGATGCAGATGCACCATGCAGAATAGTTTTTAATGAAATCACAGAGAAGGCTATAAAGACAGCAATCAAGAGTCCACGACCTATAGATATAGATCTGGTTGATGCACAGCAGGCCAGAAGAGTAGTGGACAGACTTGTGGGATATCAGATAAGCCCGCTGCTTTGGAGAAAGATCAGAAGAGGATTAAGTGCAGGCAGAGTACAGTCTGCAGCTCTTAAGATTCTGTGTGACAGAGAAAACGAAATTAAAGAGTTTAAGCCTGAGGAGTTTTGGAACATTACTGCAGAGTTCGAAAAGGAAAAGAATTTCACAGCAAAGCTCACAGAATATAAAGGAAATAAAATCAGCATAGAAAATAAGGAACAGAATGACGAAATATTAAAGCAGCTTGATAGCGGCAAGTACGTTGTAAGCTCAGTCGAAGAGAAGGAACGTATGAGAAAGGCGTCCGCTCCGTTTACAACAAGCAGCTTGCAGCAGGATGCTGCCAACAAGCTGAATTTCTCAACAAGAAAAACAATGATGGTAGCTCAGCAGCTTTATGAAGGTGTTGAGATCAAGGGCAGAGGAACTGTCGGTCTCGTTTCATATATCAGAACAGACTCTGTAAGAATATCCGATGAAGCGAGAGCGGTTGCCAGAGAATACATCGAAACTAAGCTGGGCGCCGAATATTACGGTGGAACAGTTTATTCCAATAAGAAAAAGGATGTTCAGGATGCCCACGAAGCTATACGTCCCAGCTATGCGGACTTGGAACCTGACGCAATCAAGGATTCAGTAACGAAGGACCAGTATAATTTATATAAACTTATCTGGAACAGATTTATTGCCAGCCAGATGGCGCCTGCTAAATTCATGGCAGTAAGCGCAGTGATAAGCAACGGAGATTACGACTTTAAGGCAGTAGGTTCAAAGCTGCTGTTCGACGGTTTCCTTAAGATCTATACATCAGCCAAGGAAAAAGAAGAAGATAAGATCCTTCCTGATCTGGCGACAGGTGAAGAACTTAAGGCTATAAAAGTTGAAGGAGAACAGAACTTTACGCAGCCTCCTTCAAGATTTACCGAAGCAAGTCTTGTAAAAGAACTTGAAGATAAAAATATCGGAAGACCGAGTACTTATGCACCTATCGTTGCGACACTGCTGGACAGAAAGTATATATCAAAGGATAAGAAATCTCTCGTTCCTACAGAGCTTGGATTTATCGTTATCGAGATGATGGCCAAGTACTTTAAGGAAATTGTCGACGTGAGCTTTACGGCGCAGATGGAAGATGACCTTGACGACATTGAAATAAAGGGAGTAAACTGGAGAAAGGTAGTTGACGATTTCTACGGAACTCTTAAGGAAGAGCTGGAGATTGCAGACAAGGAAATAGAGAAGGTTGAATTCGAAGTAGAGCTTACAGGCGAAAACTGTGAGCTTTGCGGTAAGCCTATGGCTATTAAATACGGACGTTTTGGCTCATTTGCAGCATGTACGGGATATCCTGAATGCAAGAACACTAAGCCGTTGACTCAGTCGACAGGTGTTAAGTGTCCGAAGTGCGGTAAGGATATCGTAGTAAGAAAGAGCAAGAGAGGCAGAGTGTTCTATGGATGCAGCGGTTATCCTGCGTGCGACCAGTCTTATTGGAACAAGCCTATCAATAAGGAATGTCCGAAGTGCGGAGAGCTTCTTGTAGAAAAGAAAGGCAAGGACGCCAAATACGTATGCAGCAACAGTGCGTGCGATTATAAGGAATAGAATGGGATTTAGTTGTAATGAGAAAAAGGAGGTAAACAATGGTGCAATTTCATGCAACAACGATCTGTGCAGTAAGAAGAGGACCTGACGATATTTGTATCGGTGGTGACGGCCAGGTTACAATGGGCGAAACTGCCATCATGAAAAACGGGGCCAAAAAGGTAAAGAAAATATATAAGAATACGGTAGTGACCGGATTTGCCGGTTCTGTTGCAGATGCATTTTCGCTGACTGAAAAATTCGAAGCGAAGCTCGATGAACACGGCGGAAACCTCAAGAGAGCAGCAGTAGCGCTTGCTCAGCTTTGGCGTTCAGATAAAGCCATGAGAAATCTTGAGGCGCTGATGATCGTTGCCGATAGAGAAGATATGCTCGTGCTTTCAGGCACAGGTGAAGTAATCGAGCCGGATCAGCCGTTCGTAGCGATAGGCTCCGGTGGTAATTATGCGTATTCTGCGGCAAACGCATTGTACAACAACACAGACCTCTGTGCTGAAGATATCGTAAGAAAGTCATTGGAGATCGCAGCTTCAATCTGCGTATATACTAATGACCATATTTCAGTGGAAAAATTATAGGAGGTGTAACATGGCAAATAAACTTTATCAGATGACACCTAAAGAAATCGTTCAGGAATTGGACAAGTATATCATCGGCCAGGACGAAGCGAAGAAATCAGTTGCTATCGCACTGAGAAACAGATACAGAAGAAGCCTTCTTTCAGAAGAAATGAGAGAAGAAATCACACCTAAGAACATTTTGATGATGGGACCTACAGGCTGTGGTAAGACAGAAATCGCAAGACGTCTTGCTAAGCTTATGGATGCTCCGTTCGTTAAGGTGGAAGCGACTAAGTTCACTGAAGTCGGATATGTAGGAAGAGACGTTGATTCAATGGTTAGAGATTTGGTGGAAGCATCTATCAGAATCACTAAGCAGGCTATGCTGGAAGAAAAATATTCCATCGCAGATGAGCTGGTTGAAGAAAGAATCATCGAAGCCATCATTCCGGGTAAAAACAAGGCGGCTTCTACAGGTAAGAACAGAGGACCTTTTGACTTCATTCTCGGCAATGCAGGTTATGTGAGCCAGAAGGAACAGTATGAGCAGCAGCAACAGCAGCAGGCGGAAGCAAGCAACGGCATGGACGTAGACCTGGCAAGAGAACAGGTTAGACAGCAGCTTCGTGAAGGCCTTCTCGAAGAGCAGTATATCGAGATCCAGGTGACAGATGCGCCTAAGAGTAACAACCTCGATATGGGCAATGAAGGAATGAGTATTGCCATCGGTAATATCTTTGGCGATATGGCTCCTAAAAAGAAAAAGAACAAGAAGGTAAAGGTGAAAGACGCCAGAAAAATTCTGAGAGAAGAAGAAGCGCAGAACTTGATCGATATGGATCAGGTTACAGATGATGCTTTGGAAAACGCAGAACAGAACGGCATCATATTTATCGACGAAATAGATAAAATCGCTTCAGGCTCCAGCTACAGAAGCGGAGCAGACGTATCAAGAGAAGGTGTTCAGAGAGACATACTTCCTATCGTAGAAGGAAGCGTTATCAATACTAAGCATGGTCCTGTGAAGACAGACCACATTCTCTTTATCGGTGCAGGTGCGTTCCATACTGCTAAGCCTACAGATTTGATTCCTGAGCTTCAGGGTCGTTTCCCAATCAGAGTTGAACTTGAAAATCTCGACAAGGATACTTTTGTTAAGATTCTCACTGTGCCGGAAAACGCTATGCTTAAGCAGCACAAGGCTCTTCTGGAAACAGAAGGCGTAGGCATCGAATTTACAGATGAAGCGATAGACGAAATCGCAACAATGGCATTCCTGATGAATGAGCAGACAGAAAATATCGGAGCAAGAAGACTTCATACTATTCTCGAAAAGCTCTTAGAAGACATTTCATTCAACATTCCTGATATGGAAGAAGAAAAGATCGTAATCGACCAGGAATACGTTAAGGAAAAATTCGAAGAAAAGATCCATCCGGAAGATATTGATAAATATATCCTCTAAAATCGGATAAACTACGTATAAGTTCATAAAAAAAATCAAAACTCCATGTGTTTCTCAAATTGTGTGAAATATATGGAGTTTTTTGAAAAATCAAAAAAATGAGTTGTCTTACTCCAAAAAAACGTATATAATAAAGTATGTTATACAGAAAAATGTAAATAATTTGAAATTATTAAATTATTTGATGCAAACGAGGTAAGACTATGAGTGATATTTTAACCAAGGTTAGAAAACTAAACTGGCTATTCCAGGAAAGTACAACAGGTGCGTTTTCCTTTGACGAAATGTGTTCAATCCTGAGCGATCTTATGGATGCGAATGTATACGTTGCCAACATGCGAGGCAAGGTAATCGGAGTCAGCTATAAGATAAAATCGGACAGCGCCACAATATCGGATCCGGAAACTGACGCGGAAGTCTTCCCGGGCGAATATAACGAAGAGTTTATGAAGGTAAGAGAAACCACAGCAAATCTTACAGGCGACGATGCACTGAAAATCTTCAAATATGATTTCGACACATCGGACAAGCTTCATACAATAATCCCAATCATGGGAGGCGGCAAGAGATGGGGAACGCTTATCTTAACAAGATATTCTCCTGAGTTCTCGGCAGAAGATTTGGTTCTCGGTGAATATGGCGCGACAGTTATAGGAATGGAAATCCAGAGAAAGAAATCTGTTGAAGAAGAAGAGGAAGAAAGACAGATCGCTATGGTACAAATGGCAATCGGAACTTTGTCTTATTCAGAAGTCGAAGCAGTGCAGCAGATATTCGCAGAGCTGGACGGAAACGAAGGGCTTCTTGTAGCCAGCAAGATTGCTGACAGATCGGGCATAACAAGATCGGTTATCGTAAACGCTCTGAGAAAACTGGAAAGTGCCGGCGTAATCGAATCAAGATCCCTGGGAATGAAGGGAACAAGAATCAAAATCATCAACTCCAAGTTTAAAGAAGAACTTGGCAAAATGGAAATGTAATGCTTACGATCATATAATGAACCTGAAGCTCCTGCTTTTCATATAATGAAGAGCAGGAGTTTTAATGTGCCCTTGGCGGAGCCGGGAGAGTTCGTTATGGTGAGAAGGCGAAAAGTGAGAAGAAAAGCTGTAATTTGCATAATGCTTACGGCAGGCGTTTTCGGAGCCTGCGCCTTTGCGTGTGCGAAGCTTATGATAGAACCGAATCTGGAAACGATTGCAGCAGTAAGGGCAGAGGCGATAGTATCAAGATCGGTAAATCTGGCCATGATGAAACAGCTCGAAGGCGGCGAACAATATGATTTCTTTGATATCCAAAGAGGCAGTGACGGCAGCATCGAGATGGTCAGGGCAGATACTTACGAAATGAATGCGCTTATGACAGGGCTTTCCATAAATATTCAGGAGGTCTTCGCAAACCTTCAGAATGAGAAATACTCTGTGCCGTTAGGAACGCTTCTCGGCAGTAAATTCGTTTCCCTTATGGGGCCTACCGTAGACATTGCGATAATTCCCATGAGCATATCGTCGATGGACTTTAGGACAGAGTTTGAATCGCAGGGAATCAATCAGACGAAGTATAATATTTATTTGGTTTTAAAATGCAGGATACGTGCGCTTGCGCCTTTTTCCTCGCGGGAATTCACCAGTGAGAGTAAAGTGCCTATAGCCGAGGCTGTAATATTGGGTGATGTGCCGGGAAGTTACGTGGAGGTGCCGGAAGAAGATATTTTAGATGTAATAGATGAATAAAGTGTGGTAAAATAATGACGTTATGATTAGATTTGATGAAAACAACGAAATAATAAGAGAAGAAGAATATAGAGCGATACTCGTAGGACTGCAGCTTAGAGATGACATCACTCATTCCATGGATGAGCTCGAGGGCTTAGCTGAAGCTGACGGTGTTGAAGTTATCGGCAGAGTGGTTCAGGCGCTTGAAAGGCCTAATACAGCGACCTTTATCGGTAAAGGCAAGGTGGAAGAACTGGCGGAGATGTGTGCCAATATGGAGGCTGATACTGTTATATTTAACGATGAGCTTTCGGGTGTACAGCTGAGAAATCTTGAAGAGGCAGTAGGAGTAAGAGTGATTGACAGGACTATATTGATCCTGGATATTTTTGCGGACAGAGCAACATCAAGAGAAGGTAAGCTTCAGGTTGAACTTGCTCAGTTGCAGTACAGAATGCCGAGACTTACAGGTTTTGGCAAGTCGCTGTCGCGTTTGGGCGGAGGTATAGGTACCAGAGGCCCCGGAGAAAAGAAGCTGGAAACAGACCGAAGACATATTGCAGGCAGAATCGATGACATCAAGGCTGAACTGAAGAAGATGAATAAAAATCGTGAGGTTCAAAGGGCAGGTCGTGAGAAGAGCAATATGCCTGTAGTGGCGCTGATGGGCTATACGAATTCAGGCAAATCGGCAGTAATGAATAAGCTGTTGGAAATTACAGAAAAAGAGGAAAAAGTCGTAAAGTCTCAGGACATGCTTTTTGCTACGCTCGACACACAGCACAGAAAGATTTCGCTGGAGCCGGGAGCGGAGTTCATCCTGATAGACACGGTAGGTTTCGTAAGCAAGCTGCCTCACGGTCTTGTAGAAGCCTTCAAATCGACGCTTGATGAGGTGAAATACGCAGACCTTCTGATTCATGTAGTGGATGCTGCGTACTCCGAGAGGGATTTCCAAATCGAAGTTACTGACAAGGTCATCGGTCAGATCGGTGCCGGTGGCAAAGAAAAGATAATGGCTTATAACAAGATGGATATAGCAGAGGATATGCCGCTTGACGTAAGCGGAAGTGATGCAGTGTATATTTCTGCCTTGACCGGAGAAAACATGGATGAGCTCATCTCCAAAATCAAGGAGAAGGTGTTTGGCAGGAGAATAAGGGCGACTTTACTTATACCGTATGATAAAGGAAGCATCACATCATATCTCAACGAAAACGCAGAGATAATATCTACTGAATATACGGCAGACGGAACACTGATAGAAGGATATTTTTCGGAAGAAGACTACGGAAGGTACGAGAAGTATGGAGCTTTATAAGACAGTCAGAACTGAAGCGGAGGCTACAAACATAATAGAAAAGTCCAGATTTATAGCGCATGTAAAGCCGGTCTCAAGTAAAGAAGAGGCCGATGCTTTTGTTGCAGAAATAAAGGGCAAATATAAGGATGCCACCCACAACGTTCCTGCGATGGTAATAGGCGATAAATTCCAGATTCAGTGGGCAAGCGATGACGGCGAACCGCAGGGAACTTCAGGTGCGCCTATGGTACAGATGCTGGTAAAAGAAGGAATCACCAATGTAGTTATCGTCGTTACGAGATATTTTGGTGGAATCAAACTGGGAACGGGCGGTCTCGTGAGAGCGTATACAGGCAGTGCCAAGCTGGGCCTTGAGGCGGCAGGTGTATGTAGCGTCAGAGAAGTATGTTCTATGGATGTGAAAGCAGACTATACATATTTGTCTAAGTTTCAGAATATGGCTGCCGATGTATTGGGAGACGATGAAGATCCCGCAGAGGTGCCTTTTGTAATAAAAGATGTTCAATATACAGATAAAGTTGTGCTTACAGTGCTTACGTTTCCGGAAAAAGCCGATGCGCTGTTGCAAATGCTGGCCAATTTAACCTCGGGAAGCGCGGAGGTTATTGACAGAAAAACCATATTAGAAAAGGTCTAAAAAAAATTAGCAACAAATTAAAAAAAATACTTGACATAAAGGTGCGCCTACTGTATAGTTTATAAATGTGTCGAGAAGATAAACTGTTGTGAGGGCGCATAGCTCAGCTGGGAGAGCACCTGCCTTACAAGCAGGGGGTCATAGGTTCGAGCCCTATTGGTCCCACCATTTGCGGCCGGGTAGTTCAGTTGGTTAGAATGCCAGCCTGTCACGCTGGAGGTCGACGGTTCGAGCCCGTTCCCGGTCGCCAATGCGCTGATGTGGCTCAACGGTAGAGCAGCTGATTTGTAATCAGCAGGTTGGGGGTTCGATTCCCTCCGCCAGCTCCATAAAATAATATTGGACATATATCATAAATGTGGTATAATGTTCAAGCAGACTATATCGAGGGATTCCCGAGTGGCCAAAGGGGGCGGACTGTAAATCCGTTAGCTG
>JAUMXT010000004.1 GCA_030529015.1 Bacillota bacterium | reverse complement strand
TGGAGTCTCTGGATGGGCTTGTCAAAGTGGAGTCTCTGGATGGGCTTGGATTTGGCCTGATTTGGGGAGAATTATAATAAAAACTCTCACAAACGGCAACTTTAAAAAGAGCTTACTCTTAATATTATAACTTAAGTATAAAATCGGGGATAAATTTCAACGTTTATCCCCGATTCTTTTATAGCTATGAAATTGTAAGAAACTGAGGCACAAGTATGAAGATGCGAATGTGCGCAATCTCAGAGGAAATTCCCTTCATTACGATCCATTTCACTAAGAATAAATCTACGAATGATTTTACGGATAGTACCGGGCACCAGCAAGTCTGATTCAAGAGTCCACACAAGATTATTCCAAGGGCGATAGCCGATGGAAATATAGTCCTTGATTCTTTCTCTGTTTTTTGCCATATATTCTCTGTCGTGCTCTCTGCCGAAATGCTCCCATATCAATAAAGTCCCGTTGGGCCTTCTTATAAGAAAGTCAGCATAATGGGAAACATCAACGCAATCTATCAAAGCATCATATCTGAATTCAATCGACAATTCTTCTAAGGCGTTTGCAATATCTCTTTCTGACTTTGAGCGTACAGGAAGGTTGTTAGTCGTTACATATTTTAAGTTTTCCGGATAAAACGGATTTTTTTCATATGGTTGCTTGCCCCAATCGCTTTTGTTGTAGAGTAATATATCCTCAATAGGGATAAAATGGTGTTTTGCACACATCTTAAGAATTATCTGCTCGGGATCGATATCATTGTAACTTTTTAGGCACCGTCTCAAAAGCTCACGATTATGATTAAGCGCCCTTAATTGATAATCCAAGTATTCACGTTTAACAAGGGCATGAATCCTGCTTTTGTTCTTACTTATTCCATGTTCATGTCCTTCAGTACGTTCCGAAAAATATGTGCGATTGCCTCTTGTTCGGCAGATGAGTTTGGCGGTACCGATTTTAGCAAGCTCATTTTTTATGTGTCGAATTCTATTATCGGTTCCTTTTAAAGCCGTTTCGAATTCACTTTTACTGAAATACAATTTGAATCCCCCCCTTTTTTTTTCATAAAGGATACGCTTGATGGTACTGTTATATATTACAATAAATACCAAATAATGGCAAATAATTTCTTTTGGTGTAGTTCTTGGTTTCTCGACCGGCAATAGAGGTTCCGTTAAAACAATTGTTTTTCAGATATTAGTGGTAGTTTGGGCTAAAAAACTCCCGTGTTTCGCATGTAAAGAGCAGTGTTTCTCTTGCTAATAATGATAAACACTAAAAAGGGGATAAATATTCATATTTATCCCCAAATGCGTCTATATTTCGTAAATTTGTGAACCATGCAGCCGTGAACCATGCAAGCGCTATATCATCATAACCAGCTCTACAACCAATACTGCCAAACATGCGCCTACCGCTACAGTCAACAGGCCTTTGCCCTTGTATGCTATGAAAATAGCGACAAGGAATCCTGCTACCGCCGATATGATACTTCCCGTAGCGTAGAGTATTGCAGGGAAGGTCATAGCAGTAAGAACTGTATAAGGTATGTAATAGAGGAACGAGTTTATGAACTTGTTCTCTATTTTTTTGTTGATAAGAACAAATGGGATGACCCTTATGAGGTATGTTACACCGGCCATCACTATGAGATAAGGAAGGAATGTCATAAAATCCATATTATTCACCCTCCTTTTCCGGTTCTACAGGGAAGAGCAGAGCCCCTATAGCAGATGCCACCACTGCACAGATGATAATTGCAAATCCTGCGGAAATCTTATCAAATGCAGGGATGTAGTAAAGTGCGGAGCTGATTACGAGTGTAACAGCAACTACTGCCAGCACATGGACATTTTCACGTGCTTTAGGAACTACTACCGCAACGAACATTCCGTAGAGTGCAACGCCGAGAGCATTGGTAATTATGAGCGGCATGATGTTTCCGAGAACTGCACCAACGACAGTTCCGGCAGTCCATCCGATGATAGGTATGCTCATAAGCCCTACGTAGTAACTGCGGCTGATTTCACCCTCTTGTCCGATAGCAACAGCAAAAATCTCATCGGTTATGGCATAACCAATCAAGGCACGCCAAATGCCCTTGAACTTGCTGTCTACTTTTTGCGAGAGGGAGATTCCCATTAGAGCATATCTTGAATTGATTACAAGCTGAGTGAGAGCCATTTCGAGATATGAGCCCATATGAGCCAGAACAGTTACTCCTGCGAATTGTCCTGCAGAGGTAAGATTAGTTATTGAAATGAGCATAGCTTCAAACCATGTACATCCTGCCTCAGCAGCCATGAGTCCGAATGCTATTGCTACAGAAAAATATCCGAGTGCTATTGGGATCCCGTCTTTTAATCCCCTCTTAAGATCCATCTTCTTAAATCCTTTCATTTTGACTGATAATAGTATATACTTTTATCGTGAATAAGTAAATCTGTTTTGAACGTAAGGATTAACATAAAGCGTTTAAGGAGAAGAAAAGAATGGGACTGTTACTGCTTTACTGGAGTTTCATGGTCGCAGCATACATAATTGCAGCGAAAAACAGACATAGAGCCGACAAGCTAGCCTTCATACAAAAGGCGCTGATGCCGATAGTATATATTATGGTCCTTATTATGGGTCTTCGAATGGGCATCAATGAACAGGTCACATCAAACCTGGGAACCATAGGTGTTCAGTCACTTGTGATAACGATATTTGCTGTAGGCGGAAGTATGGTGTTTATTACTGTCGTGAGAAAGATCATGAGAATGGACAAGTACGGAAACCTCAAGTCATCAAAGGAAATCGAGCAGGAACATAGCAGTTCTTCAGGAGACAGTAAACTCAGCAAATCCGATATCCAAAGCACAGTAATCATCTTGGGGTTTGTAGTGGTAGGCATGGCAGCGGGATATTTCATCATCGCAGGCATGATGCCGCAGATACTGGATGAGTTTGAAGTGATTTCGGGACATTCTCTTACTGTGTTCTTATGCTGCTTGCTTTTCTGCGTGGGCTTCGATCTTGGGATCGCGGGAACCGTGGTTTCGAATATTAAAGAAGTTGGTGCCAGGGCATTGGCCTTTCCGTTTGCAGCTGTAATCGGCAGTTTGATAATCGGCACCGCGGCAGGAATGTTTTTCGGGTTTTCCTTAAAGGAAGGACTTGCCATAAGCGCCGGCTTTGGATGGTACACATATGCTCCGACAGTTATAGCAAGTGCAGGCAGCGAGTACATGATAGCATCCGCTGTTTCGTTCATGCACAATGTTATCAGAGAAGTTGCAGGCATAGTTTTGATCCCGATCCTCGGCAAAAAGATCGGATACCTGGAAGTTACGGGAATCCCCGGTGTAGCTGCCATGGATGTGTGCATGCCTATCGTAGAAAGGTCGTGCAGACACGATACCGTAGTTTATTCTTTTGCCGTAGGGCTGCTGATGTGTCTGACCACATCGATAGTGGTTCCGATGGTGATGGGATTATAAAAAAAGCTGCAGATTATATCTGCAGCATGTCGATAGTCGGATTAACATTATAGAAATTTTTGAGAGCTTCGTATTCCTGCGAAGCTTTTTCTTTTGCGGCAGGGTTTTCCTTGGGCGGAAGCACTGCTTTTATCATCACGTTTTTTGCGGTATGTTCCAGAGATGTGAATTCTATCATATTCACATCATAGCCTGCAGCTTCCAGCTTGAGCCCTCTTAAGCTGTTGGTCAGAAGCTCGGTGAATTTATCTTTGATGATACCATGCTTAAGCATAGGCTCGTTGATATCGTTCTTGATCTGCGAAAACAGCTCGTGCTGGCAGCACGGAACACTCAAAATCACTTTGCTGTTCCATTTAACGGCATTTATAAGTGCGAAGTCTGTGGCCGTGTCACAAGCATGAAGAGTTACGACCATGTCGGCGCCTGTGCTTACGAAATCTGCTATGTCGCCTGTCAAAAATTCAAGCTCATCATACCCCAGCTTTCTTGCAGTTTCGTTGCAGAATCTTATAACGTCTTCTTTAAGATCGAGTCCGATGATCTGAACGTCCCTGTTTCGTACAAGCTTGAGATAATAATATAATGCAAAGGTCAGGTAGCTCTTGCCGCAGCCGAAGTCGATGATGCGAAGGCGTCCTTCCTTAGGGAGCGCATCAAATGAATCGTCTGCTATTTCCAGGTATCTGTTGATCTGGCGGAACTTGGAGTAATGCTTCTTGAACACCTTGCCTTCTGCAGACATGACACCAAGCTCTATAAGAAAATCGCACGGCTTTCCATCCTCGATTATGTATTGCTTTTTCTTATCATGTGACATGTCTCCTGATTTTCTCTGTGCTGCTTGAGCCGTGATTTTAGGTTTATCAGGTTTTGAAGCGAGGATCTGGATGTCTTCATCTTCAGTCAATATATTGATTTGTTTGAAATCGTTTTTGATAATATCACAGGCAAAATCGATACCCTCGTAATAAGGGATATTCTTGTGGGTAACCTTTTTATCGTAGTGAAATTCAGCCTGGTACATGTATTCACCTTTGATTGTTACAGGTCTTATGGTGACTTTTTTATATTCTATGGATTTTTTTCTTTTACCTGCGAAGATGACCTTGATCAGCTTGCCGCTGTCAAAGCATGAACAGAGAGTACGAGTGATTTTTTCCATAATAACCGCCTTTCTTTTCTGAATGTATATTAGCACAAAGACAGAACGAGTACAATTTAAATAAAGATATCTATATCACAGGATCGACAAAAGGTATATCGAAATACTCGGTCAGTGCCAGCACTAAGGTTTGTGCGATAAGACCTATGTTTTCTATTATCCAAAGCGCATCTTCAAGATTGTCGTGATAGGCAAGCTCTATCAGATTGGAAGGGGCTCGTGTAAGGCGCAGTTCTGCCAGGGTAGTTGAAGGGACGGGTTTTACGAGAGCTGGGTCGGGGTATATGACTTTTAAGTTGCCGGCGAAGATTTCCGCGGCCCGTAAGCCTTCAGCGCTGGTAGTGTAATAATACACGTCGGAGCCTTGAAGCTGTCCGGCAAGGATCTCAGGGGAGGCGTTTGAGTGAAGTGCCAGGTGAAAATCGTAATTACCTGCATTAGAAAGTTCTATTACCTGACGCAGTGTATCATTAGGGTTGTTTCTGGTGAAATTGATGCCGGAGGCGATAAGATACGGTTCCATGGCATCTGCAATAAGGTTCATGTAATATTCTTCCGTACCAAGTCCGTTGACATAAGGATTGAATTCCTGAACAGAAGGGCTTAAAAACAAATTAGGCATATGAAACTCCTTTCATATCCATGTTATTCATAAGATTTATTTTTTGACACAGAGGCTATATTGATTTATACTATAAAGTTGTACAAAACGTTGTAAATTCAAAGATGACAGGAAGATAAAATGGCAAACAAACAGAAGATAATAAACATAGCGGTTATAGCTCACGTAGATGCAGGAAAGTCTACATTGGTAGATGCTTTTTTAAACCAGAGCGGTGTGTTCAGAGACAACGAGGCAGTAGTGGATTGTGTTATGGACAGCGATGATATAGAGCGTGAAAGAGGCATCACTATTTACTCCAAGAATTGCTCGGTAATGCACGATGACGTTAAGATCAATATTGTAGACACACCGGGACATGCGGATTTCTCATCAGAAGTTGAGCGTATCATAAAAACTGTAGATACAGTAATATTGCTGGTAGATTCAAGTGAAGGCCCTATGCCTCAGACAAGATTCGTATTGAAGAAATCTCTGGAGCAGGGAATAAATCCTATCCTTCTCATAAATAAAATTGACAAGAAGGATGCGAGAATAGATGAGGTAGTAGATGAAGTTTATGAACTTTTCATGGATCTTGAGGCTAACGATGAACAGCTTGATTTCCCTATTCTCTACGGAATCGCCAGACAAGGTATCGTAGTTTACGACCCTGAAGATGTGAGAGATATTCAGATCGGCGAAGAAGAAAAGAAGATAAAGAAGAGTGCACGCGGAATGAACGGTCTCGATATAACGCCTCTGTTTGAAACTATTATCAAGCATGCAAACCCATATCCTGATTTAAACGAAGAGCCTCTTCAGCTCCAAGTATCGGCACTGGCTTATGATGATTATATCGGAAGACTGGGAATCGGCAGAGTTACCAAGGGTGTCGTTAAATCCGGAAGCACAGTCGCTGTAGCCAAGGAAGACGGCAAGATAGAACAGAGAAAGATCAACCAGGTATTTGTTTACAGAGGTCTTAAGCGTATGGCTGTAGAACAGGCAGAAGCAGGAGATATCGTAGTTATTTCCGGCATATCGGATATTTCTATAGGAGAGACGATATGCGACACGGCATCACCTGATCCGCTGCCTATGATAAGCATAGAAGAACCTACGCTTTCCATGTATTTCATGGTAAACAAATCGCCTTTTGCAGGAAAGGTAGGAAAGTTTGTAACCTCCAGACATATTAGAGAACGTCTCAATAAGGAACTGGAAGTTAACGTAGGACTCAAGGTTGAAGAGACAGATTCTACAGACAGCTTCAAGGTTTCGGGAAGAGGGGAATTGCACCTTTCCATACTGATAGAAAACATGAGAAGAGAAGGATACGAACTGGCTGTTTCCAAACCTGAAGTAATTATGCGAAGAGGAGAACAGAACCAGATACAGGAGCCTGTAGAAGAGGTTGTGCTTTCTGTTCCTGATGAATATGCAGGTTCAGTCATTTCCAAGCTCAATGTGAGAAAAGGACTCATGCAGGAAATGAAGAGTGAGAACGGCTTCACAAGACTCGAGTATCTTGTGCCTACAAGAGGTCTTCTCGGATACAGAAGCGAATTTATCAACGATACCAGAGGCGAAGGAACCATGGTAAGAAGGTTTGCTAAGTTCGATGATTACATGGGAGATATACCGCAGAGAATAAACGGTGTAGCTATAGCTCAGGAAGAAGGAGTTGCTACGCCATATGCGATTTTTAATATAAGCGAAAGAGTTCAGATGTTCATAGAGCCGGGAACGAAAGTCTATGAAGGCATGATTATCGGCATGAATGCAAGAAGCGAGGACATGGTCGTAAATCCATGTAAAGCTAAAAAGGCAACGAACATGAGGGCTGCAGGAAGCGATGACAATATCAAGCTGGCGCCTGCGAGAGTATTCACACTTGAAGAAGCGCTGGAATTTATCGACGATGATGAGCTTGTTGAAATCGTTCCTGACGATATAAGACTGCGTAAGAAGCTTCTGAAGGAACTTGAACGAAGAAGAAGCAGAAATATCAAAACGGAGGAATGATATGGGCAGATTTGATTTATATCTGGAAACATTGTTTGAATCCGATAAAATAGCGGCAGCGGTAGGCGTGTGCGCTAAGCTGATCATCACAATAATAATAGGAGCGATCCTCATTAAAATAGCCATGATATTAACTAAAAAGTGGCTTAAAAAGAGCGGGACCGATCCATCTGTATTTTTGTTCATAAGAAACGCTGTCAGAGTAATATGTATTATAATTCTCGTAAGCATGTGCCTCGGTATGATAGGTGTGCCGATGAGTACGGTAATAGCAGTACTTGGTGCAGCCGGCGCTGCAATAGCGTTGGCCCTTAAGGACAGCCTTGCCAATATAGCGGGCGGAATGATGATAATCGTGACCAAGCCGTTTAGCAAGGATGATCTCATCGATGTGGGCAATGTATCGGGACAGGTGGAAAATATCGATTTGTTCCTTACTACATTGAAAACTTTTGACAATAAGACCATCACGATACCAAATGGCTTAATAAACACATCAATACTTATAAATCACAGCAAGGAAACGTTGAGAAGAGTAGACTGCACATTCAGCATAGGGTACGGAAGCGATATAACCAAAGCCAAGGAAATACTTGCTGCAGTATGCGATGCATGTCCTCAGATACTTAAGGAACCTGAACCTCTCATCGGCGTTGCGAACCACGGAGAAAGCGCTATCATACTTGATACTAAGGCTTGGTGTGAAACTGATGACTACTGGGATGTGAAATATTTTCTGGAAGAAAACGTGAAAATAGCCTTTGATGAACACGACATCGATATACCATATCCTCACATGGATGTATATGTCAAAAAACAGTAAGTGCATATAATAAAATAGTGGCAATAACAGTACAAAAATGGTAAAATATTAAAATAACGTTTTAAGAAAGGAGACTCGGAATATGGGAGAAATAAGAAAGTTTAAACGAGTATTAGTAGCCAACAGAGGCGAAATAGCCATCAGAATATTCAGAGCCTGCAAAGAACTTGGAATCAGAAGTGTAGCAATTTATTCAGAAGAAGATAAAAATACATTATTCAGAACGAAAGCAGATGAAGCATATCAGGTGGGAAGAGGTAAGTCACCTGTAGATGCATATCTTGCTATCGATGAAATCATCGAGCTTGCTAAGGCAAAGGGCGTAGATGCTATTCATCCGGGCTATGGATTTTTGGCTGAAAACGTAGAGTTTGCCAAGGCATGCGAAGCAGCGGATATCGTATTTATCGGACCTGATTATGAAATGATGGATAACCTTGGAGATAAGGTAAAATCCAAGATCGTAGCCAATAAAGTAGGTGTACCGACAATCCCCGGCATGACTGAAACCATTCCTGATGAAACCGTAGCACTGGACTTCGCAGAAAAGTGCGGATATCCTGTAATGCTTAAGGCAGCAGCAGGCGGCGGCGGAAGAGGTATGAGAATCGTACGTAACAAGGAAGAAATGCCTGCTCAGTACGCATCTGCGAAGAGTGAAGCGAAAAAGGCTTTCGGTATTGACGATATCTTTATCGAAAAATATCTCGAAAGACCTAAACATATAGAAGTTCAGATTCTGGGAGATAATTACGGAAATATCGTTCATCTTTATGAACGTGACTGCTCCATTCAGAGAAGACACCAGAAGGTAGTTGAATTCACACCGGCTCTGTCTATAACAGAAGAACAGAGACAGGCGATCTGTAATGATGCGTTAAAGATCGCTAAGGCTGTGGATTACAGAAGTGCGGGAACAGTGGAATTCCTTGTAGACCACGAAGGAAACCATTACTTCATCGAGATGAACCCAAGAATCCAGGTTGAACATACTGTAACTGAAATGACTACAGGTGTAGACATCGTTCAGTCACAGATCCTCATAGCTCAGGGATACACACTTGATTCATATCAGATCAACATCAAGAGCCAGGATGACATTCAGCCTAGAGGTTATGCTATCCAGTGCAGAGTAACTACAGAAGACCCTATAAACGGATTTGCTCCTGACACAGGAACTATCACTAAGTATACAAGTGCAGGCGGTTACGGTATCAGACTTGATGCCGGCAATGCGTTTGCCAACTCATATATTTCACCTTACTATGACAGTCTCCTTGTTAAGATCACAACATGGGCAAGAACTTTCCCTGATGCGACAAGCAAGGCGAAGAGAGCTGTTAAGGAAATGAAGATCAAGGGTGTTAAGACTAACAGAGCGTTCCTGCTCAACGTTCTTAACCATCCTACATTCAAGGCAGGAAACTGTGATACAGGATTTATCGAAGACAATCCTGAACTGCTTAACATCATGGCTAAGGCTGACAAGGAACTGAAGGTTCTCACATTCTTAGGTGAACAGTACGTTAACGGCAACAAGGGAATCAAGCCTCAGTTCAATGTGCCTGTATATCCTAGAATCAAACCTGAACAGGTAAACAAACTGTCGGGAACTAAGCAGATACTTGATGAAAAGGGCCCTAAGGGCGTAGTTGACTGGATACATGATCAGAAGAAGCTGCTGATTACAGACACCACTATGAGAGATGCACAGCAGTCTCTTATGGCTACTCGAGTAAGAACGGTAGATATGGAAAAAATCGCGCCGGCAGTTGCGCTTTACGGTAAAGATCTCTTCTCACTGGAAATGTGGGGCGGTGCTACATTTGACACTGCGTACAGATTCTTAAAGGAATCACCGTGGGAAAGACTGCAGACTTTGAGAAACAAGATTCCTAACGTAATGTTCCAGATGCTCATTAGAGGAGCTAATGCTGTAGGATATAAAAACTATCCGGACAACGTTATCAGAAGATTTGTTAAGGAATCGGCTGAATCGGGAATCGATGTATTCAGAATCTTCGACTCTCTCAACTGGATACAGGGAATGGAAGTTGCGCTGGATGAAACTCTTAACCAGGGCAAGATCGCAGAAGCATGTATCTGCTACACAGGCGACATTCTTGATGACAGCAGAGATAAATATAATCTTGATTACTATGTGAGAATGGCTAAGGAACTGGAAAGACGCGGTTCACACATCTTAGGAATCAAGGACATGTCAGGTCTTATCAAACCTATGGCAGCTAAAAAGCTTATCGAAGCTCTGAAGAATGAGATTTCAATTCCTATTCACCTGCATACTCATGACACAAGCGGCAACGGAGTAGCTACTCTCATGATGGCTGCCAATGCCGGTGTAGATATCATAGACGGAGCATTCAACAGCATGTCAGGACTTACAAGTCAGCCTGCGCTCAACTCTATCGTTGCAGCTATGGAAAGCACTGAAAGAGACACAGGCATAGACCTCGACGGCATTCAGGAAATCTCAGATTACTGGGCAGCAGTAAGACCTGTTTACAAGCATTTCGAGTCCGATATGATGACAGGTTCAGCTGAAATCTACAAGTATGAAATGCCCGGAGGACAGTACTCCAACCTGAAGTCACAGGTAGAAAGCTTCGGCCTTGGACATAAGTTTAAGGACGTTAAGGAAATGTATAAGACTGTTAATGAAATGCTCGGAGATATCGTTAAGGTAACTCCTTCATCAAAGGCAGTTGGCGATATGGCTATTTTCATGGTACAGAACGATCTCGATTCTGAAAACATCTATGAAAAGGCTGCAGATATCGACTTCCCTGATTCAATCGTTTCATACTTCGAGGGTATGATGGGTCAGCCTGAAGGCGGATTCCCTGAAGAACTGCAGAAACTGGTTCTCCACGGTAAGGAACCTATCACATGCAGACCGGGAGAACTCCTTCCTGACGAAGACTTCGATGGTATCAAGGAAATGCTGAAAGAAAAGCATGGACTTGAAGGAAGCGAAAAGCAAGCACTGAGCTATGCTCTTTACCCTAAGGTATTTGAAGATTATCTCAAGAGCCTTGAATCCGAAGGAAACTTCAGATTGATGGGAAGTGACATCTTCTTCCACGGATTATCCATGGGTGAAACTTGCGAAGTCAAGATCAAGGAAGGTAAGGAACTTGTTATCAGACTTGCTGATATGAGTGAAGCTGATGAAGAAGGCTTCAGAAATGTTATCTTCGAAGTAAACGGCAACAGAACTGCAGTTAAGATCAAGGACCAGGCTGCTAACATGGCAGGAACTGCTGCACAAACAACATTTGCAGATCCTGACGATCCGTCTGAAGTAGGTGCCAACATTCCGGGAACTATCCTGAAGGTGCTGGTGGCTGAAGGAGATGCCGTTGAAGAAAAACAACCTATCGCAGTAATAGAAGCGATGAAGATGGAAACTAATATCTTAGCATCCGTTAAGGGTACTATCGGTAAGATCCATGTCAAAGAAGGACAGCAGGTCAAGGCCGGAGAACTGATCGCTAAGATCAACGAATAAGGAGGCGTTTATGGGAAACGGAATAATCGGCAAAGTATTATACTTCTGGGTGTTTATACTCGGTGCTATGTTCATTTTGAAATTCACCGGATATGCAGATGATAACAAGACATTAGTTATCGTTTTAATTGCAATAGCACTCATATACGTAGTATGGAATGTTGCAAGAGCTAAGGGTAAAAAGAAACAGGCCGAAAAAGCCGCAGCCTATAAGCAGCCTGTAAAGAAGGGCACAGCTCACAAGAAGAAAAAGAGATAAGACTGCCCTTTGGGAAACTTAATAAGAAATAAGACCTCGCATAATTTATTGGTGCATGCAGAAAATAACACCAAAAATATGCGAGGTTTTTATATGGAGAAATATAATGAATTGTTGAAAGAAATAAAGTCGCGAGTGCCGGTGGGAGAGAGCTTCGATATTCTTGAAAGAAAGCTTACTATCGGCGGCAGACAGGCGACTATGTTTTTTGTCGACGGGCTTGTGGACGGAGGAATGATGCAAAGGCTCATGTTCAGTCTGCTCTCCCTTAAAAAGCAGAAGCTTGATGAAATAAGTTCTTCCGAGGATTTTATAAAAAACTGTATGCCGTTTCTCTATGATTTGGTTTTAGATTATGTGGAAAGTTAAATAAATTATATGTAATCGGGTATTGTGCCGCTGCTTATTTCAGGCTGCTAAAAAATAATAATAATCGACTGCAGAAATTATCCGTTAAGAAGCATTGATGAACCTTCTAAGGAAAAAAGCCTCAGGGGTTCTAAGGATGGATTCGTGGAAGCAATGATGACAAATATTGCGTTGATCAGGAGAAGGATAAGGGACGATAACCTTATTTTTAAAATATATACCGTAGGAGAAATAACCAAGTCCGATGTGTCTATGGCATATATGAAAACGAAGGCAGATATGAGAATCGTGGAGAAGCTTGACGGTATATTGAGCAATATAAAAAGCGAAGGCCTTACTGTTACCGAGCAGACTCTTGTAGAAGAAATCACAGGGAAGAAATTGTCGGCGTTCAATCCTTTTCCTAAGGTCAGATATACCCAAAGACCTGATATCATAGCGGCGCATCTTGAGGAAGGTAAGATAGCTGTTATCGTTGATAATTCACCGACTGTCATGCTTTTACCGGCAGGGATATTTGATTTTCTTCAGGATGTAGACGACTACTATTTCCCAATACTTACAGGTAATTATTTCAGGCTGATAAGGATATTCAACATTCTTATCATATTGTTTGCGACACCTGTATATCTGATGTTTGCAGAAGGTGATATACCTGTGCATGATGCCATAAAGTTTTTTATAACTGAAGAAGAATATGCGGTAGATGTTTTCTGGCAGCTCATTTTGCTTGAAATTGCGGTTGATGCATTGAAACTGGCATCGCTGAACACACCTGAATCTCTTGGGATGTCACTTTCGGTTATAGGTGCACTCATTCTGGGCGAGTTTTCGGTATCATCAGGATGGTTTGTTCCGCAGACGATATTATGTATGGCTGTTGTGGCACTTGCCAGCTTCACGCAGCCAAGTATTGAACTGGGATATGCCGTAAAATTCGTTAGGATATTTATGTTGATAGGCGTACACTTCTTCGGGCCGATAGGGATGGCGGCAGCGCTTCTTATTTCTGTCATAGTGATGGCTACTACCAAAACCATGGTAGGCACGTCATATTTATATCCGCTCATTCCGTGGGATGGAGAAAAACTTAAGAGACTGATATTAAGGACCAAGAAATAAGGACAAGGGCAGATTAAGGTACGCGTCACAAATTATGATTATAGCTCATATACTGTCATAGTAATCATAGAAAGGCAGGATATCAAAACAATGGATACAAGGGAATTGTTCGCTAGATTGATCCAGTGTGAAGCAGGCGGCGAAGGTTATTCCGGAATGCAGGCAGTGGCTACTGTTGTTGCCAACAGAGCCAACATAACATATGGCGAGTTTTCCAGAATCAACAGAGGTGGGGATTTCAGAGCAATAATTG
Source organism: Bacillota bacterium (assembly GCA_030529015.1). GTDB lineage: Bacteria > Bacillota > Clostridia > Peptostreptococcales > Anaerovoracaceae > Lentihominibacter. Next base: position 20,848 of record JAUMXT010000004.1, on the reverse strand, counting down.
AGCAGCCGGGACAGTTCACATGCATGATGACTTCGGTAGGTGGCGGATATAATGCTCAAAACGTATATAACATGACGCCTTCGCAGGAGCATTATGATATTGCAGACTGGGCGATAGCGGGAGGGCGACTGGCAGGCGCGGACAATTCCTTATTTTTTCATAATCCTTATTCTTATGTCTGTCCTACGTATTTTCCTACTCGTGTAGGTGTTATACACAACAGGATAGGAGACCATTGCTTTTATATCCCGACTTCATATTACGCCAATACTTGATTTGAGAGGTGAAATATGGCAATAAGACAGAATGGAGCAGCACAGCTTTCTCGCTATGATATGACGGCAGTCCTTGATAATGTCGTTCAAAACAACAACACAATTAGAAGTGACGGAGATATACCGATATCCGAAATCAATATGCAGCAAGAACAAAATACAGGTTGCACATCAGGAGGCTGTGCGGCAGGGCCCGATACTTATCCCCAGGTAATACCTGACAGTCCTACGTTTACGGTACCGGCAAATCCGCTTTTGCCTGATGAGTACAGCGAAGTGCTCGACTATAATGCGATACAATATATGAACGGCATCTTCAGAACACAGATAGGAAAATTTGTGAGAGTACAGCAGCTTATCGGCTCAAATACTCTTCAGGATTTCGATGGTTTTCTTATCGGTGTAGGGATAAATTATATAATCCTGCAGGAATATGCTAACAATGACATAAGGATACTAGATATTTACGGTATCAAACAAATGTATGTATATTATTCCGAACCAATAGTGCCTTACATTAAATAATGTGATATAATATTGCCACCAAAGAAAAGGAGGCTTCAATTATGTTCAGAGAAATGAGAAGAAACGACAAGGCTAAAACATCAGAGGATGCAGTTAAGATCTTAGCGGAATGTACTAACGGAGTTCTGTCTGTAATTGGAGACGGAGGCTATCCGTACGGAGTTCCTGTAAGCTATGTATACGATGATGGTAAGATTTATTTCCACTGCGCAGGAGAAGGACATAAGCTCGATGCTATTAAAGCAGAGCCCAAAGTGTCATTTACAGTAGTAGGCGCAGACAATGTAGCAGCTGAAAAATTCACTACAATGTATAAAAGTGTTATTATCTTCGGCAAGGCATCGATCGTTGAAACGGACGAAGAAAAATTGGCAGTGCTGAATGTAATTCGCGAAAAGTACTCAGCTGATTTTCCGGTAGAGGGTGCGGCGTATATAGAAAAATTCTTCGCCAAAACCACGGTTGTTAGAATAGAAGTTGAACACATGACAGCAAAAGGACTTGCTAAATAGCAAGTCCTTTTTTTATGGTATTAATTAATAATGTACTGCTACAGGGATGTCTACATCTACCATTTCGTAAAATTCAGGCATCAGACGCGGCGGCATGTTGATGCAGCCGTGGCTTCCGTTATAAGTCCATATGCTTCCTCCGAAGTTGCTTCTCCAGCTGGCATCGTGGAAACCTTCTCCTGCCCAGTTGACGCCAAGCCAGTAATGAACGAAGCTTTCGTATTCGGTACCGTCACCGTTATCTCCTTTTAAGACTACATCGCGAACCTTATTTAAGATGTAGTATGCACCGACGTCTGTAACAGTTCCTGTTGCGGCTGAGCCTGTTACACAAGGCGAAGAAAATACGAGTTCGCCTTTCTTATAGTAATTAACAGTCTGTTCAGATATATCCACGTCTATATAAGTATCGCCCATGTCACGGCAGTATTTGCCGTAGCCTGTTGCTGAGAACTTAGGTTTTCTCGATACATCCTTGTGAGAATTTATATCAGCTACCAGCGCTTTAGTTTCGGCTTCTTGATCTATCATCCATCCGTAAGTTCCCGGAGGTACGGAAACTTCCTTGCCGGTAAAGGATGTGAATTCTCTTGTTGTATTTATATTGTCATATTCAGCAGCAAGGCTCTTAACGTATTTAGCAACTTTAGCCTTGTCCGCTTCTCCGGACAGATCATCCTTCATAAGAGTTGCAAGTGTTTCCGAAGAAATTGTAAATGTTTCATCGCCCAGTTTGTAAGTTATTTTTTGATTCAAATGCTTTTGGCAGAACTTCTGATATTCTAAAAGCTCGGGGTCCTTAGCTGTAACCTCAGGCATTATGAAGTAATCTCTTTCATCAAATACGAAGTTGAGCTCGCCATTTGAAATGCATGCGGTCAAGTCTTCAAAGACTCTGTCCATATCAGGCTCAGTGCCGTAGGTGTGATTTACGATAGGAAACTGTGGGTCGGAAACATCTACATAGGCATCTGTACTTTCAGTCATGTTTTCGATATCAAAGAAGCCGGCATTAATAACTTCCGTTTTGAAATCCTCATCGTAATCTTTAACCTTCATCGGGATGTTGATGTCGACAGGGATATTTAAGTAGCGATTTAAAGCCGCAGCTATGGGATGTGTCTTAAAAAGATTCTTTAGTGAAGAATCAAGGTCATAAGTGTATCCGAAATCAGTAAAATTTGCAGTTCGCACGTTAAGGCCGCAGGTCACCTCGATGTGTCTGCTGTTCCAGTGATCTGTCAGTGCATCCTCTGCCTCATCAAAAGTCATACTTGAACAGTCTACACCATTTATAACGGTATTCTCCGGAAGAGTTCCGTTTTCAGACGTTCCGATATTCGAGAAAGAACCGACTGCCGCGACAACGGCAACGATTAAACCTATTAAAATTAAAGATACTATTATTGCTAACTTCTTCATAAATCCTCCTGCGACAGTATTTATATTGTACTTCATTTAATATATTATTTAAAGTAAAAATTTAAAGATAAATAATACAAAATCTGTGTTAAAATAATTATGTATAATTTTTTTGCAAGAGGTGTCTAGATGGCGTTTACACATTTACATGTACATACTGAATACAGCTTGCTCGACGGAGCATCGAGGATAAAAGACCTCGTTTCGCATGCCAAGGAACTTGGTATGGACTCTGTGGCGATAACAGACCATGGAGTGATGTTCGGTGTCATAGATTTTTATAAAGAGTGTAAGAAGCAGGGGATACGTCCTATCATCGGCTGCGAAGTATATACGGCAGCTCGTACGCGCTTTGACAAGGACTCCGAAAAAGACAAGTTCATGGGGCATCTTATTTTGCTGGCAGAAAACAATCAAGGGTACAAAAATCTGATGAAGATCGTATCCGAAGGTTATCGTCACGGTTTCTATTATAAGCCGAGGATCGACAAAGAAGTTCTGTCCGAATACAGCGAGGGAATAATTGCTCTGTCGGGATGCCTTGCGGGAGAAATCCAGAGAAGACTTCTCAATGGGGATTACGAAGGTGCAAAGCGCGAAGCGTTGGCAATGCGTGATATTTTCGGTGCCGAAAATTTCTTCCTGGAAATCCAGGATCAAGGTCTTGAGGAAGAAGCAAGAATCCTTCCTGATATGAAAAGACTTCATGAAGAAACCGGCATTCCTTTTGTTGCTACAAATGACGTACACTACGTGAGAAAAGAAGACGCCGTTGCTCAGGATGTACTTATGTGCATTCAGATGGCGTGTACCATAGATGAAGATAACAGAATGCGCTTCCCTAACGATGAGTTTTATCTCAAGTCAGAAGAAGAAATGCGTAAGCTGTTCTCCAATATGCCGGAGGCAGTAGATAAGGCATATGAAATAGCCCAAAGATGTAATGTGGAATTCACCTTTGGTGAATTGCACCTGCCTGATTTCAAGGTGCCTGAAGGATTTACGAAGAAAGAGTATCTCAGAAAGCTCTGTGAAGATGGACTTGCATCAAGATACCCTGACGCCGAAGGCGAGGAGCTGGCCGCTTTACATGAGAGACTTGATTACGAACTGACTACCATTGAAAACATGGGATATGTGGAGTATTTCCTGATCGTCTGGGACTTCATAAATTACGCGAAGGTAAACGGCATTATGGTAGGTCCGGGGAGAGGTTCTGCCGCAGGTAGTATCGTGGCATACACCCTTAGGATCACAGATATAGACCCTATTAAATACGGACTGATTTTTGAGAGATTTTTAAATCCCGAAAGAGTCAGCATGCCTGATATCGATATAGACTTCTGCTACGAAAGACGAGGAGAAGTTATCGAATACGTTACTGAAAAATACGGCGAGGACAAGGTATCGCAGATCATAACCTTTGGTACCATGAAGGCTAAGCAGGCTGTCCGTGATGTGGGCAGGGCGCTTAATGTAAGCTATCCGGAAACGGATGCTATAGCTAAGGCCATCCCGTTCTCGCTTAAGATGACTATAGATATGGCTCTTGAAACAAGTCCGGAGCTTAAGACCAAGTATGAGAGCGAAGAGACTACCAAGAGAGTTATCGATATGGCCAGGGCCGTTGAGGGAATGCCTAGACATGCATCTACCCATGCGGCAGGCGTAGTTATATCTAAGGACAGCATTGATGAATACGTGCCGCTGTATCTGGCAGATAAAGGTCTGTCGACACAGTTTAATATGACGACTATAGAGGAACTGGGACTTTTGAAAATGGATTTCCTTGGTCTCAGAAACCTTACGATAATAAGAGATGCCCTGGAGATGATAGAGGAAAACCACGGTGTGAAGATAGATTTCTCATCGATGGATTACGATGATCCTCTCGTTTATGAAATGATTGCCAAGGGAAATACACAGGGAATATTCCAGCTTGAAAGCGGGGGCATGACTCAATTTATGAAGAATCTCAAGCCTGACTGCTTTGAAGATATCGTGGCGGGAATTTCTCTTTATCGTCCTGGACCGATGGCATCCATACCGACCTACATCGATAATAAGAAACACCCGGATACTATTGAATATATTCATGAGAAGCTTAAGCCGATACTTTCTGTAACCTACGGCTGCCTGGTATATCAGGAACAAGTAATGCAGATAGTTAGAGATTTGGGCGGATATTCTTATGGACGTTCCGACCTTGTACGTCGTGCCATGAGTAAGAAAAAGATGGACGTAATGCTCGAGGAAAAGGAGTATTTCATCAATGGTAAACTTGCAGATGACGGAAGCGTTGAAATTGCAGGATGCATAAGAAACGGCGTAGACAGAAAAGCTGCCGAAGAAATATTTAATCAGATGGTAAGCTTTGCTGAATATGCTTTTAACAAATCACACGCTGCGGCTTATGCGGTGGTGGCATATGAAACAGGTTATTTAAAAGCTCATTATCCTGTGGAATTCATGGCGGCTCTCATGACAAGCGTAATGGGAGATGCCGGATCAATTGCCAAGTATATGAGAAACTGCAGTGAAATGGGAATAGAAGTGCTTCCGCCTGATGTGAATGAAAGCGGCAAAAAATTCTCAGTATCCGGCGGTAAGATAAGATTCGGTCTTCTCGGAGTTAAAAACGTTGGAGAAGGTGCGATAGATGCTATTATTGAGGCCCGTGAACAGAAGGGAAAACCTGATGATATATTTAGCTTCATAGATCAGCTTGATATACATCGTGTCAACAAAAAGGCAGTAGAAAGTCTTATTAAGGCAGGTGCTCTTGATTGTTTCAACGAAAACAGAGCTGCACATATGGGCGTGTTTGAGAGGCTTATGGAATCAGCTCAATCCAGTGCTAAACATAATGTGGAAGGACAGTTAAGTCTTTTCCAGCTGAATTCAGATGCGATGGAAACAAGTAAGGCAGGAACCCTTCCTGATGTTAAGAATTTTGACAAGGAAATACTCATAGGAATGGAAAAGGAAATGCTGGGTGTGTATATCACAGACCATCCGCTCCGAGAATATGAAGAAAGAATAATGAAGTCGGTATCAGTGACTTCACAGGATCTGGCAGATGTACTTGACAGAGAAGAACAGGGCGAAACCCACAGCTTCATAAAAGATGGCATGAGCGCGGTTATGGCCGGCATAATCACTGCCAAGAAAACGCTCATAACAAAGAGCAGCAAGATGATGGCATTCGTAGATATGGAAGATTTGATGGGAACTGTTGAAGTAGTTGTGTTTCCGAATGTGTATGAGAAATATGCAGAGCTTGTAGCAGAAGATAAAATAGTTTCCATTACAGGTACCATAAATTTCAAAGAAGGTGAAGTTCCTAAGCTTCTTGCTGAAAAAATCGTTGATCTCAGAGAGATGAAGCAAACCTCAAGTGCAAAGCCTGCACCTCAAGGCCCTGAAGGCATAGTGAAGATAAAACTTCCTTCCGGAGATACAAACGCAATGCTTGCTGAGATAAAGACTGTAATGCAGCAGCATAAGGGAAGATGTCAGGCTATCATCTATATGCCGGAAGGCGGATCGTTCAGAACGGATGAAGCCTTATGGGTAAGTCCTGACGCGGATTTCAGAAAGAAGATAGTAGCTCTTGTGGGCGAAGAAAATTATAAAGGATAGAGGTATTAAAGAATGAAGAGAATTGGAATACTTACCAGCGGTGGAGATGCACCGGGAATGAATGCAGCGGTGCGAGCAGCTGTAAGAAAAGGTCTCTCTATGGAGATGGAGGTTTACGGCATCGAAAGAGGCTATGAAGGACTTCTTGACGGAGATATCAAAAAGATGGAATGGAAATCTGTAGGAGATATCCTCCAGAGGGGCGGAACTATCTTAAGAACTGCCAGAAGCGAAAGATTTATGACTGCGGAAGGTCAGGACCATGCGGCGAAGATGCTGGAGACTTTTGGCATCGAAGGGCTTGTGGTAATAGGCGGAGACGGTTCCTTCAGAGGAGGTCTCGATCTTGATAAAAGAGGTATCAAAGTTATGGGTGTTCCGGGGACTATAGATAATGATCTGGGATATACCGATTATACAATAGGTTTTGATACTGCAGTGAACACAGTCCTTTCCCTGATATCTAATATAAGAGATACAGCATCTGCTCACGAGAGAACTACTATAATAGAAGTTATGGGAAGACATTGCGGAGACATCGCTTTACATGCGGGTCTTGCAGGGGGAGCAGACGTTATTATGGTTCCTGAAATAGAGGTGGATCTTAATAAGGTATGCCGTAAGGTGCTTAGAGGACAGCAGTCAGGTAAGCTTCACAGCATCATAATAAAGGCAGAGGGAGTACAGATGAATTCCATCGAGCTCGCTTCTGAAATAGAGGAAAGAACGGGAAGAGAAGCTCGTGCAGTAGTTCCCGGACATATACAAAGAGGCGGTACACCTAGCGGCAGAGACCGTATCCTTGCAAGCCTCATGGCGACAAAAGCTGTTCAGCTTCTTTATGACGATGAAGAAAGCAAGGCTATCGGCATTGTCGGAGATGAGATAGTAAGCTATGCGTTTGAAGAAGCGCTTAAGATCAAGCGCGAATTCGGAAACGATATATTTGAATTGGCTGAAATCCTTTCATAGGAAATAAAAGCGCGTAGCCGCGTTAACGGTCAAGTCCTATATCGTTACCGATAACAGAACCGAAGGTAATGGCAGAATCACCGAATTTCTTTCGGATGTCGTCCATGGCACGTTCTGCTTTTTCTTCCTTTTCGGTAGATATGTTTTCTTCTGCGAAGAGGGACAACTGTTGTGCCTGGTTTTCATCGCATAGATTTATGGCAGTTACCGTTAACATACGAATAGGATCGCGCATGCGCCAATGCTTCGCGATAATATCCATGGCTGTATCAGCTATGACTTCCGTCAGATTTGTCGGATTATCAAGCTGCATTTGCCTTGAGATCACTTTGAACTGAGGGTCTTTGATGTCTACCTTGACACCGAAGGCCTTCATTTTATATTTTCTGAGTCTTGATGCCACTGTGTCGGAAAGTCCCAAAACACCTGTCTTGATATCCTCGGCACCTGTAAGGTTTCGTCTGAAGGTAGTGCCGTTTCCGACGGATTTTATTTTTTCCAGCTGATCGAACCTTAAGACGGGAGTCATGTCAAGTCCGTTGGCGTAATCATGAATAACTCCGCCTTGTTTGCCAAGAAGAGAAATCAGAGAAGCTCTGTCCGAAGCGGCAAGCTCACCGATAGTCTTGATGCCGAAGGACTGCAACTTTTCGGAGGTTGCTTTGCCCACGAAAAACATTGCCCTTATATCAAGCGGCCACAGAAGGTCCTTATAGTTTTCTCGAGTTATGGTAGTTGTAGCATCGGGTTTTTTATAGTCACTGCCCATTTTGGCGAAGATCTTATTGAAGGAAACACCGGCTGACAATGTAAGTCCCAGTTCTGATTTGACCGTTTGTCTGATATCATCTGCGATCTCAACACCGCTGCCAAAAAGCTTCAGGCTGCCTGTCACATCGAGCCATGATTCATCGACACTGAAAGGCTCCACCATATCGGTATAACGCAGATAGATTTCATTTATCAGCTTACTGTAATGCTTGTACTTATCGTGATGAGGAGGAACGACCTGCAATTCGGGACATTTTTTTCTGGCCTGCCATAATGTTTCGGCAGTCACTATGCCATAGGCCTTGGCCAATTCGTTTTTTGCCAATATAATACCGTGGCGGTTTTCGGGATTGCCGCAGACAGCCATAGGCTTATCTTTTAGATGTGGGTAATCCAGCAGCTCTACCGAAGCAAAAAAACCGTTCATGTCACAGTGAAGTATAACTCTGTCCATATTGCTGACCTCCCTTCTGACGATATTATACATGATTAACAGAAGTTAACGCAAATCAACACACAATCTTCTTTTGATTAATTGAGATTTTGTGGTATACTCTATAAGAGTAAAACTGAAAGGATATAACATGCTTATAAAATTAAACAGAATTTTGAGAAACGTAGTGCTCGTTATCGGTGCGATTTGCATCGTTTTCAAGCTGGTTGACAAGAAGGTAAACGAAAAGATCGATGTAAATGAAGAATTCCATGAAGTGGAATTTGATGATATTTGGTAAAGGAGCTACTTTAACATGAGAATATTGACTATAATAAGCGGCATATTGATGATATTGACCGGAGCATTTTGTTTCATGAATCCGGGACAAACCTTCCTTGTGCTGGCATTCATAATCGGACTGGTAATGGTATTAAACGGCGTGATCCATGCGTTGGCATATCTTATCGGCAGAGGCCTGCATAATAAAGGTGACAACAACGGCTGGATTCTTACAGACGCACTGATCACACTCATATTAGGGATACTGATACTTTGCAATCAGCTGGTAGTAGATGCAGCTATCCCTATGGTATTCGGAATATGGGTAGTAGTATCAGGCATACTTAGAATCGAAGCAAGCACACACATCAATAAGGATAAGAAGAGAACTAACTTCAGAACTACTCTGATAACAGGAATACTGACAGTCATTATAGGTGTTTTCGGATTTATAAACCCTATGATCGGATGGCTTAGTACAGCGCTGTTATTGGGAATCTTTATGGTGATGCAGGGTATCAACGTTCTTGAACTTGGTATCAACATGCCGCACGAGAAGAAATCATACGTTAGAATTTACAGAAGAAAACGTAATCCTGTTAAGATAACAGCTGCAGACGAAACACCTGAAAAGGTTGCAGAAAGACTCGTACTCAAGGAAGAAGCTGAGGTTGAGGCAATAATAAATGAAAAATTATAATGTGATTATAATCGGAGGAGGGGCAGCAGGTTTAACTGCAGCCGCTTCTCTTAACGATGAGATAAAAACATGCATATTGGAAAAAAACAGTATTCCGGGGCGTAAGATCATGGCTACAGGCGGAGGGCGTTGCAATATTACGAACGCTGCTTGCGATGACAAGGATATCGCTCTGGATTTTTTTAAGTCTCTCGGTCTTGAAACTCACTGTGATGATGAGGGCAGATATTACCCATATTCAAACAGAGCTGAAGATGTGGTAAAGGTTTTGACAAACAAAATCGCCGGAAAAAATACAGATGTCGTTACAGATTTCGAGGTGGCATCGGTCAAAGAAACAAAAGATGGCTTTATCGTAGCCGATGCAAAGGGCAGGTCAGTTTCTTCCGAGGTACTGATCATCGCCTGCGGCGGCAAAGCTGCTCCGCAGCTTGGTACGACCGGAGACGGATATGCCTTGGCAAGAGCTTTGGGACATAATGTAAATAAGGTATATCCTATTTTAACGGGAATAAAATGCGGTGACTTAAAATCGATCAAAGGCGTAAGAGCAAAAGGCACGGTAAGCCTTTATAAAGACGGCATAATGCTGGCGTCTGAGACAGGTGAAATACAATTCAACGAAGATGGTATTTCCGGAATATGCGTAATGAACATGACAATGCACATAGTATCCGAAAAGGGAGAATCCTTAGATGATGCTCTCGCCAGATACTATATAAGCCTTGACATGGCACCTGATTTTTCGTCAGAAGAGCTTTCTTTCCGAGAAAGTTCATTCGGCCTGCTTACAGGCAAGCTTTCAGAACTTATAAGCATAGATGAAATCAAGGCCTTTAAACTGCCGGTACTTGGTGTCAAGGGCTGGAAAGATGCTCAGTGTACTGCAGGAGGCATTGATACATCAGAAATAAATATGACCACTATGGAATCGTTTAAAAAAGAAAACCTGTACTTTGCAGGAGAAATCTTGGACATACAGGGACCGTGCGGAGGATATAATCTTCAGAATGCATGGGAAACAGGTATTAAAGCAGCGAGGGCAATAAACGAGAAGAAATGCGATACAGAATCCATCAGATAAAACTGAATACGGATGCAAACCACGAGGATTTCGAGAAAGCAATCAGAAAGAAAATCAAGAGGCGTGATGCCAAGATTTGGGACGTTGTTATCGTGAAAGAATCGATAGACGCCAGAAAAAAACCTGACGTTAAGCTCGTATATACCTTTGATTTTTCATGCGACTTAAAGCTGCCACTGGATGAAGCTAAGGCAACACATTACGAAAACATTGTGAAGAAAAATCCGGATGCGGGTAAAAGACCTGTCATCGCAGGGTTTGGACCATGCGGCATGTTTGCAGGGCTTATTTTGGCAGAGGCAGGCATGAAGCCTATAATCATAGAGAGAGGTCAATCTGTAGATAAGAGAATGGCTGCCGTTCAAGCTTTCTGGGAGGGCGGCAAACTTGATCCTGAGTCGAATGTTCAGTTCGGAGAAGGTGGCGCGGGCACATTTTCCGATGGTAAGCTTACTACCGGGATAAAGGACAGCAGAATATCGAAGGTCATCGAAGAACTGGTGGAAGCAGGTGCTCAAGAAGAAATAAGATATAAGCAAAAGCCTCATATAGGAACTGATAAGCTTGTTGATATAGTTAAGTCTATAAGACAGAAAATCGAAGCTCTCGGTGGAGAGGTCAGATTTGAAACAAGACTGGAAAACATAGTTACCGAAGAAATCGGTTCGAGAAAAGTACTCAAGGCTGTTGAAACGAATTGCGGTACTATCGAAACCGACGATCTCGTTTTAGCGATAGGACATAGTGCCAGAGATACTTTTAAAATGCTCTATGATAACAGACTGCCTATGGAACAAAAGCCGTTTTCAATAGGTGTGAGAATCGAGCATCCTCAGGAAGTGATAAACAAAGCCCAGTACGGGGAACCGGTGCTGGCTGAAGTGCTTGGGGCAGCAGACTATAAGCTTAATCACAGATGCGAAAACGGCAGAGGTGTATATACTTTTTGCATGTGTCCGGGAGGTCATGTGATAAACGCATCTTCTGAGGAGAATACTGCTGTAACAAACGGTATGAGCAACAGTGCCAGAGACAGTGAATATGCCAACAGCGGACTTTTAGTAGATGTTCGCACAGATGATTTTGGAAGCACACATCCACTGGCAGGAATAGAGTTTCAGAGAAAATATGAGCGCTTGGCATACGAAATGGGTGGAGGCAGATTACCTAGCTCAACCTACGGAAGCTTTCGCGACAGGGATGATGATATAGTAAGAAAAAGTCTGCCGGGATTTGCATCGGAAGCAATTATCGAAGCGATGCCGAGCCTGGGAAGAAAGCTCAAGGGCTTTGATTCTGATGATGCCATAATGACTGCAGTTGAAACGAGAAGCTCATCACCTGTCAGGATAAAAAGAGGAGAAGACTTTCAGACCTCTGTGGCAGGAATTTATCCTGCAGGCGAAGGCCCGGGATATGCAGGCGGGATTATGTCAGCAGCTGTTGACGGCATAAAGGTAGCCGAGAAAATAATACTTAAACTATAGTTCGGCATATTTTAAGGTGGAATGAATATACTTAATTATGCCCGGCAAAATGCAGAGAAGCTGATTGCTATAGCCGGCAAATCCATGGCGGAGAAACAGTATGTCCATCAAAGAAGAACTGGCTTTTGACTTTGCGGTGAACCTGCCGAGAATAATGGTCGCAGGAAAAACTGCCGTGCTTGATAATGTCAAACAGGTAATGCTTTTGACAGATTCTCAAATAGTGATATATAACGGGAATAGGTACACCTCCGTCAGCGGTCATGATTTCGTGATCACTCAACTTAAGGACGAAAGGATGATGGTGCGAGGTGAGTTTGAGGAAATCAAGTTTTTTGAAGCACCACAGAAAGATTAAAATAGAAGGTACAGACCTTCCCGCAATGTTGAACAAGTGCATAGGAGAAGACCTGAAATTAAAAGATCTTCGTTGGAAAAATCCTATAGAAATATCGGCAAGAGTTACGGCAGACGATCATGAACGCCTTAAAAAAGTTGCAGGACATTCCTACAGAATAACTGTTGCCTATGAAGGCGGAGCAGTCCCGTTTTTAAAAAAGCTTAAACATAATAAGATTTCTATAATAGGCGCCCTTTTGATGGGTGCCTTGATTTTTTATCAGAGTCTTTTCGTCGCAGAAATCAGGGTGGACGGATATAGAAGTATAACGGAAGCTGATATCAGAAATACCCTTTCGCAGGCAGGTCTTTATGAAGGTGCTCGTAAGCCCGAAAGCTACAGCGATATAGAGGCGGCGATTTACAAAAATCATGATGAAATAACGTGGGTCAGCATTTTCGAAGACGGAAGACTTGTCAAGGTGAGCGTCGCCGAAGCGAGTGATGCCACAGAAGCAGTGCCTGAGGATAAAAGACCTGCAGGGATAATCGCGGGAAAATCAGGCATCATAGTTAAAGTGCTGCCGTTAAAAGGGAATTCACTCGTTGAGAAAGGCGACTATGTCAATAAGGGTGATATGCTGATAAGCGGCAGATTCGGAACCATACGCAGCCATGCAGAGGGAACGGCACTGGCTAAAGTCCCATATAAATTGGAATTTTACATGGAAAAAACCAGGTGTGAATTCGAATCTACAGGAAGAAGAAAACTCGGGGTGGAATTTTTGATTGGCGATGTGAAAATCGATACGTCATCGAGACACAGATATGAGAAATCCCTAAAACGGGAGAAGAAGCTTATCGATATTACTGAGCCTATGCCTTTAAAGCTTAGCTTTTCAATCATAGAAGAGGTTGATTGCAAGGAGAAGGATATGGACTTAAAAAAGGCGCGCAAGGTGGCAGAGGCGGCGGTGAGGCAGTATGCATCAGAAAACTTTAAGGACGGACAGGAAATAGTGGACACTTCCATAGAGCTGACATATACTAAGAGCCTTATAAAAGCATGCGTGTTTCTTGAAGTCATTGAGGACATTGGTGTGGTAAAAGTGTATTAAGAATGGTATAATGAAACCGTACATATTCGTGTATATAGAACGTAGCTTTTACAAGGAGAAATAATGACAGAAATGATAAGCATACCGATCAGTGAAACCATAGATCGAGGGGAACTGTTCGGCGGTATGGACAAAAATCTCAAGATAATAGAAGAGAGCCTTAAGGTTAATATAATCCAGAGGGACAATGAGCTGATACTCAAGGGAGAACATGCGCCGGAGGCAGGCAAACTTCTCGCTGAGATGATGCAGGTTTTAGAAAAAGGAGACAAATTGGACGAGCAGAAAATCAACTATATTGCAGATTTAAGCGATAAGGGCGTATCATACGGTAAAGAAAACGTGGGCAGGGATATAATCTGCTTCACTCATGAAGGAAAACCCCTTAAACCTAAGACAATAGGACAGAAGGGATACGTTGATACGATTCGCAGAAAAGACATCGTATTCGGCATAGGTCCTGCGGGAACAGGGAAGACATATATTGCCGTGGCGATGGCCGTAAATGCTTTTAAAAATAAAGAGATACAGAAGATAATCCTGGCGAGACCTGCAGTCGAAGCGGGAGAACGTCTCGGCTTTCTGCCGGGCGATCTGCAGGAAAAGGTAGACCCGTATTTGAGACCTTTATACGATGCTTTGTATGATGTTCTTGGCAGGGAAAGCGCACTGCGTCTCAAAGAAAAAGAAATCATTGAAGTCGTGCCGCTGGCATACATGAGAGGAAGAACACTGGACAACTCGTTTATCATCCTTGACGAAGCTCAGAATACAACTCCCGAACAGATGAAAATGTTCCTCACAAGAATGGGGTTTGGCTCCAAGGTAGTAGTTACGGGAGACGTGACGCAGATCGACTTGCCAAGGGGCAAGAAATCAGGGCTTGTTGAGGCATCAAAAGTTCTTAAAGACATAGATGAAATAGGATTTTGCTACATGAAGGACGTGGATGTAGTGAGACACAGATTAGTTAAAAAAGTCATCAACGCATACGATGAATACTATAAGAAGAACCCGCCTAAAGACGAAGAATAGGAGCTTAAATGAGGATACTTTACAGTGAAGAAAACATTCTTAACAATGAAATGCCGGCTGACCTTGAGAAGGCAGCGCAGCTTTGTGTGGAAAAAGAAGGCTTGAATCCCGACAATGCAGAGATAAGCCTTACTTTCGTATCCAAAGAAGAAATTAGGGAATTAAATAATCAATACAGAGGGATAGACAACCATACAGATGTGTTGTCTTTTCCGCTAATAGAGGACTTTGACAGTATAGAAGACGATGAGGAGTATATGCTGGGAGACGTAGTGATATGTCTTGATGTGGCTCGTGAACAGGCTGTGGAATTCGGTCATTCGGAGAAGAGAGAAATAGTATATCTCTTCGTTCACAGCGTATGTCATCTTCTGGGATTTGACCATATGGAAGAAGATGAAAAGCAAGAGATGAGACAGAGAGAAGAAGAAGTCATGACGCTGTTGGATATTCAAAGGAGAGACTGATGAAAGAACTTTATGAAGCGGCATACGCTGCGAGAGAAAATGCATATTCACCGTTTTCGGGAATCAAGGTGGGAGCGGCGGTTTTAACTGAGGACGGCAACGTATATACTGGAGTAAACATTGAGAATTCTTCATATGGTGCGACTATATGTGCAGAGAGGACTGCATTTGTCAAAGCTATATCTGAAGGACATAGGAAGTTCAAAGCTATAGCTGTGAGCTCCGGAAATGTAAATGAAGCATTGCCATGCGGTATCTGCAGGCAGTTCATGTATGAGTTTTCACCTGACATGCTGGTTATAACGGGGCTTGATAGCGAGCACCTAATCGTAAGAACACTGGAAGAACTTTTGCCAAAAGGCTTTAAGCTTTAGAAAGGAAGACAAGTATGAAGACAGGATTCGTTGCAATTATAGGAAGACCAAACGTTGGCAAATCCACATTGCTCAATTCAATATTGGGAGAAAAAATAGCTATAACGACAGACAAGCCACAGACTACGAGAAATACCATAAGAGGAATATATACTCATTATGCGGACGAGGCTCTCAAAGAAGATATGCAGCTTGTATTTATAGATACTCCGGGAATACACAGACCGAGAACTAAGCTGGGAGAATTCATGACTGACTCTGCAGTAGGCACATTCAAGGAAGTGGATGCCATCATATTCATCGTCGATGATAAGCTTTCTTCGGGACCGGGAGATAAATATATCACTGACTTGCTGGATAATGTGACAACACCTAAGATTTTGGTAATCAACAAGATCGATAAGCTGGGTCCTGAAGAATTCGAAGAAATCTATAAGGAATACGATGAGTTGGGAATCTTTGAAGATATCATAGGAACTTCAGCAAAGGAAGGTCAAAATGTAGAGCACGTTATCAAGGCTTGTTCCGAATTTATGGAAGAAGGTCCAATGTTCTTCCCTGATGACATGATAACAGAGCATCCTGAAAGATTTATCGTAAGCGAGATCATCAGAGAAAAGATTCTGATGTATCTGCAGGATGAAGTTCCCCACGGCGTTGCTGTTGAAATCGAAAGATACAAGGAAGAAAGAGATATAACGAGAATAAATGCCGTGATATATTGTGAGAGAAAATCTCATAAGGGCATGATAATAGGCAAGGGCGGAAGAAAACTGAAGGGAATAGGAAAGAGCGCCCGAGAAGAAATAGAAGCTCTGCTTGGAACCAAGGTGTATCTGGAGCTTTGGGTAAAGGTTAAAGAAAATTGGAGAGACAGTGATATCGCACTTTCCAATTTCGGATATAAGGATCAGGTGTAAGATTTGCTGACAGATACTGAAGCTATTGTCTTGAGACAAGTAAAAACTTCATATGGACGAAAGATGATACTGCTTTTTTCCAAAAGGTACGGGAAGATAAGTGCGGGAACGGGCATCAGTGAGAAGGGAAGAGGTAAAAGCTCGCTGGCATTAAGGCCGTTCACGTACGGAAGATATGAGCTGTTTAAATCTAAGGACAGCTATAATATCAACGGTGCTGAGGTAATAAAGAGTTATTATAAAATCGGTGAAGATGTTGACAAATATATGAACGGGGCGTACGTACTTGAGTTTACCGAAAAAGCGCTGGCTGAAGAGGTTGCCTCTCCTGCGATATTCCGGCTTCTGACTGAGTTCTTCGACATTCTCGAAAACAGGGAAAAGGGAATAGGCACGCTGGTGCTGGCATATCAGGTGAAGCTTTTCAGATATCTGGGAGTGATGCCTGAGCTGGAGAGGTGTGTCGTATGCGGAGAGCAGAAAGATGCAGCGGCTTTCAGTGTTAATGAAGGCGGAATGGTATGCTCGGATTGTGTCCAAAATATTCAAAATAAAGACAACGATTCATTGATTTATGATGACAGATTTGGTATAGTAAGTATATTAAGGTATTTTACGGTAAATCCTCTTAAGAGCATTGAAAATATAGCGTTAAAAGAGGATGCCGGGAAGCTGCTGCAGCGGCTCGTGAGAGAGTATGCGGCGCACTATCTGGATATTTCAGAACTGAAGAGCGAAAAGCTCGTATAAAACATAGGAGGTACAATATGGAAATCACTTTAGAGAAGATCGAACTGGTGAAGGACAGAACAGGGGTAACTTATGCGGAAGCGAAGCAGGCGCTTGAAGAGGCTGAAGGCAGTGTAGTTGATGCTATAATCGCAATCGAAGAAACTATAAATGCAGGCCAGAAAGGCAGAGGCTTCGGCAAGAAGGGTGAAGCACTCTTCGACAGCATCAAGGAATTGGTTAAGAAAGGTAATGTATCAAGAATCCAGGTTAAGAAAGACGGAGAACTGGTTCTGAACGTTCCTGTAAATGCAGGACTCGTAGGAGTTGTTATCGCACCGCTGGCATCAGTTGTAGGTGTAGTTGCTGCATTCGGATTCAAGTGTGTTATCGAAGTAGTTAAGACTGACGGAACTATCATCGATGTAAGTGATGCAGTTACAGATGCAGTAGGAAATGTTGCAGAAAAGAGCAGCTCATTTATCGGTGATGTTAAAGAAAAGAGCGTAGAATACTACGAAAAGGGTAAGGAAAAGGCTGAAGAAATCTATGAAAAGGGCAAGGAAAAGGCTGAAGAAGTAGTAGATAAGGCAACAGACAAGATCAAGATCGATGAAGAAGAATTTGATTTCTCAGAATGCTTCGAAGAAGATGAAGAAGGCGGCGAAGAAATCGAGATCAAAGTTGAAGACGAAGAAGAAAAAGAAAAATAAAATTTAGACATGGAGAAACAAGATAACATGAGCAGAAAAGTTACAATGGAAAAATTGGTAGCCCTTTGTAAGAACAGAGGATTTATCTTCCCCGGTTCAGAAATTTACGGCGGGCTGGCAAACACATGGGATTACGGTCCTCTTGGCGTTGAGTTCAAAAACAATGTCAAGAAAGCATGGTGGAGAAAATTCGTTCAGGAGTCCAAGTACAATGTAGGTCTGGACGCGGCCATTCTGATGAACCCTCAGACATGGGTGGCTTCAGGGCACGTTGGCGGATTCGCGGATCCTCTCATCGATTGCAAGGCATGTAAATCCAGATTCAGAGCAGACCAGCTTATCGAAGGCTGGCTGAAGGAACAGGGTATTGAGGATATTGCTGTAGACGGTTGGTCAAACGAGAAGCTGGAAGCTTTCATCCAGGAAAAAGGAATCGCTTGTCCTGACTGCGGCAAAGTGGATTACACAGGAATCAGACAGTTTAACCTGATGTTCAAGACATTCCAGGGAGTAACAGAAGATTCCAAGTCCGAGATTTTCCTGAGACCGGAAACTGCTCAGGGTATCTTCGTAAACTTCAAGAGCGTTCAGAGAACTTCCAGAAAGAAAGTTCCGTTTGGTATCGCACAGGTAGGAAAATCATTCAGAAACGAAATCACACCGGGCAACTTTACATTCAGAACAAGAGAATTCGAACAGATGGAACTTGAATTCTTCTGTGCACCGGGAACAGACCTCGAATGGTTTGAATACTGGAAAGATTACTGCGTGAACTTCCTCAAGTCACTTGGAATGAATGAAGAAAACATCAAGCTGAGAGACCACGAAAAGGAAGAACTGTCTCACTACAGTAATGCTACTACAGACATCGAATACTTATTCCCATTCGGATGGGGTGAGCTGTGGGGTATCGCCGACAGAACAGACTTCGACCTGAAGCAGCATATGGAACATTCAGGACAGGATATGAGCTATCTCGATCCCGAAACTAACGAAAAATACGTTCCATACTGTATCGAGCCGTCACTTGGTGCAGACCGTGTGGCTCTGGCATTCCTGACAGATGCATATGATGAAGAAGTTCTCGTAGATGCTAAGGGCAAGGAAGATGTTAGAACAGTACTGAGATTACATCCTGCATTGGCACCTTTCAAGGCAGCAGTACTCCCGCTGGCTAAGAAGCTTGCGCCTGTAGCTGAGCCTATTTATGAAGAACTGGTTAAGTACTTCCCTGTTGATTACGATGTTACAGGTTCTATCGGCAAGAGATACAGAAGAGAAGATGAAATCGGAACTCCGTTCTCAATCTGCGTTGACTTTGACACAGAAACCGATGGATGCGTAACTATAAGAGACAGAGATACTATGGAACAGATTCGAATTCCTGTAGAACAGGTTAGAGAATATATTGAAGAAAAATTAGTATTCTAATTTTTTTCAAAAACTATTTTTGTTTAATTAATCAAGAGGAGAAATAGAGAAGCATGAAAAAGTTTGTTTATTCATTTAATGAAGGCTCAAAGGATATGAAAGACCTTCTGGGCGGAAAAGGCGCAAACCTGGCAGAAATGACAAAGATCGGTCTGCCTGTACCTTTTGGCTTCACTGTAACTACTGAAGCTTGCAACAGATATTATGAAGAAGGAAAGACAATTGGAGAAGATATCGTTGCTTCAATTTTTGAAAAGCTGGAAGAACTTGAAAACGTTACAGGTAAGAAATTCGGTTCAGTTGAAAACCCTCTGCTGGTTTCAGTAAGATCGGGTGCTAAGATCTCAATGCCGGGCATGATGGACACTATTCTCAACCTGGGTCTCAATGACGACACAGTTGAAGGAATGGCAAAGCTGACTGAAAATCCTCGTTTCGCATATGACAGCTACAGAAGATTTATCCAGATGTTCGGTGACGTAGTAATGGAAATCCATAAGACTAAGTTCGATGCTATCTTCGAAGGAAAGAAAGAAGAAAAGGGCGTTGAATCAGACGTTGAACTGACTACAGAAGATCTTCAGGCTATCATTGTTGATTACAAGGCACTGGTAAAAGCTGAAATGGGAAGAGATTTCCCTCAGGATCCTAAGGATCAGCTGATGGAAGCTGTTAAGGCAGTATTCAGATCATGGAACAACGACAGAGCTATCCTCTACAGAAAGCTCAATGAAATTCCTGACAGCATCGGTACTGCAGTAAACGTACAGTCCATGGTATTCGGTAACATGGGAGACACTTCAGGAACAGGCGTAGCATTCACAAGAAATGCTGCTAACGGCGAAAAGAAGATGTTCGGTGAATTCCTGGTAAATGCTCAGGGTGAAGACGTTGTAGCAGGTATCAGAACACCACAGCCTATTTCAGAAATGGCTGAAACTTTCCCTGAAGTATATAAGGAATTCGTAAGAATCGCAGAACTCCTTGAAAATCACTACAAGGATATGCAGGACATGGAATTCACAGTTGAAAGAGAAAAGCTGTTCATGCTGCAGACAAGAAACGGTAAGAGAACTGCTGCTGCTGCTGTAAAGATCGCAGTAGATATGGAAGCAGAAGGTCTCATCGATAAGGAAACTGCAGTAATGAGAATTGAACCTGCTCAGATCGACCAGCTGCTTCACCCTATGTTTGATGCTAATGAACTTAAGGCAGCTGAAAAGCTGACTAAGGGTCTGCCTGCATCACCTGGTGCTGCTACAGGTCAGATTTACTTCAATGCAGAAGATGCTGTAGCTGCAGCTGAAAACGGCGAAAAGGTTATCTTGGTAAGACTTGAAACTTCACCTGAAGACCTGGCAGGAATGGTTGCTGCAGAAGGTATCCTGACTGCAAGAGGCGGCATGACTTCCCACGCTGCAGTAGTAGCAAGAGGTATGGGTAAGTGCTGCGTATCAGGATGTTCGGAAATCAAGGTAAATGAAGAAGCTAAGACACTGACTATCGGTGATTACGTATTCGCAGAAGGTGAATACATATCACTTGATGGTACTGCAGGCGAAGTGCTTAAGGGACAGATCAAGACTGTTGCCCCTGAATTATCAGGAGACTTCGGTA
>JAUMXT010000050.1:7123-11307 GCA_030529015.1 Bacillota bacterium | reverse complement strand
AAGGTTAAAGGCATCTGCAGACCGCCAAAGGGCGACGACCGTTTCGGTGCGCTGCTTTACGTTGTGAGCGTTAACGGAGACGAGCCGGGAGCTGCAATCAGAAGGCCTGATTTCGATAAACTGACACCGATTTTCCCTAACGAAAGATTCGTGCTGGAGGAAGGCCGTGAGCTTTCCCTCAGACTGATAGATCTGATAGCGCCGATAGGCAAAGGTCAGAGAGGCCTCATAGTTGCACCGCCGAAGGCAGGAAAAACAGTGCTGCTCAAGAAGCTGGCCAACAGCATCGAAAAGAAGCACCCTGAAGTAGAAATGATAGTTCTTTTGGTAGACGAAAGACCGGAAGAAGTTACCGATATGAAGCGCAGCTTATCTGAGCGCAGCGAAGTTATCTATTCTACGTTTGATGAACAGCCGCAGCATCATGTAAAGGTCGCAGAGATGGTTCTTGCCAGAGCGCAGCGTCTTGCCGAGCACGGCAAAGACGTGGTCGTGCTTCTTGACAGTATCACAAGACTTGCGAGAGCATATAACCTGGTAGTGCCTTCATCTGGAAAAACTCTGTCCGGAGGCTTCGATCCGGGAGCTTTGCATAAGCCGAAGAAGTTCTTCGGAGCAGCAAGAAAGCTGGAAGAAGGCGGCAGCATCACTATTCTTGCCACTGCGCTTGTTGAGACAGGAAGCCGTATGGACGACTTGATCTTTGAAGAATTTAAGGGCACAGGAAACATGGAGCTGCACCTCGACAGAAAGCTTTCCGAAAAGAGAATATTCCCTGCGATCAATCTGAACAAATCAGGAACAAGAAGAGAAGATCTGCTGATGGAGCAGGACGAAATGGAAGCTATTTGGTACATGAGAAGAGCGCTGGGAAGCAGAGATACTCAGGACGTCACAGAAACTATACTGGACAATTTAGCGCATACGCGAGATAATAAGACATTCATAGAAGTTATCAAGAAGATAAAATTGGACTAAAGGTATAAAAAGGAATTAGAGAAGAAGAGGAAGAAATGGATCTTAAAAAAATCTTCATAAAAGATGCGTGTCCTACTAAAATGGGCGGGCAGGCCGTGATGGAAGGGATCATGATGAAGGGCGAGAAGAAAACGGCTCTAGCAATGAGACTTCCCGGCGGCGATATCAAGATAGAAACGCAGGATAATAAAGAGCCGAGCAAATGGGCAAAAATTCCTTTGATTCGCGGAGTTTTCGTGTTTGTGGCATCTCTTGTGGGCGGTACGAAGATACTGATGAGATCTGCGGAAATTCTTGAAGAGTATGACGATGAGGTTTATGAACCGGGGCGTTTTGAGGCGTGGCTTGACAAGAAATTCGGCAGTAAGGCCGTATGGAATTTTATGCTTTATTCGTCTGTAGTTATCGCATTGGTGTTTTCTGTCGGTGTGTTTATCATACTGCCGACAGGTGTTGTGAACCTGCTTAAGCTGGTGACTGACAGTGCGTTTTGGCTTAATTTTGCTGAAGGTTTCGTACGTATCGCATTGTTTGTGCTGTACGCATGGGGCATATCCTTTATGAAGGAAATCAAGACGGTGTTCCGGTATCACGGAGCAGAGCATAAGACGATACATTGCTACGAGATGGGGTTGGAGCTTACAGTTGAAAATTGCCGTCAGTTTCCAACACTGCATCCTCGCTGCGGGACAAGCTTCCTGATGTTCGTATTTATCATAGCGTTTGCGTTGCATTTTCTGCTGGGATGGCCTAGTCTCTGGCTTAGAATCGTGTCGAGACTTTTGCTGCTTCCTGTGATTGCGGGACTTTCCTATGAGCTGCTCAAGTGGGCGGGCAGAAGTGATAATGCAGTAGTTAAGGTGCTCAGCTTACCGGGACTTTACCTGCAGAAAATAACTACTAAGGAGCCTGACGATGCTCAGCTTGAAGTTGCCATAGCATCGATAAAGGCAGTTTTGGGAGAAGAGAATAACGAAGACTTGGAAAGGACAGACGATGAAAACAAGATTACTTGTTAAAGAAGGAGAATATAGATTAGCTAAAGCGTTTTGCATGGATGCGAAGATAGACGCCGAAGAGTTGTTTTGCTTTGTTACAGGCATGGACAAGGTAGGTGTTTTTCTGCGTGCCAACGAAGAAGTGGACGAGGAAACAGAGAAGAAGTATCTCGACCTGATTGCTCGCAGAGCAGAACGAATCCCACTTCAGCATATTACCGGAACGCAGGATTTTATGGGACATACATTCAAGGTTGACCCTAACGTGCTGATTCCGAGACAAGACACAGAGACTCTTGTTGAAGAGGTGGCAAGAACTATCCAGCAAACACCTAAAGAAAAGCCGGGATTTATACAGAGACTTCGAGGCGCGGCTGAATGGGAAGTTCTTGACCTTTGCTGCGGAAGCGGAGCTATAGGTATTTCCCTGGCAAAGATTTGCTCTAATATAAAGGTCACAGCTTCAGACATAAGCGCTGAGGCCATCGCGGTGGCTACAGAAAACGCGGCTTTGCTTCGAGCTAAAGTGAAGTTTGTAGAAGGCGATATGTTTGAGCCTCACAGCGGCAAGAAGTTTGATATGATAGTTTCAAATCCGCCATATATCAGAACAGCTATGATTTCCATCTTGCAGGAAGAAGTCAAGGAGCACGAGCCGCTAAAGGCGCTTGATGGCGGTAGAGACGGACTGGATTTTTATAGAACGATAGTCGCTAAAGCGGCGGACCATTTGAATCCGGACGGTTTTCTGATGCTGGAAATCGGACACGATCAGGGAGAAGATCTGCGTAAGATGTTAAAAGATGACGGCAGATATACTCCGGCTGAAGTAATTAAGGATTTACCGGGCAAGGATCGTGTGGTAAAATGTAGACTAAAGTAGGAAACAATTGAACACATAGCGGCATTTGCCGCCGTTCGTACTGACCCCAAGGGTTTGACCGAGGGAAAAGGCGATGGCATTAACGAAGATAAGGGATAGACCCTCTGTTTGCCATTGCCAACAGAGGGTTTTTTTATTAGGTGCGCTTTGCAGCTTGCAGAGGGACCTTTGCAGGCCGTGGAGGTGCGCTTTGCAGCTTGTTTTCGAAGGAAGTTCAGCCAAAATGTCGAAAGTGCGGAGCTTTTGGCTGAAAATTTTGCAAGCGGCTCTTGAGAAGAGGAATCGTTTCAGCCAAAGCCATACGCAAAGAGCAAGTTGGCTGAAGAAAAATCATTACCTAAGGAGAAACAAGTCAAATTAGGCATGAAACAAGGAAAAACTTAGAAAAGTTTCAGCCGAAAATACTATTATGAACCTGAATTGGCTGAAATGCTCGTTACACCCTCTGTTGCATAAAGCCAATACACAGAAAGGTTATTAATGATTGCAGAAAAATTGCTTCAACAACTGAATAAAAGCATCAAAACTTGCGACCGCCTGCTTAGCAAACGAACCACGGCTGAAATGCTGGCGCTTGATGACTTCACACCTGTTTATGAAGCGGCAGACCGGGTGCGTGCCGGAAACGTTGGAGATACGGTCCATCTCAGAGCCATAATAGAGTTTTCCAACATATGCAAAAGGCAGTGCATCTATTGCGGACTTAATAGGGAAAACAAACAGCTGCAGCGGTTTAGAATGACGCGCGAAGAAATAATCGAGACGGCGCGCAAGGCTGTGGAGGCCGGCTACAAGACGATAGTGCTGCAGTCGGGAGAAGACGATTGGTTTACGACAGAAAAACTCGGCGAAATAGTCAAGGAAATCAAGGCGATGACGGTAGCTTCAGATGACGGCGGCGTTGTTCATCCGGCGGTAACATTAAGCTGCGGGGAGATGAGCGAAGCAGACTATGAATATCTCAAATCATGCGGTGCAGACCGATATCTTCTAAAGCATGAAACGGCAGATAGTGAGATATATAATTGGCTGCATCCGTGCGGAACCCTTGAAAATAGGACGAATTGCCTAAAAGCGATACATAAACTGGGGTATGAAACAGGGAGCGGATTTATGGTCGGACTTCCCGGTCAAACATACGAGATTATAGCGGAGGATCTGCTGCTGTTAAAGGAATTGAATTGTAAGATGGCAGGGATCGGGCCGTTCATATCGAATCCGAAAACGAGGCTGGCAGGTGAGAAAAACGGAGATCCGGAGCTGACGCGCAGAGCAGTGGCCTTAGCTAGACTGATCTTGCCTGAAGCGAACCTTCCGGTAACGAC
>JAUMXT010000050.1:0-7023 GCA_030529015.1 Bacillota bacterium | reverse complement strand
GCAGGAGACAGAAAAGAGCTTGAACAAATCATAAGAAGTTATGGCAGAGAGCCAAAATAAGGAGAAAGAAATGGCAGTATACGACATCAAATCAAAGAAAGCAGAAGAATTCATAAACCACGAGCACATACTCGAAACACTGGCTTTTGCGCAGGAACATAAAAACGACCTGGCGATGATGGAAGAGATTCTGGAAAAAGGCCGCAAGTACGACGGGCTGACATATAAAGAAGCCATGACGCTTCTCGAGTGTGAAGACCCGCAGATAATCGAGAAGATATTTGCGTTGGGTAAAGAAATAAAAGAGCATTTTTACGGCAACAGAATCGTTATGTTTGCGCCGCTGTACTTATCAAATTACTGTGTTAACGGATGCGTATATTGCCCGTACCATGGCCAGAATAAAACTATCCCGAGAAAGAAGCTGACTCAGGATGAAATCAGACAGGAAGTTATCGCGCTGCAGGACATGGGCCACAAGAGACTGGCGCTGGAAGCAGGCGAACATCCTAAGGAAAACCCTATCGAGTATATCCTCGAAAGTATCAAAACCATCTACAGCATCAAGCATAAGAACGGTGAGATCAGAAGAGTCAACGTAAACATCGCAGCGACTACAGTAGAAGAATACAAGATGCTCAAGGATGCAGGCATAGGCACATACATCCTGTTCCAGGAAACTTACAACAAAGAATCATATGAAGCGCTTCATCCGACAGGACCGAAGAGCGATTATGCATATCATACAGAAGCCATGGACAGAGCGATGGAAGCAGGCATCGATGACGTTGGCTGCGGCGTTCTGTTCGGACTTGAAAACTATAAATACGACTTCGTGGGAATGCTCATGCATGCCAACCACCTGGAGGAAGTTTACGGATGCGGACCGCACACAATAAGCGTGCCGCGTATCAGACCTGCAGACGATATTGACCCTGAGACTTTTGACAACGGCGTGCCGGATGATGTATTCAAGAGAATCGTGGCAGTTCTCCGTATCGCAGTGCCTTACACAGGCATGATAATGTCTACTCGTGAAAGCGAAAAAGTTCGTCGCGAATGCCTCGAAATAGGCATCACTCAGATAAGCGGCGGCAGCAGAACAAGCGTAGGCGGATACACTGAAGAAGAGCGCCATGACGAAACTGCACAGTTCGATGTTGAAGACACAAGAACGCTGGCAGATGTAGTTGACTGGCTTATAGATCTTGGCTACGTGCCAAGCTTCTGCACAGCATGCTACCGTGAAGGCCGTACAGGCGACAGATTCATGAGTCTGCTCAAGGCTGGCCAGATAGCGAACATTTGTCAGCCAAACGCACTGATGACATTAAAGGAATTCCTTATGGATTATGCCAGTGATGAAACCCACAAGAAGGGCGACGAAATCATTGCTAAGCGTCTCGCCATGATCCCTAATGAAAAGGTCAAGGAAATCACAGAAAAGCACCTTGCGGAAATCGAGGCGGGCAACAGAGATTTTAGATTTTAGGGTGTGAGCTGACGCTAGCCGGGTTGCAGGCTTTTGATGAGGCTGCAACCGGTTGTGCATGAAGTTGTGACCGGTTTCCCGACCTCTGTGGGATGTGCGGTTTACTGGGAGTTTCATCCCGAGAACTCCCAAGAACCAAGGCAAACAAGCAAACTCGTGAGAAAGAAGCAGTGACTAAGGTCAAAGTGGGGAGAAATTCAGTTAAAACTCCCCAAAATCAGCGGATAATGATAATTTCAAGAGAAGCAAGCGTGACATCAAGAGACGCAAGCGCAAATTTAAACACGAAAGGATTGGAGATATGAGTCTTAACGATACTCCGAGAGCAAATAGATTACATATAGGAATTTACGGTAAACGTAATGCCGGCAAGTCGTCTTTGATAAACGCGCTCACAGGTCAGGACATTGCGCTGGTATCAGCGGAGGCGGGAACTACGACAGATCCGGTGTTCAAATCCATGGAGCTCCATCCGATCGGGCCGGTAGTCTTTATCGACACGGCCGGATTCGATGACGAAGGAAGTCTTGGAAAGCTCAGGGTAGAGCGAACCAAGGCGGTCATGGAAAAGACAGACGTGGCCATCGTCGTTATAGACGGTGCGGCGGCTACCGCCGCCGATTTATACGCCGCCGTTCCGGCGGCAGACCTACTTGCCGACGAGCAACTGCAAGCCGAGAAACAGTGGATCGAGCAACTGGAAGAAAAGAACATTCCGATCATAATAGCAATCAACAAAGCTGATCTGACAAGCAATGTTTCATTAGAGGGTGAAGCATCTCATCCAATAATCGCAGTCAGTGCAGCAACCGGCGAAGGTCTTGATGACTTGAGAAAAGCCATAGAGGATGCAGTTCCGGAAGATTACATGCGAGAAAAGATCCTGGGCGATATCATAGGTGAAGGTGACCTGGCGTTGCTTGTAATGCCGCAGGACATACAGGCACCGAAGGGCAGACTGATACTGCCACAGGTGCAGACAATAAGAGAACTCCTTGACAGAAGATGCACTACAGTAGCCACTACAGCAGACGGATTTGAGCGAGCGCTCAAGGCACTTAACAGAGCGCCGGACCTTATAATTACAGACTCTCAATGCTTTAAACAAGTATATGCAGCTAAACCTTCCGAAAGTGCACTCACGTCCTTTTCAGTGCTTTTCGCAGCATATAAAGGAGATATAGACAAATTCCTAAACGGCGCATCGTTATTAGACGAAATGACTGAAAACTCAAGGGTTTTAATAGCTGAAGCGTGTACACATGTACCGTTAAACGAAGATATCGGTAGGGTAAAAATACCGGATTTACTGCGAAAGAAGTTTGGACCCAATATTGAAATCACAAACATTTGCGGCAATGATTTTCCAAACACAGAAGAATTAAAAAACTATGATTTGATAATCCATTGCGGCGCATGCATGTTTAATCGTAAGCATGTGTTAAGCAGGATCGCATCTGCCGAAGCTGCCGGTGTTCCGATAACAAACTACGGAGTGGTGATGGCGAAGCTGGCAGGAATCCTTGAAATGATCACAATTACGAAGTAATATAACCTTATATAAGGAGGGTGTATATGGAGACACTTTTATACTGGATAGTTGGGGTCATATCTCAGATCCACGGAGTCATAATGACAATAAATGATAGCGTAGAAAACAGCTTCACAGACAAAGAACTGCATTTCATTGTCATAGGTGTGCTCGGGATAATTATGATTATAGTAATACATCCGATTTTCACATGGCTTGCAAGGAACGGTCATACGGTAGTGATTTCGTTTTTATACGTATTTACAGTGATCGTAGTGTTGACCTTTGCGATAGAAATCGGCCAGAAAATCACAGGGACAGGCAGCATGGAATTCGCGGATATTGCAGCGGGAATAATGGGCTTTTTAGTGGCCTTTGTAATCTTTGCGGTGATACGCGGAATCGTAATACTTATCAAAAGGAAGCTTGGTAAAGGCCGCGAGCGGTGAAATTTCAACAAAAAATCATGTTTAACCTGCAAAAAAGCACTTGTATTTACTCTTACAGTGTGATATTCTTAATGGGCTGTGATAATCGAAGCAGTAATTATGCGAGGGCGTAGGACCTGAGCAGGAAAGAGGTGAAAAGCATGAAACAGGGAATCCATCCGGACTACAAGGAATGTAAAGTAACTTGCGCATGCGGAAACACATTCGTGACAAAGTCAATGTCTGAAGAAATCAGAACTGACATTTGCTCAGCGTGCCATCCGTTCTTTACAGGACAGCAGAAATTCGCTCACAGAGGCGGACGTGTTGAAAAGTTCAAGAACAAGTACAATCTCGACTAATTTCAATGCAAACCACAACCGACTTTCACACGAAAGTCGGTTTTTTTCATAAGGAGTAACATTATGGAACGACGAAGCCAATTTATAAGAAAGCTGCCGATGCCGGTCGAGATGAAGGAAGAATATCCCATCACAGAAGCAGTAAAAAACATTAAAAAAGACCGCGACGAAGAAATCGCTAAAATCTTCAGAGGAGAAAGCGATAAATTTTTGGTGGTCATCGGACCGTGTTCTGCAGACAATGAAGATTCCGTACTCGATTATATAAGCAGACTGTCCAAGCTTCAGGAAGAAGTAAAGGACAAGCTGGTTCTGGTTCCGAGAATATACACTAACAAGCCTCGAACTACAGGCAAAGGTTATAAGGGTCTGATGCATCAGCCGGATCCTGAAGGTGAAGAAGATGTTCTGGAAGGAATCGTAGCCATGAGAAGACTTCATACGAGGGCTATCGAAGAAACAGGACTCACCAGTGCCGATGAAATGCTGTATCCTGAAAACTATAAATATCTGGATGACCTGCTGTCATACGTTGCAGTAGGCGCAAGATCCGTAGAGAACCAGCAGCATCGCCTTACGGCAAGCGGCATGAGCATTCCTGTAGGAATGAAAAACCCGACAAGCGGCGGACTTTCCGTAATGTTAAACTCCATCACTGCAGCTCAGACGCAGCATAAATTCATATACAGGGGATGGGAAGTAAAGTCGCAAGGAAACCCTTTGGCGCACGCGATTTTAAGAGGGGCAGTCAATAAGCGCGGACAGAACATTCCTAATTATCATTATGAAGATCTGATGTTTCTCCACAAGCTCTATTGCGAGCAGGACCTGGAGAACATGGCGGTTATGATTGACACAAACCACAACAACTCGGGCAAGCAGCATCTCGAGCAGATCAGAATCGCGAAGGAAGTAATGAATTCCAGACGATATAACGGCGACATCAGAAACATGGTCAAGGGACTCATGATAGAATCATATATCGAAGATGGCGCGCAGAAAATCGGCGAAGGCGTATACGGTAAATCAATCACCGACCCATGCCTTGGCTGGGAAAAGTCCGAGAGACTGATTTTAGACATAGCAGAGGAGGCCTAAATGAAACGCTATAAATCAATACATATGGTAAGAATGGAAGATCTGAATCATCACGAAAACCTCTACGCAGGAAGAGGCATCGAGTGGATGATGGAAAGTTCATTTATCTGCGCATGCCTGGAGCATGGTGAGAGCCATGGGTTGTTATATAAAAATACTCATCAGTTCAACTTCACCAAGTCTGTTGAGCCGGGAGATATCATAAGCTATGAAAGCATGATCGTAAGAACAGGCAAATCCAGCATCACTATGCACGTCCTTCTCAAGAACGAGCAGACAGGCGAAACACATGCAGAAGGATACACAACATTCGTGACTATCAAGCCGGGTACGAAAACACCGATCAGACACGGTATCGAACTGGACGAAACGACAGATGCGCAAGAACTTAAATGGAGAGAAATAGCAGCAGGCTTTTTCAAGTAAAATCCGGAGGAAATAGCGGTAAGCAAACCGCCATTTCCTCTTTTTTTCTGCCTTGGGTTGTGCTATAATCTAGAGTTGAGAAAGAACGCGATTTTGCGTAATAAAGACACAGGAGTTTAAAATGTTTGACAAGCTTGATTTTATAACAGAAAAATATGACGAACTGGCACAGAAGGTATCAGATCCCGAAATAATCAACAATCAGCCTGTATGGCAGAAGCTGATCAAGGAAATGGGCGAAATGGAGCCGATCGTCAAGGCATATAAGGAATACAAGAAGGCGAAGACAGAACTGGCTGATGCTAAGGAAATCCTGGAAGAAGGCGACGAAGAAATGCGCGAACTTGCCAAGATGGAAATCAGCGAACTGGAAGAAACTATCGAAAGCCAGGAAGATGAACTGAGAATACTTCTTCTGCCTAAGGACCCTAACGACGAAAAGAACGTAATCCTCGAAGTAAGAGCAGGAACAGGCGGAGAAGAAGCTGCACTGTTCGGAGCAGACCTTCTGAGAATGTACACAAGATATGCAGAAAGAAATCGCTGGAAGACAGAGCTGATCGACATCAACGATACAGGCATGGGCGGTATCAAGGAAGCGATCATGCTGATTAAGGGTAAGGGCGCATATTCCAGACTTAAGTACGAGTCAGGTGCCCACAGAGTACAGCGTGTTCCCGAAACTGAATCTTCCGGCAGAGTACACACCTCAGCAGCAACTATCGCAGTGCTTCCTGAAGTAGATGACGTAGAAGTAGATCTGAACCCTAACGATGTCAGAGTAGACGTTTACAGAGCATCCGGTAACGGCGGCCAGTGCGTAAACACTACAGACTCTGCAGTTAGACTGACTCACGAACCTACAGGACTGGTTGTAACTTGTCAGGACGAAAAGTCCCAGATCAAGAACAAGGAAAAAGCATTCAAGGTTCTCAAAGCTCGTCTTTACGATCTGGAAATGCAAAAGCAGCAGGATGAGATCGCAGGACAGAGAAAGAGCCAGGTAGGTACAGGCGACAGATCCGAAAGAATCAGAACATACAACTTCCCTCAGGGCAGAGTTTCCGACCACAGAATCGGCATGACAATCTATAAGCTGGATACTTTCCTTGATGGCGATATCGATGAAATCGTAGATGGACTCATTACCAGCGACCAGGCAGAAAAGATGAAGAATTTCTAATTATGAAAACTAAAATCCTAAGCACAACTAAATCAGATATTGCAAAGGCTGCACATATCATTCGTGAAGGCGGACTGGTAGCGTTTCCTACGGAAACGGTATACGGTCTCGGGGCTGACGCCCTCAATGCTGACGCAGTAGCAAGCGTTTATGCCGCAAAGGGCAGACCTTCCGATAATCCGATGATCGTTCATATAGCAAGGGCGAGCGATATGGGAAGGCTTACACCGAAGCTGAGCGCAGATATCGTAGCTCTTATCGAAAACTTCTGGCCGGGACCGCTGACCATGGTCGTTAAGAAAAAGCCGGAAGTTCCTGACAGAACTACAGGAGGTCTCGATACAGTAGCGGTGAGAATGCCTGACAGTCAGGCAGCACTTGACCTTATCACTATGGCGGATACTCCTATAGCAGCGCCAAGCGCCAACCTTTCAGGAAGTCCAAGTCCGACAAGAGCGAAAGACGTTATCGCAGATATGGACGGCCGCATAGAGGCGATAATA
>JAUMXT010000174.1 GCA_030529015.1 Bacillota bacterium | reverse complement strand
AGGGAAGCAACCTCTTCAACACAGCTAGTTTCTGAGTTGAGCTTTCATATCCAAGAGGATTGTAATCTACAGCACCTAGAACAATATCAATCCATTCTTCGAGCGTGAACATTTCTCGAGCATCTTTGAATTCTTCAAGATCTACTGCATAGGGGCAGAAATCTTTAAAGCTGAGAAGCTGTATCTTTCCATCTTTTTTATCCTCGCTAGGATACAAATATCCGAGTTCAAGGATTCCCCATGCCTCCTCTGATCGCAGAAGATCAGTTGAGCATCTTTCCCATACTTCCATCGAGATATAAGTTTCCTTATACCCAATGCCAAAGTCGGGCAGAGCAAATGAAATGTCTTGTGACTTGATATCGATGTTCACAGATATTCGACCTAGAAATTTTACTCGCTCACCCTGGGTAACAATACGATTTTGAATTGATTTCCATTCACCGCGCTTCGGGATAAAACTCTGGACGAATTCACTCGCCTCTTCAGTATCCATCTGGCCATCGTCATCTTGAAAACGTTTCATAACCCAGTCACGCATAAACGATGGAAGCTTAAATGAGGTGATTATATTTCCTTTCGACAAATCCTTATACAGAACCATTTCATCAAATGCATCCCTCAATCGCTCCAGGAGAGGCGCATCAAACCGTTCATATGTCATTTTATCACCTCTTAAAACAAATCATTAGTTGCGGTCGAACGTTTGGTTTCAAAGCCAAGCGTCTCAATCTTTTTTTCACCATCGTATATATCAGCAGAGTAGTTTCCTTTTCTGCGGATATCCGGCATGTTGAATCGTACATTGTGCTTATCACCGTCAAATACACCATCATAGGAAGTGCCGGAAACAACTAAGCGTGGAATATGCAGTGGTGGATTTGCATACAGCATAATCGTTGTGCCTTCCTTAGCGCTACACTTGACTACAGGATCCGGGAAGAACAAAATCTGCTCCTTCGGCCTCGCTGTCAAAGTGATGATTGGAACAACCACTTCCTCCAAAGTTGCCCCACCATGTGCCTCTACATCAGCCTTCATACTTCCTTTAAATCGCTCGTAATTGGCAATAACAGCATAACCATCTTCAAAAGAAGCGAAAGGAATACTCGGATCTGTTTCTGCAGGACAACAACGCCCGCTGTGCTGCCCTGCTTCAGGTAGAACGAGCTTGTCATTTTCACTTTGATATGTGACTGCAATACGACTTGCACCATGGTCCGAGAGGATGATTATTTTCTTTTCCTTTTCGGATGCTAGAGCCTTGCTCATCTTCTTTAGCTCGCGATCCAGAATTGCAAGTTCCTCGAACAGGTGCAACGGCTCTGTCGTAATCCGGTAATCGTATTTCGTACCATGATGCTTTATTTCATCAAGATCATCGATTTTTCGAATAGTGCCAGCTGGGAAAGCATCATAGAATTCCTTGTTTTTAGAAGTAATAGATGGCAGATTACAGCGCCCTATTTGACACTCAAACTGCATACCGTACTGTTCTGCCTTGGCTTCAATATATGCCAAAAACTCTGCTCCTAATGCATCAAAGAAATACGGTTGAGCCCCCTTCTTATCGAGCTTTTTGACAATAGCACTTCTGGCTTGCAGTCTAGTATAACTACGTTTTTGAGCCTCTTCTTCAACAACTCCAATGAAATCCCGGTCCTGATGATTGGTAATCTTCTGAATCTTATATTTCTGAAAGTATTCCGTTAGTAGGCTCCTAATCGGGGCATCCGCTTCCAGTGTCTTTGTATTATAACTGTTAAACGTGAATTCCTGCAAATACAGAACCAATTCTGGAGCTACATCTCTAAGCATTGTAATCATTTCGCTATACGAATAATCATAGATGCAAAGAGCATGGATAATTGCGGCACGTTCTTCTTCAGTACTGTCGCTTAGATAACGCAAGGCATTACGTCCGAAGACAGTGGCCTTATCACAGTAATCTTTCATCAACACATCGTTTTCTTCAAATGCCTGAAGAATACGACGACGTTGCCGTAGCATCATTGAAAGCCTAGGATCATCTGGCTCGTAATCCAGAATTGTAAAGTAAATACAAGCAAGAAGGTCATCTGCGCCTTTACACTTGCTCAAGCACGAAGCAAGGTAGTCTTTTCGGGTCCCAAAGAAGGACTTCAGAGCGATAAAGCACAGAAACCGTTCATCCTTAGAACCTTCATAAAAGTCTGGAAATTCTGTATCTAATTGTCCGATGGGGCATAATACCTCTTTGCACAAGCTGGCCAGAGATCCCGCTTCTGTAATCCGTTTCGCAAGAGTCTGCCATTGTTCCTCCGAACCGTTGGACTCTTTTGTACCCGCCGCAAGCCCGGGTTCTTTCAAACAGAGTGCGATGTAGGCAGACACGCTTTCAACACACGGAAATATCGAAGATGTGAAATATTTCTTTTCACACGTAGTAACTACATGAATGCACTTTTTGTTTTGACCGTCTTCAAGCGCACGAAGAAGACCTTTTACCCCTTTCTCATATTGTGCATTAACGCATGACGTTTCATCGTTATGAATGCAAATTGAGGGAATATCTCGTTCGGTACTGCGTAATGCAACGATACCTCTACCTAGCTTAATA
>JAUMXT010000049.1 GCA_030529015.1 Bacillota bacterium | reverse complement strand
TCCAATTTATTCCGCCTATTAAGCTCTTCGATCATGCGGCTTATCTCCATATCCGCCTTCTCGACCTCCAGCTTGAACTCATCGGCCGAAATCTTAAATGCACCGCTACCAACGATTATCATCTGCTCAAGTCTGTCAGACGTGGCAACGCGCACAAGATAATCCTTTGCCTTTTCGTGAGCAGTTTTTTCGATATACATATCAGCCGTTTCAGCTTCCGCCGTATACACAACATCCACGTTATCGTATTTCTCAAAATGCCTTTCGCCGCCTTTGACACGATACGCATCAAATACAACTATCACACGACACTTCTTAAAACCTTGATAATTAGCCAGTATCTCAATCAAAGCTTCCCTGGCACCGTCGATATTGACCTTCGCCAGATCCTTAAGCTGTTCCCACGCGAAAATAATATTATATCCGTCTACCAGCAAATATTCTTCCTTGACCTCAGTCGGCATGATCTTCACTTTCTCGCGTTCTGACAATATCTCACGCTTTGCGATATATCTGCGTTCCTTAGGCTTGCCATACGTTCTTTCAAATATCCTGTCAAGCTCTGCATCTTCTTCCTTAGTTCCTCTGTAAGAAGCATGAACTCCCCTTGAGCCTCCGGCTGTCTCTGATGCAAAGGCGCCATTCGCGGCTCCGCCAAGGGTTTCCGTGCCGCCTACGCGGCTGACCACATGCATCATTTCATCAGCCTCATCCCACTTGACTGTATGTCCTGCCCCATGAGAACAGAACACAGAATCCGCTGTATTTTCAAGGTCCGATTCAGGATCATATCCGCATTCTTCGATGACTATGTCCCAATCATGACACGGCTCATATCCTGCCAGCGCACAAGTCAATATACCGTGGCCTTTAGAGTAAGACACGACTTCAAGAGCATAATCCTTCATCTCCGAAACAGGAGCCTTGCCTGTAATAACAGTCATGCTTCCAAGCGGCTGCGGATCGTCGAAGCTTCCACTCATCTTCTGTATGTCTGACATCGCCCTACCTATACAATCAGACGGTATTTCAAGTCTGAATTCATACCACGGCTCGAGAAGCATGGACTCTGCCTTCATCAAACCCTGACGAATAGCCCTGTATGTCGCCTGCCTGAAATCTCCCGGAACAGTATGCTTAAGATGGGATTTTCCTGCCAGTATCGTTATCTTCATATCGGTAATCGGAGAACCGGTCAAAACACCAAGATGCTCCTTCTCGGTAAAATGAGTATGTATCAATTTCTGCCAATGAAGCGGCAATTCGTCTCCGTTACATACGCTGTCGTAAGTAAGGCCGCTGCCCGGTTCTCCCGGCTCCAGCAATAAATGTACCTCAGCAAAATGTCTCAACGGCTCGAAATGACCTCTGCCAATTACTGCATTCTTGATAGTCTCCTTATACGTTATATTTCCCTGACCGAATTCAACATCCATGCCGAATCGATCGAATATCACATTCTTTAATATCTCAGTCTGGACTTCACCCATAAGCTGCATCTGGATTTCCTGCAGCTGTTCATTCCAGATCACGCGAAGCTGAGGATCCTCCTCTTCGAGCTGTCTAAGTCTTGTCAGCGCAGTATGGTTATCCACATTTGCAGGAAGAATCACCTGATAAGTTAGCACCGATTCCAAAGTAGGTGACAGCGCATCAGCTTCGATACCGAGTCCCTGACCGGCATAAGTATCTTTAAGTCCTGTAACAGCAACCACATCGCCTGCCTTTGCAACATCGCAGGCAGTGAATTTCACTCCCGAGTACAGCCTTATCTGCTCGACTTTTTCGGTCTGCTGATACCCTCCGTCCTCTGTTTCCCTGCCGGTCACCACCTCATCCTTAGTCCTGATACTTCCGCCGGTTATCTTCATATGAGTAAGTCTGTTACCTTTGTCGTCGCGAGTTATCTTATATACACGAGCTCCGAATTCTCTGCCGTATGATGTCACACCCGTAAACTCGTCAAGTCCATCAATCAGCCTGTCCACACCCTCCATTTTCAGAGCGGAGCCAAAGAAACAAGGGAAAAGAGACCTTTGCATTATGGCATTTCTAAGGCTTTCGGAAGATATTTCTCCCGACTCAAGGAATTCATCGAGAAGCTGTTCATCACACATAGCGACAGTTTCGTGATCCGGACTTTCGGAAAAATCAACAAGTCTTTGATCAAGACGTCTTCTGAGCTCATCGAGAATTTCATCCTTCACAGCCCCGTCGAGATCCATCTTGTTGACGAATATGAATACAGGAACGTCATATTTTGCAAGCAGTTTCCATAAAGTAGCTGTGTGACCTTGTACTCCGTCTTTGCCGCTGATCACCAGAACGGCATAATCAAGCACCTGCAAAGTACGCTCCATCTCAGCCGAAAAATCAACGTGCCCCGGAGTGTCCAGCAGCATGAATTCTGTATTTTTGTATGACAATAGAGCCTGCTTAGAGAATATCGTGATTCCCCTTGCACGCTCCTGCGCATCAGTGTCAAGAAAAGCATTGCCGTGATCCACGCGGCCAAGCTGTCTTATGGCGCCCGTTTTATACAGCAATCCTTCCGATAAAGTTGTCTTCCCGGCATCCACGTGAGCCAGGATCCCTATAGTTATTTTTTTCATTTATTGACCTGTCTTAATTAGTTTACTTTCATTGACAGTTTTTATTATATCATATATTCTGATATCATCACATAAGAAAGGAGTCTGACATGGCACTTACGACTACACAAGCCCGTGAGCTTTTAAACAAATTACCGAAAACCGACCTGGGATTCTTCCCTACTCCATTACATAAATTAGAGAAACTCTCCGAGCAGCTTGACATAGAGTTATATATCAAGCGAGACGACTTCACAGGCTCCAATCTGTTTGGCGGAAACAAGACGCGTAAACTGGAATACCTCATCGGCAAAGCCAAGGCTGAAGGCTGCGATCATGTATTCACATACGGGGCAGTCCAGTCTAATCACGCAATGCAGACTATTTGGGCGGCGTCAAAAAACGGCATCAAACCTGTCGTATATCTGGCAGCCATCGTCCCTATCGATGAAAACGACATCAAAGCAAATCTTCTGCTGGACCGCATCTTCGATGCAGAGATCCATATCATCGATCCACTGGAAGGTGAAAGCTTCATGGACACAGAAAATCGTTCCTTCAAAATGGGTGAGGAACATATAAAACGACTAGAAGCCGAAGGTCATAAATGCATGAACATACCTATAGGCGGCGCTGACGAAACAGGTTCCCTCGGATATGTAGACGGCATAACAGAGCTTTTCGAACAAGCAGACGCTTTGGACGTCGAGTTTGATTATTTCTATCACGCTACAGGTTCAGGCGGCACTATGGCCGGCATGATGGCAGGAAGAAATCTGCTGGGCAGAAAAACTGTTATTCGTTCCATAAGCGCTATGGAAATCGGTCGTTCTTATGCAAAGCACGCCGCTTCTCTTTCAAATGGCGCCCTCGAGCTCATGGGGATTCCTTCAGGTGAACCTCTCGTAAAAGCCGAGGATTTTGAACCTGATGACAATTACTATGCACCGGGCTATGAAATGCCTAACGAAGCTACTACTAAAGCCATCAAGCTTCTCGCTAAGACTGAAGGCATACTAGTAGACCCTGTATATTCAGGTAAGGCATTCTCTGCCCTTCTCGACCATGTCAAAACAGGCAAGATAGAAAAAGGCAGCAAAGTCGTATTCGTACATACAGGCGGTGCTACAGTATTCTTTGCTGAAAAAGAAATCTTGGGAGAGGTGTTCTGATGGGTCTTGTAGAATTATTTATACTGGCCGTAGGACTATCCATGGATGCCTTCGCAGTATCCATATGCAAAGGTCTTTCCCTGCATCGGATCACTCCTAAGCATATGTGTATAGCAGGTGCCTGGTTTGGGGGTTTTCAGGCCCTTATGCCTCTTATAGGATATTTCCTCGGAAGTGTATTTTCTGAAATAATAACAAAATACGACCATTGGGTCGCATTTATTCTTCTCGCCATAATTGGCGGCAATATGATAAAGGAATCTCTCGAAAAAGAAGATGATTCCTGTGATGCTTCCATGACTATGAAGTCAATGTTCCTGCTGGCCATAGCTACGAGCATAGACGCTCTGGCTGTGGGAGTGACCTTCGCGTTCCTTGAAGTAAGCATAATTCCTGCAGTATGCTTCATAGGCGTCGTGACATTCATATGCTCGGCTGCCGGCATCAAGATCGGAAGCATATTCGGAACGAAATACAAATCAAAAGCCGAACTGTTCGGCGGCATCGTTCTTATAATAATAGGTCTTAAAATATTACTGGAAGGGTTCGGCATATTATAGCCGACCCTTTTTTGGTTTATACATTCCGCTCATATCTACATTTTCATGCTCCAACAGTTTGATTTTAATATCTATCCCGCCACCGAAGCCTGTCAAGTTCCCGCCGGCACCTATAACTCTATGACACGGCAGTATTATCGATATAGGATTTCTCCCTACGGCGCCGCCTACTGCTTGAGCTGACATCCTTTTTTTGCCACGCAACTTCGCCATTTCCTCGGCAATATAACCATACGTAACGACCTTCCCATAAGGTATCTTTCTCAGCATTTCCCAAACAGACATGGCAAAATCGCTACCCGACGGCGATAGTTCCAGCTCCTCTATATCAGGTTTTCTGCCATTAAAATACCTATCGAGCCAATCTTTAGTATCAGCAAATATCTTCAAGTCATCTTTTCTGCATAAATGGTCTCTTTGCTTCGCAGTGATTTCCTTTTCGAAAAGCAGCGCTGTAAGACCTAAGCCGTTACTGCACAGAGTAAGCAGACCTACCGGTGAATCATAAGTTGTCCAGTATTCAGAAGTGCTCATAAACATACCTATATTTCTCTGCCTTCTTTAAACGCCTTCATCATCGCCCCTGTAAGACTTACAGACGAATCTGCGCTTTCCTCGGGTATTTCCTCTCTTGTGAGCCATTCTGCCACAGATAGTTCATTTTCATCGAGAGTAACTTCAGTACTTCCGTCCACCTCACAGAAAAATCCCATCAGTAGCGTATCGGAAAACGACCATGGCTGGCTGCTGTAATATCTTATGTTTTTAACCTTGAGCCCTACCTCTTCCATGACCTCACGTCTTACAGTATCTTCAAGACTTTCACCAACTTCTGCATAGCCTGCTATCAAAGCGTACCTTCTGTACTTGCTATGCTTAGCGGAATACTTGGTCATCAGCAGTTTATCTCCGTCAGTTACACCAACTATCACGCTGGGGCATATCTGAGGATAATATACTTTGCCGCACTGAAGACATTTCATTGCACGCTCCTCACCCTGAGGCTTCATCCTCGCGCCGCATCTTCCGCAGAATTTGGTATTAGTGTACCAGTCGTGGATTTGGAAACCTGTCACAGCAGCAAACGCCTTCCACAGAGGCTGCATAGTTCTGACCTCATCCTTATGAATGTATTTCCAGTCATCAAAAGGCTCTATTTCATGATTTCTCAGTTCAAAGTAATCATAATCATCGATACGGAACATGAACTTGGCCTTTTTTCTTATATCAGGAAAAATCTTTTCAAGTTCTGTCACTTCCGGATAATATATTCCGTCTTCATCTACATGACACAGCAGCGAGTTATTTTTGAAAATCAGCATAACATCGTCATCTGCTACGTCTACTGTCCTATATGTTACGTCGTACTTATGTGGTGCTATATCCTGCAGCATCGTCTCTTACCTTCCTAAAATACTTCGTTGTGAATCTTATCGCTTTCTAAATCGGCTTCCTTATGACCTCTCGCTTCATGAGCCGGCATGCCGAGAGAAAGCATCGCTTCCACAGCATAATTTTCCGGAACACCGAGAAGGTTTCTTACGTAATCTTCTGTGCTTCCACCGTTCTCATCATTTCTAAGTCTGCACTGTACCCAGCAACTTCCCACGTCCAGCTTCGCAGCCATTAAGTGCATGTATGTCATAGCGATAGAGCAATCTTCTGTCCATACATCCGTCTTTTCTCTGTCCCCAATAACGACTATGGCACAGTCCGCGCCTGCCAGCATAGCAGAACCCGAATCCTTTGCATGAGAAAGCTTCTCAAGCATATCTTTGTCCTTAACTACGATAAACTCCCATGGCTTGAGATTTCTACCGCTAAAAGACATCAATCCGGCTTTAAGGATTTCATCAAGCTTTTCTTGCGGGATATGCTCGTCTGTATATTTTCTTATACTTCTGCGTTTCATCAACAGTTTCATTAATTCCATAATACGTCTCCTTTTTTGTTATGCCTTATTCTACCATGATTAGACGCATTATGCCACTATCAGAAAGGATCTACGATTCCTGCCGCCATCAATACTATGGATGTGCTTGCAACAACCAAAAGCATTACGGCGATTCGCTTTTCAAAAGGCTCGAAGGCCTTGAGTCCTTTCTCTCTTCTGCCCTTTACATATACCCAAATACCCGGGGCATATAAGATACTTGTTATCAAAAATTGTATGATTCCCGCGGATATGATCATCCAAATCCCGTAAACAGTTCCGACTATCGCGTATGCGTTTTTTCTTAACTGTAAATAGTATAGAGCACTTAATAAATACGGCAGCATTATCATAGATGAGCCTATAGTGTAAAACGCCAAGTACGAGGCCTCACTAACAAGTATTATCAATAAAAACGCCTGTATCAAAAGATTAGTTACTACTAAAGCAAATACCGGTGAACCGTGTTTATTGCTTCCGGCAAACGCCTTAGTAAATACTCCTTGCCTTGCCGCTTCATAAGGGCATTCGGCAGCTATTATAGTCCATCCTAAAAGCGCTCCCAAAATAGATATGATAACGCCTACATTCACCAATGTCGCGCCCCACGGCCCGACTACTTCTTCAAGTATCTGTGCCATCTGAGGATTATTAAGCTGTGCAAGTTCTTCAGTCGTCATAACTCCCATGCTAAGCACGGCGACTGTCACGTAAAGTGCAAGTATGCCGAGGAATCCTGTAAGTGATGCCTTGCCGACATCGTCTGCCCTCCTGGCTCTCGCAGACAGTACTACCGCGCCTTCAACACCGATAAACGCCCATACTGTAGAGGATGTGGTAGACATTATCTGGAGGCTCAACGGAACGTCACCTCTGCCCCAGAAATTATCAAAGAATACGCTTAATTCAAACTTGCCCAGAAGCAGCACTGCCACGATAAATACAAGTATAGGTATCAGCTTGCATATCGTGACCACTACGTTTATCAACGTTGCCTGCTGTACTCCTTTTGATACCAGCACAACAATAAGCCAAACAGCTATTGACCCGCATATCACGGAAGTCCCGTTGTTGCCTTCGCCAAATACAGGAAAGAAATAGCCCAAGGCGCCAAAAAGCAGTGTTATATACGATACGTTGCTTATCAGCGCACTCATCCAGTATCCCCATGCTGAGTTGAATCCTACATACTCTCCGAACCCTTCTTTCGCATAGCTGTATATCCCGTTCGTAAGATCCGGCCTAAGTTTGTTGAGTTCGAAAAAGCATCTCATCAGCATATACATACCGATACCTGCTATGGTCCATCCGACAAGTACACTTCCCGTATGAGCACCGTTTGATGCCATATCTCCCGCGGTCGTGAATATGCCGGCCCCGATCGTCGAGCCTATTATCATGGCAGTCAGCCCACCGAAGCTAAGTGAGCCATCTGTTCTTGTCACATTATCATTATCCATAAATACATCCTTTGCGTTTTTTTGATAGTATTTGCAAAACCCGCTAAGATATGCAAAAAGCGCACCTTTACGATGCGCTTTAGTCAGTCTTTTCAAGCATGAAGCTGTGCTCTTTATATAAGATTGAGTTTTTTTGAAAGTATTCTTTCTGTTATCACATGGAAAGCAGCCAGCTGAACAACAGCCACAACGAATGCTGCTCCAAGAACGGCCTGTACCATTATGAACCCGTCATTATTCATGCCTGCACTTGCTTCAATGGACCAGAGCCATTCACTGAGCCACACGTCCAGACATAATCGATCGCCTATCACAGTAATAACTGTCGCTAACACAGTAAGGGCTATATTGATAGCTATATAAGCACCGAGGGAAGCAAGCAATCTATGCTTACTTGTCAATTGGCCGATAGCCATCGCAGCATATATATGGTAAATAGATGCCATCGTACCGAATATCGCTAATATTATCACTTCGATGATCACAAGTATCAGTCTCGGTTCTTCACCGAGAACCGCGAAAAATTCCTTACCACCTGTTATTAATCCGCTTATGTCATCGATACCTACTAAGATCAGTACTGAGAGCACAGCACAGATAATGCTGATCATTACTACAGCACAGGCAACGATCCCTTTTGATGTTATAAGCTGCCAAGGTTTCACCGGCAGAGTATGCATCAAATATCCTTCATCACCAAGAAGTCCTTTGTAGAATCTCATTACTACTATGAATATAGTTATCACTATCATAGCGATGAATATAGCTGCATAAAGCAGCGGGAATACCAGATCAAATATCAGCTGCAGGATATTCATTATTCCTTGAGAATCTTCAGGAGATACGATACCCATCACCTTAAACACTAAGCCGAGAAGTGCTGCCGATACTATAAGCGCCGGCCATATGATCCCTATATATCTTAACCCCGATCTGAATTCATATTTTATAAGATTACCTGTCATATCCGCTCACCCCCATGAATGGAACCATCTTAAATGTGTCTTTGAAAACATCGTCGATGGATTTGCCTTCTTTTTCTTTTATGTCATCTACTGCTTCATGACGAACGATCACACCGTTTTTTATGAACACTACTTCATCAAGGATACGCTCGATATCAGATATAAGATGTGTAGATATAACTACAGTACCCTCTTCGTTATAGTTGTTTATGATGGTAGTAAGTATGTAATCCCTTGCTGCCGGATCCACTCCTGCGATCGGCTCATCGAGAAGATAGAGCTGTGCGCGTCTGCTCATCACTAAGATAAGCTGCACCTTTTCCTTGGTCCCCTTGGACATGGTCTTAAGTCTGTCTTTGAGACCTATCCCCATCGAAGCACACATCATCTCAGCCTTTTCTCTATCGAAGTCCTTGTAGAAATCACCGAACATATCGAATATGTCATTTACTTTCATCCAGTCAGCGAAATATGTCTTATCCGGCAGATAACTGATCACTGATTTAGTATGC
The DNA here is from genome assembly GCA_030529015.1 of Bacillota bacterium. Classification (GTDB taxonomy): domain Bacteria; phylum Bacillota; class Clostridia; order Peptostreptococcales; family Anaerovoracaceae; genus Lentihominibacter. The sequence goes on along the minus strand of JAUMXT010000049.1, from coordinate 2,148 downwards.
ACTCCGGGATGCTCACCGTCTATCAGCACTTCTCCGAAAGTAGGTTCAAGAAGCCCGTTGAGTATCTTGATAAGTGTGGTCTTGCCGCTGCCGTTCGGCCCGAGAAGGCCTATTATCTTACCTCTTCCAAGCTGCAGGTCCACGCAGTCGAGCGCTTTGACTCCCGAAAAATTCTTTGTCAGACCCCTGCATTCAACAACTAATTCTGTCTTCATCTATTTTCGACCCCCTTTTTCTTTATGATGTCTATGACCTCTTCAGCACTGAAGCCAAGTGATGCCATCTCAGCCATAAATCTTCCTACATTACCGGCTGCGATAGCTGCTTTCGTTTCTGCTACAAGCTCCTCATCTGTAGTCACAGTCCTGCCTGCAGTCCTATTAGTGATGACAAGGCCTTCGCTTTCCAATTCACTAAGAGCTCTCTGCATAGTGTTACGGTTGACCCCTGCTTCTTCAGCCAGATCTCTTACAGTTGGAAACGGTCCGCCCATTTCATATCTGCCTCCGACTATATCTTTCATCAACCGTTCTTTTAGCTGCGGCCATATAGGCCTGCTGTCATCAAAATTCCATCCCATGTGTTTTCCTCCCTTCCTCAAATATTCGTATCCAATGCCCCTTGACTTCATTGTCATGTTGTCTTATGTGCTTAGGACAATAATAAAATACAATATGCTTTGCCCGTTGTCAATAGTTTAGACAAAAATCGTGCATTTTTATATTTTCACAATATATGCTAGGAATTTGTCCCTCTAATATGTATAATAGGCATTGTTTGATATTTTATTTTGATGAAGAGGAGATTTACTTAAATGAAAAAAGTTGATTTGATTGGCGTTCAGATGGACCTGGGAGCCAGCACTCGCGGCGTTAACATGGGACCTGCTGCAATCAGATATGCAGGAGTGGTTCAGGGTATCGAAGAATTAGGGATTGAATGCAATGATAAGGGCGATCTGAATCAAGAGATGATATGAGATGCTTCGAGCAGGTAGTTGATTTAAACGAAAAGCTGTATCATGAAGTACTTCATTCACATGAAGAAGGTGCTTTCCCTATCGTACTGGGCGGAGACCACAGTATCGCTGCAGGAAGTATCCCGGCAACACTGAAGCATTATAAAAACATCGGTATTATCTGGGTTGACGCTCACGGAGACTGGAACAGCCCTGAAACATCACCATCAGGCAATATGCACGGTATGCCATTCTCAGCAGTATGCGGAGCAGGCCCTGACATCATGGCAAGTTTCGATGGCGAAAGAAACTTTGTAAGCACTAAGAACTGTGTACAGATCGCAGGAAGAGATATCGACAAGTACGAAAGAATCAGAATGAAGGAACACGGTGTTACTGTATTCTCCATCGCTGATATCGACAGAATGGGTATGCCTGCAGTAGTAGAAGAAGCTATCAAAATCGCTTCAGAAGGAACAGAAGGTATCCACGTAAGCTTCGACGTAGATGCTATCACTCCTGAATCAGCACCGGGAACAGGTACTATCGTTCACAGCGGACTGACACTGAGAGAAGCTTTCTACCTGGTAGAAACTCTTCACGATTCAGGCAAGGTAATAGCTCTTGATATGGTAGAAGTAAATCCTATGCTTGATACAAGAAACCAAACAGGTGATATCGCAAGCGAACTCATCCTGTCAATGCTGGGTAAAACAGTATATTAATCAATATGGTGCTGATGAGGTTTCTCGAAATTCAGCAAATGCCGCACTAAAATAGGGAGTTTTCGAATGAAAACTCCCTTGTTTTATTTTTTCTTCTTTTTAGCAACCTTCTTAGGCGGATCGCACTTGTACTTTGCAAGAATCTTCTTATATGTCCAGAAAAGCCAGCCGATCCCTACAGTGCAAGTAAGGGCCAACACTACGATTGCCAGTGTCTGGTCAAAGAAATGTACGATACCTGCCGCAAAATATGTAACAGAGTAATTTCTCCACATCGTTGCGTTTTCTCTGTTGTATTCTTTAACGTCGGAAATTATATTAGGTGATACAAGACCTCCTGTTATAAACCACATAGGCGTCGTTTTCTTTTCTGCATAATTACTTATGCCGAAGAAAATCAAACCTACTCCGCATACACATATCATCCATATTATACTTCCGCTCATATCCCTTCTCCTTTCACAA
>JAUMXT010000173.1 GCA_030529015.1 Bacillota bacterium | reverse complement strand
ATAAACTGGAAGATGATGACTTGATCGTATTAGACGACGAAAGAAAGGCTGCCATGGTATCGAACCTGCTGGTAGTTCTCTGCGGAGATAAAGACGCACAGCCTATCGTAAATAGCGGAAGTATCTATTAAACGGCGGCGCCGAAACCAATAGAAGAGAGGTGCCGATATGGCAGACGATTTAAACAAAAGAGAAGAACAACTTCAGCAGCGGCTTGAAAAGCTCAAGTCCATGGAGGAAGAAATAAAGAAAAAAGAAAAGGCTATCAAAGACAAGGAAAAGGCAAAGAAGCAGATGATACTGAGGCTTTCGCCCGGTCTTTGGGAAGAGATAGCGGCATGGGCGGAAGACGATTTCAGATCTATCAACGGCCAGGTAGAGTTCCTTCTCAGCGAATGTGTGAGGAACAGAAAAAAGCGATAGATCTACTGATAAGGGGTATAAAACAAATATAAAATAAAAAACCGACACGAACAATGTGCTGACACGACATTGAAAAAGTGTCGGTTTTTATGTGGAACAAAAACAGAACAAAGTATTTGTATATATGCATAAAAGAATTGGGAATTTTCAGAAAAATGTTAAAAATCCCCCTCTTTAGGTATTGAGATTAAGAGGGGGGTGCGGTATAATAAAACATCAAAAAATAAAATTCTTTTTCAACCGCATATAGATGTACAAATAATCATAGTATGCAGGAAAAAGTGCAGATATAAAAAGCACGAAAAATGAAAAAGAGAGGGGGCACGTGTGTAATGAAAAATAAGTTTGGAAAGTCTTTGTTAGCAATGATGCTGGCAATCATGCTGGTTGTTGGAATGACTCCTACGACGTTTTTAGGAGTAAATGTTGAAGCGGCAACAACAGATAAAATTGCAGACAACAGTACGATCTACGAATGGAAGGATTACTTTCTGGATCTTGAGGAAAAGGGTACCGAGTATGCCGGCGGAGTATGGACGGACAAGTCTGTATTTGAAAGCGGCGATGCTTTTGACGAGGCCTTGCAGGACATTGAAACTGAAACAGGCATAGAGACTGATGAGGATAATTTCCTCATAGCGATGTCAGCTCTTGCAACAAACAAAGAGGTTGTAGGATATTCCACTATACCTACAGATACTATGTTTGTACTGGACGTATCTCAGTCGATGGACAACGCAAGATCAGTACCTGATATGATCGATGCAGCAAATGAAGCTATCGATGCTTTGTTATCTCTGAACAAAAATAATCGTGTAGGTATTGTCCTGTATTCCGGAAGAGGACAAACAGGAGCAGCACAGACAAGCACAGCAACACTTCTGCTGGGTCTGAACAGATATGAAACTGGCTACAGTGGAGAGTACATTTCAGTGTCAGGAAATTCGGATACTACTGTAAGCATTGCCAACAGATTAAGATATGAAAACGGCGGTAATGTAGGAACTGCCAGCAAGAATACTGCCGGCGGTACATATATTCAGAATGGACTGAATATCGCGATGAATCAGTTCCTGGCAGCGGACCCGGTTGTTGAAGACGGCAATGTGCAGACTGGTGATGTCAGAATGCCTATATTCGTACTGATGAGTGACGGTGCACCTACCCATGCAACTACATCATATACTAATATCGGTACATCTAATATGGGTACAGGTGCTGGTAGCACAGCCACTGCAGGCGTAGGTTTTGCAACTCAGCTGACTGCAGCGTATGCGAAAGAAAAGACTGAAGATCATTATGGTGCAGAAGCTAAATTCTATACACTGGGACTGAATCTGGCAGGAACAACAGGTCAGGCAGTTGCAACAAGTGTAATGAATCCTGATCAGTCAACAAATGCGATCAACCAGTACTGGGACAAATTGTTCCGAGATGGAAGTGTAAGGTTTACAGCACATAATACCAGCGGAAATGAGCAGTACTTCAATATAAGCAGAGCTGACAATGACATGCTGGAACGTGATGATCAGTATTATGTGGACAGATATTTTGATGCCGGAAGCAATGATAAACTTAAGGATGCTTTCGGCGATATCGTAGCTGAAATCATTCTCCAGTCTGCGTATTATCCTACACACATTGAATCCGGTGACCGTGATCTTGGCGGATATGTGACTTTCTCTGATGAGATCGGTCATTTCATGGAAGTAAAGGAAATGGAAGGTATTCTTCTTGGAAAGAAGCTGTTTACTGGTGAAACTCTGGCTAAAATGATGGCTGAGGGTGAATTCGGTAATGCGAGCCAGTTTACTGAAAACGGATGGGAACTGGTTGAAACAATATCTGCAAGAATCGGTGTAGATGAAAGTACAGCTATAACTTTACTGCAGAATGCATGGAGAGATAAGCAGCTGTATTATACTAGTAATAACGATTACAGCAACTACATCGGCTGGTATGAAAGTGAAGATGGCAAATATATCAGTTTCTGGAGCCAGCAGGATGGAGAAGCTGCAAATCAAGCAGCAGTAGATAATGGAGCGAAGTATATCACTAAATCATATGGATATTACGGATCTAATGCAGAAGAAGGCAGTATCATAGGCAGTGATATGATGCATGTCGTTGTTAAAGTACGTACAGAAATCGAAACAGGACTGCAGACAGTATTATTTGAAATCCCTGCATCTCTTGTTCC
>JAUMXT010000172.1 GCA_030529015.1 Bacillota bacterium | reverse complement strand
TATGTTCTTGGCAATGCCGCTGATGCTCGGGTCAATATTTTCATTCATCATATTCCTGGCATATCCTTTCATAATCATCAAGCGATTAAAGAGTGAAGAAGAATTCCTAGAGAAAGAACTTGAAGGGTATAGTGAATATAAGCAAAAGGTGAAGTACAGGCTGATCCCATTCGTATGGTAGATTTGTGTATTAGTAGTTTTAATGCAACCGGAATTAACAAAATAAGTTAATTCCGGTTTATTGTTTTTAGGGGCGTTGAAGGCTATAATTTGATTATAAGGAGGGCGTACTATGGAACTTCATATTGCAGAAAATCTCAAGATCATGAGGCAGAAATACGGATATACGTTAGAGGCACTGGCTGAGATAATATCAGTGTCAAGACAGACGGTTGCCAAGTGGGAGGCAGGAGACTCACATCCCGATATCATCAACTGCATCAAACTGGCAAATCTATATAAGATGTCACTGGATGAGCTTGTAAATAAGCCATTGATGGCAGTACAAAAAAATGACTTCGCACCGGAAAACGGCAGGATATGCGGCGTGCTTGATATTTCGGATGAAGGGTCGATAAATTTGCCTAAGCCTGTGATGGAACTGTTTGATATCAAGTGCGGAGATAAGGTGCTGCTCCTTGCTGATAAAACACAAGGATTGGCACTTGTAAAGTGTAGCCAGTTTTAGGTGTTACGAGGGAAGTTGAGATGAGCATTCTAAGCATAAACAATATCTCTAAAGAATATCCCGGTTTCAAACTCCAAGATGTGTCTTTTGATGTTGCAAAGGGCACTATCATGGGATTCATCGGGAGAAACGGCGCAGGCAAAAGCACTACGCTAAAGGCTATCTTGAATATGGTCCATGCATCTAAGGGGACCGTTTCATATTTCGGAATGGATTTTTCAGAGTATGAACGTGAGATAAAGCAGCGCATAGGTTACGCCGGCGGTGAAGTGGATTATTACAAGAAAAAGCGCATAAAAGACATCTTGAACATCACTAAGCGATTTTACGACAACTGGAATGAAGAAATTTGCAGCAAATACATGAAAATGTTTTCTCTCGACGAGAATAAGACACCTTCTCAGCTTTCGAGCGGAATGAAAGTGAAACTCAATCTCGTGATGGCGCTTTCTCACGGAGCAGAACTTTTGATACTCGATGAGCCGACAAGCGGACTCGACCCTGTTTCGAGAGATGAGCTTCTGGAGATTTTTAAGCACTTAAAGAAGCAAGGGGTGACCATATTATTCTCAACACACATAACTTCGGATCTTGAAAAATGCGCTGATGACATAACATATATAAGAAACGGCAAAGTCATATATACAGGCAGTATTGAAGGGTTTGCAGGTGATGGCAAAACTCTTGAAACTGTCATGATAGAACACGAGAAGGAGGCTTTTTATGAGAAACTTACTGATTAAAGAGCTGAGACTTTCGACTATAACGCTGACTTATATTTTCCTGGGGTTTGCGCTGATGACATTTATTCCGGGTTATCCGATACTGTGTGGCGCATTCTTCTTTTGTCTGGGGATATTCCAAAGTTATCAAAGCAGCAGGGAGGCCAACGATATCATGTATTCAGTCCTTCTTCCTGTAAGCAAGAAGGATGTTGTAAAGGCCAAGTATCTGGCGGCAATGACCCTCCAAATGGCGGCATTTCTTCTATGTGCCGTATGCACTATCGTGAGGATGACATTATTATCTGATGCAAGTGTTTACGAATCGAATGTAATGATGTCGGCAAATCTAGTTTATTTGGCATTTGTTTTGGTGATATTCGCAGCATTCAATATCATATTCATAGGCGGATTCTTCAAGACAGCTTATGGCATCGGTAAGCCGTTCATAATGTTTATCATTGTGAATTTCATAATCATTGTTGTTGCAGAAGCACTGCATTACTTACCGGGTCTTGAGCGGCTTAATGTCCTCGACTTCACGAATGCAGGAGAGCAGGTAGCGATACTTGCTGCAGGAACTGTAATTTATGCGACGGCAACATTAATGTCATGCAGGAAATCGCAGAATAAATTTGAGAAAATAGATTTATAAAAAAGAAGAATGACTTAATCATTCTTCATCAAGATACATATCTAATATAACCTTTGCAAACTCATAATCAAACGGCCTGAGTCTGACCTTCGAGTCGGTGCTCAGGTCTTTTAATATCTGCGCACGGTATTCTGACGGAGTCTGTTTGTACCAGCGCTTGAATTGAGTTGCCAGATGTTTTCTGTTTGCAAAGCCCACATCTTCGGCTATCCTATCTACAGTTCTTCCTGTAGATGAAAGCTGTCTTGCAGCTTCTTCACATCTTGTAAGGGAAATGAGCTGAGTAAAAGTAAGTCCCAGCATTTCTTTTATATATCTGCTGATATGTTCTTCGCTCAAATATTCCATATCAGCGATATCTTTAAGGTAAAGCTTTTTACGGAAGTTAGCATATACATGATCCACGATCCTGTACAGTCTTTCATAGTTTTTATAAATATGGTCGTAATTTTGAAGACGCACTATATTGGCAGCTCTGTCTTCATCAGCCTTATAGACGTATTGTCGAAATTGTGACATCAAAAGCTCAATAAGCTCTTTAGTCATCCCTTCCAGTTTTATAT
>JAUMXT010000171.1 GCA_030529015.1 Bacillota bacterium | reverse complement strand
TAACTGAACCTGAGTATGATCTCAAAATCCTCTCCTACAGCCTGCGTATGACAGAGCTACAGGAGAGGCAGAAAGAGCTAAAGGAATCCGCTAACCGGTACGCAGAGGTCAAATACTGGCTGGAAAGCTACAAGGAACACATAGCCAGCAGCGAGGCCATGAACACCAACGATGCCTTTATCATGAGGTCTATGGTGGAGAAGATACTGGTGTATGACAACTACATAGAAGTTCATACGCGGTGCGGAGCAGTGCTGGAGCAGGAGTATGCTGAAAGGTGATAGGATGAATTCTTGGAAACATATTGAAAAACCAAACTGCCTGCACTATAATATAATAAAATGGTGTAAGTATATCTTTAATTCGCACCATTACAGGAGGGATATTATGGATAACAGTGCGGTTTATTTTGAGGAAAACTATATATTCCGAAATAACAAGTCCATTACCTCCAACAACGACATTGCTCTTACGGAGTTTGTAGCAAATGCATGGGACGCAGGCGCGCACAATGTAAGCATCACCATTCCCTATGAAGAACATGAGGAAATCAGCGTTGAAGACGATGGCACCGGAATGGGCGACGAAGAATTTCGTAGTAGGTGGATGACGCTCAACTACGATCGTCAAAAGCGTCAAGGAAAAGAGGTATCCTTCCCGCCCGATGCTGATACTACAAAGAGAATAGCATATGGACGTAACGGCATTGGCCGTCATGGTATGTTATGCTTTGCCGACAGCTATACTGTTGAAACTTGGAAGGATGGCACTTGCAATATTTATGATATTGCTGTCACACATGGAGATGCGCCGTTTAAAATTCATAGGCATGTAACAGAAGAACGTGAAGGCCACGGAACAAAGATCCGCACCTTTGTTCAAAGACATTTGCCTGACGCAAACGCCATGACAGATATCTTGTCTGCGCGCTTTTTGTACGATCCAAAATTTGTTGTAAAAATCAACGGCAGGAAGATTGATTTATCTCAGCATAAAGGCGTGGTTTTCCAGAAGGATTTCGCAACAGACGCAAAAGCCACGCTTTCCATGATCGTAATCGATTCTGAAAAAACTGCTGCCAAATCGCAGCAGCACGGTATTGCTTTTTGGGTATCCGGTCGTTTGGTTGGACAGCCTTCATGGTCTTATGGAAAGATCACATTTTTGGATGGCCGTTTCAAGGCAGCTAAGCGTTATACGATAATCATAAAAACGGATGACCTTATTGATGAAGTGCTTCCCGATTGGAGCGGCTTTTCTGATTCAGCCAATATGATGAGCCATTATCAGAGCATTAAGCGCGAAGTGGATACATTCATTAAATCTGTCATGAAGGAGCATATTGGTGAAGTAAGACTCGATGTAATTCGTGGAGCCCGAGACGATCTGGAGGCACTTAATATTACAGGACAGCGAAACGTATCCGCGTTTATTGAGCGTGTAACAGAAGATAATCCCGTTATCACCCCTGATTATCTACAAAGCGCTGTAAGTGCAATGATATCCATTGAGAAGGCTAAAAAGGGAGAACTTTTACTCAGCCAGCTATCACAGATGTCTGCCGATCAAATCGACAAATTAGCAGATATTTTGAACACATGGGATGTTGACGATATTGCGACTGTCATTGGAGAAATCGACAAGCGTATTGTTGTTGTAGAAGCCATCCAACGGATATACAACGATAAAGCTACGGAAGAATTGCACACACTACATCCGCTGGTTTTGAATTCCCGCTGGTTATTCGGCGCACAATATGACTCACCGATGTTCGTTTCCAACTCGGCTTTGACGACCGTAGTTAAAGAGCTGTTTAAGGACGAGGAATACGATCTGGACGTGATCGAGAATCCAAGACGTAGACCTGATATCATTTGTCTCAAGAAATACTCACTCAAGGCAGTTTGTACGGACAGAATTGATACTACTGCAGGTGAGATTATGAAACCCGATCAGATACTGATTGTCGAAGTAAAACGTGGCGGATTTGAAATCACCAGCGAAGAAGTTGCACAGGTCGAATATTACGTCCGTCAGATTCGCAAGTCGGCGGTGCTTCATAGTTCTGCAACTATTGACGCTTATGTGGTAGGAGCGAAGCTTGGCGATATTGATCCAGAAAAGGAAACGACCAGCGGACGAATCCATGCTGTAACATACGGACATCTTGTGGAAACTGCAACTGGTAAACTGTTTAGACTGCGACAGAAGTTGCAGGAGCACTATGATGCAATGGGACAGGAGAGTATCGTAGAGCAAGCTCTTAAAGAAGCAAATCAGCTCAAAATGGACGTTTAAGCGGTAGCCATTACTTTTGGTGCGAACACCTTTGTTTTGACTCCGTTTGGTGCTAACATCGCACCTCGTCGCAAGCTTTGTACCGCTTGCGACGATTTTTTTATGCCTTGCAGGCATCATCGGAACGTGTCGATATTTTTTCTTTACTGTGGAACATTGATTTGCTGAATTATAAGTATTTCAGGATGAGCTTTGCAGAAAATTCTATAATCATCTGCATCGTAGATATAATGGCATCAAGCTGATCGATTTTGAGCATCCGGAACAGAATGCCTGCATGAAGATCAAAGAGGAACTGAAAGGAACTTTGGAATGGAATACGGTGAAATGAAAATA
>JAUMXT010000170.1 GCA_030529015.1 Bacillota bacterium | reverse complement strand
GAAGTAAACTGTATTCTTCTGTAATGCAGTTAAAAATTGTACTCATAACATAGCCCGTAATATTGGTTATCTCCGTTTCGTTTTTATGGAGATTCTGCATTGCGGATTGCAAGATAGAGCCATCTATTTCATACATTCGACTTCTAACCTTATCCTGCGGCAACATTGCATTACCAATTTTCAAACCGTTTGAGTAAAACATTCTCTCTAATGCGTCATATAGGATTTTTCTCTCCTCATCATTAAAAAGATAAAGTTCACAATTTTCTATGATTTCATCGAAGTTATATTTATTGTCCGTCTGTCTGTCAAAATAAATTTCTTCTGCGCTGCCTGTATAAAATCTATAAGGTTTTCGCTGACTGACAGACTGACTATTATCAGTATGAATATTATAAGTCTTTTTTATATTAGTATTATTAGGGTGCGAATCCGGCATATCTAAACATTCCGTTTCGTCAGTTCTTGATGTGCCGTTTTGGAAGTTCTTGATATCCGTATTTGGCATATCTTGAAAACCGCCATTTTCCTCAGATGTGCCATTTTGGCATGTCTTAATTTCATCCATTTTTTCTTCAAGACATACCGAATCGGCAGTTCTTAAATTTTCACGCTTTACATACTTTTTTGCCTGCTTTTCTGTAAGTTCGAGTTTCACTATAAAAATCTTATTTGGCATACCTCTGCCACATCTCTGTTCGGAAATAAGTCCCGCTCCCAAAATCTCCTTAAAAGCAGAGATTGCTTTTTTATATGTAATTCCTAAATCCTCGGCAATTTCTTCCCGGGTATATATGAGATACACCTCATCATTTTCATTTATCCATCCGTTAAGTTTTGAAAGTGAAAGTCTGTCGTAAAGCAGTGCATATGTAAGTTTCGCATCTGATGAAAGTTTGCGGTATTCTTCATTTGCAAACATTGTTTTTGGTATCTTCAAAAATTCGCAGTTTATAATATCATTTATCTTATATAACTTCATTTGTAACTCCTCCTTACTCTGATAATATTTCGTTTGCTGATGTTGTTTTAAGCGTGTTGCCGTCATCTGCATCTTCAACAACATCCATATCTATACTAAATTCTATTTGTGCGTCATTCACCTCATTTTTAGCCTTCTTCGGCTTTTTAGTCTTTTCATCGGTAGTTTTCTTCGCTTCGTCTTTATCCTTTGCATTAGAACCAAAATTAGGTTCTATTGACTCATACTCCGTTAATGGTCTTTCTTCACGAACCTCTGTTTCATCAACTTCGGTATTGTCGAAATTTTGCTGATAACCTTTTCTTGATGCACCCTTGGCTTCGAGTTCTTTATCAAGTTCATACCACTTTGGAACATAATCCGTAACCCTCGTGTATTTAAGTTCTTTATACGATGACATTTCATCCGGAATAATCTTATATGCCTTTAACGGTTTTTGACCTCGTATAAGCACGAGGCACTCTCTGTTATCCATCTGAAGTATTTCTTCGGGGTACATTAGCGGTCTTGTGTTATTCGCCTTTGTCGTTCTGTAACCTGTTACTTCTCGTGTGATAGGAGAAAAAAGTGGTGTCTGCGGCGCCATGCTGTTTGTTAGCTGAATTGTTATAGCTCCGCATCGCTTACTGATGTAATCACTAGTCATCATATCATTACAGCCAAGCACAAGCTGAGTATCACAGTTACCTACAATTTCTTCCCATTCTTTTATCGGGTATCTGTCCGAGAGCTGAGCAATAGACTGAACGACAATCTGGCAGTTGATTCCATATCCACGAACAACTGAAATTGTCTTTTTGAAATCAAGCAACTTACCAACATTACAAAACTCATCGAGAAGAAAGTTTACTTCTATCGGCAGTCTTCCTCTTTCATCACCGTGTTTTCTGGCATAGTCTGAAAGCTTCTTAAAAAGCATAGAAAAAAACAGCGATGATAAAAACTCATACGCTGTGTCCTGCGCCGATATAATACAGAAGTATGCACAAGGTTGCTTGCCCGGAAGTTCCAAGTCTATATCGTGGTACTTCGTAATTTTATCAACTAACTTATTCTGAAATACATTCATACGGGAGCCAAGACCGATGAACACATTACCCCAAAGGTTACTGGCAGCCTGTTTGAAAATACCGTAAGGTCCACGTGCCGGGTGGTCTAGTGGAAGCCTTTGGAACTTCATATCAAGTGATTTTGCACTTTCACTTGAAAGAATTTTATATATCGTGCCGAGAGACCTTTCGTGCAGAGGTAAAAGTTCATTTGTAATTGGATCTTTCATACTCTGAACATAAAGAATAAGTGCGATAAGTAAGTTCTGTTCTGCCTTATCCCAGAAGTCTGCTTTCTGTCCTTCTTCGGATGTATTACGGATTATGATTTCAGCAACAGACTGTACCATATCAACATCGCCTTCAGTTTCACCGATACAATTCCAACCGTCGGAATTTTCCATATCAAGAAGATTAAGAGCCTTTACTACATATCCGTTTTCTTTTAGATGTTCTGAATACTGCTCAAAGAGTTCGGCTTTTGGATCAACTATAATCATACTCTGTTTATCCGTACCGTTTACTTTAAGCTGTACCATTTTCTGAATAAAGGGTTTTACAAATCCTCGTGATTTACCTGAACCTGTTGCGCCGTAAACTATGATGTGCTTATTAAGTCCGGAGTCATGTCTTAGTCC
>JAUMXT010000169.1 GCA_030529015.1 Bacillota bacterium | reverse complement strand
TCAATCTTCGTGGACTTCAGTACACGGTCAGTTTTTTTCTTTTCTTCATAACCGTCACTTAATAATCCAAAATCACTTGATAATACTTCTTCAATACTCTTAAAGTTCATGTTGCCTCCTTCATATAAGATGCAAAAGGGGGAAAATCCCCCTATGCATTATCTCGGTCCAAACGGAAGGTCATCATCCTGCGGTGCAAATCCAAATCCATCGGGAACATCAAAGCCACCCTGGTTATTGTTTACACTGCTATTGTTCTGTCCGTTTGTGCCGCCGGATGCCGAATCTGCAAAACCGAGTTTTTCAGCTTCTACACAGAAATCGTACACTGTCTGTCCGTCCTTCTGGAAAGAATATGTACGGATAGAACCGACAACTGAAACCTGTTTTCCTTTGGTAAAATACTTCTCAGCAAATTCAGCAGAACCTCTCTTAGCGTTGATCTTGATAAAGTCCGCTTCAGGTCTGTCCTCACCCTGCTTTTTATACGGTCTGTCAACCGCAAGGGTAAACTTTGCCTGCTTTACATTGTTTTCGCCGATGGTATTCACCGCTACATCATTTGTTAATCTTCCTACTAATACTACATTGTTAACTGCCATAATTTTTATCCTCCTTAAAATTTATACATTTAATCTCATTTTTTCCGATAACGGAACGTGTGGTGTTTTTGCAATGTCGTCGCAAAGCAAACTAAAGTTTTCGATTTCTTCTGCAACTTCATCAACCTTTTTACAGTCAGCGTCACTCATATCATCCTCTTTCAGATTAACAACATCTGAATAGATTCTTAAAAGCTCCTTACCTGTTTTCATGTAGAGCTTCAGGACTTGCTTCTCAATATCGGGATTTTCTCTATCCTGATTATTGGCAAAGCAGTTTAAATCAGAAAATGATTCTCTTGCCATTTCAACAAGTTTTTGAGCCTTAGCGCCGATTGGGTTTTCGCAGATATCCTTCAATATTTTTTCAATTATCGGAATCTGTGAAGGTTCATTCCAGAAATAGTTTTTCAAGACAAGTAAATCTTTTGGTTTCACTTCCGTATTTCCGTTCAAGTACGCTTTTACACGCACGATTGGAGTAAACCCGAAATACTTTCTGTCCGATACATGAATGTTATGCCTGCGAAGTTCGCAAAGCACATTATCCATAAGTTCGTTAATTTCATCTGTAACCTTTACCTTTTCAGCCTCCTGCTGCATTTGTTGAAGTTCTGCAAGAGTTATGTATGTTGCTGCCGTATTTGTTGAACCTGATTGCTTATTTTTAAGCACCGTCATTCTGTTATCCTTTTCCTGCACATACTCGGTTAACACCTTTATCTCAAAACGGTCATACAAAGGTTTTAATATCGCCTGTGTACTATCGTTGAAATTCGGTATTTCGTTAGATGCAGAAAAAAATGACACAACAGGGATTTTAACCATCTGTCCCTCGTTGGTATATACTTTCTCATTCAATGCTGTCAGCAAGGAATTGAGGATACCATCATTGGATTTGAATATCTCATCCAAGAATACGATATGACTGTCAGGTATTTTTCCCTCTGTAATCATTTTTGGTGTGCCGCTTCTTAAAGCACAAAGAATGTGCTTTATGTTTAATAAATTCTTCGCTTCAGACACAGCTTCATTCAAGGTGCTGTTTTGACCGTCATTCAGGTATTTGTCATACAGATTTTCGACCTTTTCCGCTTGTTCGGCATAACGCTTGTCTTTCATCAGTTCATCCATCGGCATATTACCGGGAATAAGACTTGATAAATCCAATCTACCGAAAAGCTGTTCTTCGTCTGTCTGTTTTGACATCAGCCTTTCATACTGTTTAGCACCCGTGATGCGTTTACGAAACTCATTGATTGCAAAACTTTTCGCCTGTCCGGTATCTCCTAAAATAAAAAGATTCTTTCCGGCTATCAGACAAATCGCAATACATTCAATAAGTTCATCACGTTCTGCGACATCTGCTTTTACCTCATCAATTATCTGATTCATCTTTGTAAACATTTTTAACCTCCTGAACTGTCAAGCTGCGTTTTCGATTAACACCGGCTTAAGTTTGAATTTGCCAAGTCTAACCTTATACTTCTCAAGATATTTAAGTGCGGCTTTTTCGGTTGGAAATGCCCTAACAAAATCATAGTCCGGTTTCTGACAAAAGGTTGTATTATTCTTTCTGAATGAACAGAAATACGAACCCTTTTCACTGTCAATTTTAAGGACATAGAATTTACCACGTTTATGTATCTTCTCGTTCTTTGATTCTCTTCTTGGTCTCTTTACCTCTCTGTTGTTTTCAAATCCAACACTAAGGCATTTTGAGCCTTTGAGATCATCAAGAACTTTGAGAAACTCCTCGGCGGTAGTTACATCATAGTATTTCCAATTTTCCGTTTTACTGCCGCTATAATCGAGAATATAAAGTTTATTCCCGCAACCGACATACTCCTCAACGGTCAATGCACTTTTCATTCCGTTCAATATCCAGCGTTCAAACTCACCTACTTCAAAGCATTTGTTTCTCGTTTTAAAACACATACCGTTATCCTGACTAAGCTGTTCATATCGTTTAGCAATTTCAACGATTTCATCAGCCGTAAAAAGGACTTTAGAACGCACTGTGTAATTTAATACACTCCAGTTCTTTTCCGGTATTTCACGATTACAATAATTTACTTCCCAACAGTTGTTGCTTCCG
>JAUMXT010000048.1:10220-11780 GCA_030529015.1 Bacillota bacterium | reverse complement strand
CCTTTTTCTTGGCTTTTTCTTCTTCTTTTTTTGCTCTTACTTCGTTGATGGCGATCGTTGCTTTGATCATCTCGTCCATCTCATCATATGTAGCTGCATTTTCAGAAGCTTTAGTTTCTTCTTGAGCTTCAGGTTCAACAGCAGGCTCAGGCTTTGCAGGAGCTTCAGGTTCAACAGTAGGTGCTTCAGTCGGAACCTCAGCAGGAGTTTCTTCAGCCGGAACTTCCGCTACAGGAGCAGCCGGAACTTTTTCCTCTGCCTTGGCTTTTCTCATTTCGTCCATTTTCTGGACCTGACTGAATATTGCAGCTAAAACCTTAGCACTTTTTTCTTCATAATGAAATTCTTTTGCTTCTCCTTCATATACGAAAGAATAAAGATGATTTTCGGCATCATGATGGACCTGGGACATCTTAGCATAAGAATATTCTTTGCCGTCCAATGCCACAGACTTAGTCGTGAACTGGGCCTTCTGACCGCCGATCATAATTTCTATTGTTTTCATATAATAACCTCGAATCGTAGATTTTTCGTTCTAAAACATCAGCGCATACATCGTGCACTTTAAAATATGGTATACCCTTATGGGGATAAAAGTCAACAAAAAACTGAATGAAATATAAATTAAGGAAGACAAAACGGAGTTTTGGTGGTATAATAATTCACATCTGTACGATGTTGGAAATTAATTCTATTAAGAAAATGAGGTTTAAAAATGAACAGAAGCGCATTAACAGAGCAGAGACGCGAAACAGTCATAGGACTTCTTAAAAGCATGAATATCAAAAAATGCGAAGGTGGCGGTTTTGATAAGGACGATGTTTATGACTGCATGCAGCAACTCTGTGATTTATATGAAAAGAACATAGAAGAGCTCGAAACAGCATATGAAAGTGAACTTGGCAAGCTTAAGGATAGATATCAGAAGTACGACGAAAACAATGAACTTTACGTGAGCCTTATCATGGAAGCCAAGAAGAGCAGCAATGAAATTATTTCTCAGGCTAAGACTGAAGTTGAAGCTATCCTGGCAGAAGGTAAGGAACAGGTTGCTCAGCAGGAAAGAGAACTTTCACAGCTTAGCATCGATATGGAAGCTGAAAAGCAGGCAATGATCGTTGAAATCAATGCTGCCAGAGAAGCTGTAGAAGCAGAAAAGGCTGCAATGAAGGCTGAAGTGGAAGCAGAGAAAGAAAAAGCTATCGCTGCTAAAAACAAGTATACTCAGCAGCTCAACTCAATGGATGAAGAGTTTGAAGAAATCAAGACTAACATCCTGAGAACTGCAGGTAAGATGGACAGCCTCAGAAGCAAACTGCCAAACGATGATGAAGTTGAATGGAAGATGATGGATGACCTGGCTGCTGTAGATTTCCCTGTTGCTGAAGTTGAAGTGGACAGCATTATTGAAGCTCCTGCCGCAACAGACGCTGTTGAAGCAGTAGCTGAAGAACCTGCATTTGAACTTGCTGCAGAAGAAATCACATTAGATGACGCTTTCGAAGCACTCGAAGAAACTGTAGCAGAAGAAGCAGTTACAGAAGAAGTTGTTTCAGAAGA
>JAUMXT010000048.1:0-10210 GCA_030529015.1 Bacillota bacterium | reverse complement strand
AAGCGCTCGGTCCGGAAGAGGAGGAAGCGGATATTTCAGAAGAAGCGGCAGCAGCTGTGTTGGAAGAAGTTCCTGAAGAAGATGTGTTTACTCTTGAAGATCTGACTTCACCAGAAAGCACTATTCCTGTAACAGAACCTGCACCTATCGAAGAACTGAGCTTTGAAGATCTCGAAATCGAGCTTCCGGAACTCGAGGAAGTAGAAACTATCGAAGAACTTGCAACAATCGTTGAAGAAGCTCCTGCTACAGAAACACCTGCAGAAGCTCCGGCAGAAGAGCCGTTAGCTGAAATCTCATTCGAAGGACTGGAAGAACTGTTCAAGGAAGAAAAATAAGGACATAGCTCATGAAAGAACTCAAAGAAAAAATCCTCGCAGAAGGAGTCGCCATAGGAACAGAAATCGTTAAAGTTGATCACTTCCTCAACCACAGACTGGATGTTAAATTCCTTGAGAATGTGGGAAAGGAATTCAAGAAACGTTTTGCAGACTGTGAAATCAACAAGGTGCTCACGGTTGAAGCAAGCGGTATTGCTGTGGCATCCCTTACTGCAATGTATTTTGACTATGTGCCGGTAGTGTTCGCCAAAAAAGCCGCACCAAGCACTATGACAGAGGGTTTTTATGTGGCTGAAGCCAAATCTTTTACAAAGGGTACTGTGTCTCTTCTCAGAGTTTCCGAAAGATTCATTGAAAAAGGGGACAAGGTTCTGATTATAGATGATTTTCTGGCACATGGACAGGCTTCACTGGCTCTGGCAAATATTGTTGAACAGGCCGGTGCTGAAGTGGTCGGAGTCGGTGCTGTAATTGAAAAAGGCTTCCAGGGCGGAAGTGAAAGATTGAGAGCTGCAGGCCATAGAGTCGAGTCCCTGGCAGTGATTGATAAAATCGAAGAAGGACGAATAATATTTAAATAAACACACAATAAAGTTCGCGTTTTGCGAGCTTTATTTTTATTGACATGAACCCCCCAAAAGAGTAAACTCAAGGTGTAGGAAAAAACAGGTTTTAAGCCTGTCTTTCATATTTTAAATTAAACGTGTATCCATTTTAAGGAGGAGAAAAATGAAAAAGAAAGTATTATCATTAGTACTTGCACTCGTGATGATCTTCGCATTCTCAGTAACACTGACAGGATGCGGCGGTGGCGGAGACGATGCCGGCTACAAGGTTGGATTCATCTGCCTGCATGACGAAAACTCAACTTATGACAAGAATTTCCTCGATGCTGCTAATGCTGCATGTGAAGAGCTTGGCGTACAGGCAATCATCAAGACTAACATCCCTGAAGGTCAGGAATGTTACGATGCTGCTGCTGAACTGGTTGACGCAGGATGCGGAATCGTATTTGCGAACTCATTCGGACATGAAGACTTCATGATCCAGGCTGCTAAGGACTTCCCTGAAGTACAGTTCTGCCACTCAACAGGAACTAAGGCTCACACTGAAGGCCTTGACAACTAT
Organism: Bacillota bacterium; assembly: GCA_030529015.1. Lineage (GTDB taxonomy): Bacteria > Bacillota > Clostridia > Peptostreptococcales > Anaerovoracaceae > Lentihominibacter. The sequence goes on along the minus strand of JAUMXT010000048.1, from coordinate 8,741 downwards.
CACAATGCATTCGCTTCAATCTATGAAGGAAGATATCTGGCAGGCGTTGCAGCCGGTATGAAGCTGAACGAAATGATCGAAGCCGGTGATATCACTGCAGAAGAAGCTAAGATGGGATACGTTGGTGCATACACTTACGCAGAAGTAGTATCAGGATATACTTCATTCTATCTGGGAGCAAAATCTGTTTGCGAAACAGTAACTATGGACGTAACATTCACAGGTTCATGGTATGACGAAGCTCTCGAAAAAGAAGCTGCTAACAAGCTGATCAATGACGGATGCGTTCTTATTTCACAGCATGCTGACTCCATGGGAGCTCCTACTGCATGTGAAAACGCAGGCGTTCCTAACGTTTCATACAACGGAAGCACTCAGGAAGCTTGCCCTAACACATTCATCGTTTCATCAAGAATCGACTGGGCTCCATACTACAAGTATGCTATCTCAAACGCTCAGGGCGGAGAACCAATCGATGCTGACTGGACAGGAACTCTGGAAACAGGTTCAGTTGTACTGACAGAAGTAAACGAAGCAGTTGCTGCTGAAGGAACTATTGAAAAGCTCGACGAAGTTATGGAACAGCTCAAGAACGGCGAAGTAAACGTATTTGACGTTGCTACATTCACAGTTGAAGGCGCTGCTCTCAGCTCATACATGGCAGACGTTGACACAGATGCTGATTACACTCCTGACACTGAAGTAATCGTAGACGGAGCATTCAGAGAATCAGAATACAGATCAGCTCCTTACTTCGATCTCCAGATCGATGGAATCAAGCTGCTCGATACAAAGTTCTAAATTAATAAGATAAACCAGCGAAAGCCCCGGCTAGGCCGGGGTTTTCATGCTTAAGAGAAAGGTGTTGATTTGTTTGACCAATAAACAAGTGGCTGTGTCCATGAGGGACATCACAAAAGTATTTGGTACAGTAATAGCAAACAATAAAGTCGACCTTGATATATATCGCGGTGAGATTCTGTCGCTGCTGGGAGAAAACGGCAGTGGTAAAACTACACTGATGAACATGCTTTCCGGAATATATTATCCGGATGGCGGAGAAGTATATATTAACGGAGAACTCGCATCCATACATTCACCGAAAGAAGCATTTGGATATGGAATTGGTATGATACATCAGCATTTCAAGTTGGTAGATGTATTTACAGCCACAGAGAATATTATTCTCGGCCTTGAGGAAAAAGGTAAGCTCGATCTCAAAAAGGCTTCGGAAAAAATTCGTGAAATATGTGATGCATATGGATTTGATATAGATCCGGAACAGAAAATTTACAACATGTCCGTTTCACAGAAGCAGACTGTAGAAATAGTCAAAGTGCTTTATCGTGGAGCTGATATCCTCATTCTGGATGAGCCTACCGCAGTATTGACTCCTCAGGAAACTGAGAAGCTTTTTGCTGTTCTCAGGAATATGAAGGAAGCAGGAAAAACAGTTGTAATCATAACTCATAAGCTGCATGAAGTTCTCGACATCTCCGATAGAGTGGCTGTATTACGTAAGGGTGAATTTGTCGGCGAGATGGTAACTAAGGAAACAAACGAACAGGAAATGACTAACATGATGGTTGGTCGTGTGGTTAGTCTTAATATAGACAGACCTGAACCTGTTGATCCGAAACCACGTATCGTAGTGGACAACCTTACCGTAAGAAGTCAGGACGGTGTCTTGAAGCTTGAAGACGTGAGCTTTACTGTAAATTCGGGAGAAATCCTGGGTATTGCAGGCATTTCAGGATGCGGACAGAAGGAACTTCTGGAAGCTGTAGCAGGTCTTCAGCATGTTGAAAAGGGTACTATCGCATATATTGATAACAACGGCGAAGAAGAACAGCTTATAGGCAAAGACCCTCTTCAGATCGCTGCCCTCGGTGTTGCACTTTCCTTCGTGCCGGAAGACAGACTCGGAATGGGACTTGTAGGAAATATGGACCTTACGGACAATATGATGCTAAGATCGTTCCGTAAGGGTAAATCGATGTTCACAGACAGGAAGACTCCTAAGAAACTGGCCGAAAAAGTAGTAGATGAGCTTGAAGTAAGCACATCCAGCCTTTCTACGCCGGTAAGAAAACTTTCGGGAGGTAACGTACAAAAAGTTCTGGTAGGAAGAGAAATCGCTTCCGCACCGACAGTACTCCTGTCAGCTTATGCAGTAAGAGGACTCGATATAAACTCCTCATATACGATTTACGATCTTCTTAATCAGCAGAAGAAGAAGGGCGTTGCAGTAGTATACGTAGGAGAAGACCTTGACGTATTGATGGAGCTCAGCGACAGAATAATGGTGCTTTGCGACGGCAAGGTGAGTGGAATCGTTGACGGAAGAACGGCTGACAAAAATCAGCTCGGTCTTATGATGACTAAGGTAGGAGGAGGTGCAGATAATGAGTAAAGTACACAAAGAACCGCTGCTGCACATTACCAAGCGTAAAGAACTTCCTGCCAAGCAAACCTGGGCAATCAGAATTGGGGCTATCATCGCAGCACTCGTAGTAAGTGCCATAGTTACCATGTTGCTCACAGGACTCGATCCGTTCAGCGTGTTCGGAACAATGATTTACGGTGCAGTCGGAACAGAAAGAAAAACACTGATTCTGTTAAAGGAACTCGCTATACTCCTCAGCGTGGCCCTTGCATTAACGCCTGCATTTAAGATGAAATTCTGGAACCTTGGAGGCGAAGGACAGATCCTCATGGGAGCATGGGCGACTGCGCTTTGCATGATATATATGGGGGATACTATACCTAGCTTCCTGCTGATTATAATTTGTATGGTAGCAGCTATAATCTGCGGAGCTATATGGGCTATGATTCCTGCATTTTTCAAGGCTAAATGGAATACTAACGAAACTCTCTTTACTCTGATGATGAACTACGTAGCTATTCAGCTGGTAGCATACTTCATCATCCTTTGGGAAGTTCCTAAGGGATCGGGTAAGGTAGGAATAATCAATCAGGGCACTATGACAGGCTGGCTTCCGTATATAGGAACAAACAGCTATATTCTTGTTATTCTGTTTGTTGCTATCATTACTGCAGGTATGTATATTTACCTGAAATACAGTAAGCACGGATATGAAATATCAGTAGTTGGCGAAAGCCAGAGAACTGCTTCTTACGTAGGAATCAAGGTTGATAAGGTAATAATCAGAACTCTGCTGTTATCAGGTGCTATCTGCGGATTTACCGGATGGATGATGGTTTCCGGTATAGACCATACGATAACAACTACTCTGGCAGGTGGACGAGGCTTCCTCGGTATCATGGTTTCATGGCTTGCACAGTTCAATGTAGTAGCAATGATATTTGCAAGTATGCTGATCGTGTTCCTCGGACAGGGCGCCGGAGAAATATCAACGATATTCGGACTGAACCAGTCGTTTGCGGATATCCTTACAGGAATAATCCTGTTCTTCATCATTGGATGTGAATTCTTTATTAACTATAAGGTTCATGTAAGAAAGAAATCCGGAAAGGAGGAAGCGTAAATGTTTGATTTAGTTGCGTTTATTCCTCGTGCGGTAATGCAGGGTATGCCATTGCTCTTCGGTTGTACAGGTGAAACGATTTCCGAAAAAGCGGGAAGCCTTAACCTGGGTATCCCGGGAGTAATGTATGTAGGTGGTATTTGCGGAGTAATAGGATCATTCCTTTACGAGCAGGCTTGTGAAGGGCCGCTTAATCCGTTCTTGGCAATATTCATTCCTATGTTCGCTTGTTTAATGGGGTCACTTCTTATGGGACTGTTATTCAGCTTCCTGACGGTAACTCTCAGAGCTAATCAGAACGTAGTAGGTCTGGCTATGACTACTTTTGGTGTGGGCTTCGGTAACTTCTTCGGAGGTTCACTTATAAAGCTTACAGGCGGAGCAGTTCCGTCAATCGCATTGTCGGAAACAAGCCAGTTCTTCAGCAGACATCTTGCTATAGCAGATAATCTGGGATGGTTCGGTAAGATATTCCTGTCATACGGATTCTTGACATATCTGGCAATAGCAATAGCTATAGTTACAGCATATGTTTTGAAACATACAAGAACAGGTCTTGAACTGAGAGCCGTAGGTGAAAATCCTGCAACTGCAGATGCTGCAGGTATCAATGTAAACAGATATAAGTATTGCGCTATCTGCATAGGCTGTATGATAGCAGGTCTTGGTGGATTGTTCTACGTAATGGATTACGCCAGCGGCGTATGGTCAAATGACGCATTCGGAGACAGAGGATGGCTTGCAATAGCACTCGTTATCTTCACATTGTGGAAGCCGAACTTCGCGATTTTCGGTTCCATCGTATTCGGTGGTCTTTATATCCTCCACCTGTTCATTCCGGGTGTAGGCATGGCCGCTAAGGAACTCTACAAGATGCTTCCTTATATCGTTACTATCGTTGTTCTTATCTTCACAAGCGTACGTAAGAGAAGAGAAGACCAGCCGCCTGAAAGCCTGGGACTTCCATACTTCCGAGAAGATCGATGACGAAATAAAACAAAAGATAAAAGAAGCGGGACGCATGTATGCATCCCGCTTTTATGTTGAAATAATATTACTAAATACCGTCGTATGCTATGACTGTTGCCACATCAAGACCTTCTAATGCGGCACGTCCGTTGAGCCCCTTGAGTTCTAAGAGACATACTACCTTAACAACCGGCGCATCGAGTTTGTCAAACAGCTTAACAGCCGCATTCAGAGTGCCGCCTGTAGCTATAAGATCGTCAATCAGAACTATTCTGGTGCCTGCTTTGACATCTTCCTTGTGAATTTCGATTTCTGCAGTACCGTACTCTAATGAGTATTCCTGGCTTACTGTTTCTCTAGGCAATTTGCCTTTCTTTCGCACAGGAATGAACGGTTTTCCCAGATTATATGCGATAGGCATACCGAAGATAAATCCTCTCGATTCAAGTCCCGCTATAGCGTCAAATTCAAGGTCTTCCAGCTTCGACTGCATCTCATCGATGGCCAATTTCAATCCATCTGCATCGCCTACAACAGATGTGATGTCTCTGAATATTATGCCCGGCTCAGGAAAATCGGGGATACTTGTTACATAATCTTCTACCTTTTTCATTTTATCATTCTCCGTTCTGTGGGATATGTTATAATATATGTACACCCATTATAACACATACAAAACAAGGAGTGGTAATAAAATGGTATATGTATATTTGGCAGAAGGCTTCGAAGAAGTCGAAGCATTAACGGCAGTTGATATCATGAGAAGAGTCGGTATCGAAGTACAGACAGTTTCAATTACAGGAAACAAAACAGTTAAGGGAACTCACGATATAAGCGTAGAGGCAGACATCCTTTATGAAGATACAGATCATGCAAAGTGCAACATGATAGTTCTTCCCGGAGGGCTTCCGGGAGCTGACTACTTGAATGAGCATGAAGGCCTTGCAAAGCACATTGTGTGCTTTGCAAAAGATGAGAGCAAAAAGCTTGCTGCTATTTGCGCTGCTCCGCAGGTGTTTGGAACATGTGGAATCCTCGAAGGCAAAAGTGCAACTATTTATCCGGGAATGGAAGACTGTCTTAAGGGCGGACAGGCGACTGATAAAAACGTGACAGTAGACGGAAATATTATCACAGGCATGGGACCTGCGCTTGCAATGGAATTCGCACTGAAGCTTGTAGAAGAAATAAAGGGTAAGGAAGTAGCCGACGAAGTGGCAGCAGGACTACTTTACGATAGGAGATAAGACGATGGATCAGTATAAGGTTGACTTTCATATTCATACTAAATATTCGGACGGTCTGGCAACGCCGGTTGAGATAGTGAGAAGTGCTAAGGAACTTGAATATGACATGATTGCCATTACGGACCATGATGGAATTGACGGCATCAAGGAGGCTCTGATCGCAGGGGAGACTGCAGGGGTTAAAGTGATCCCCGGAATCGAACTGGCTACCGTTACCGAAGAGGGCATAGGATTGCACATATTGGGATATTATTTCGACCATGAAAACCCTGCGCTTAATGCAAAGCTTGAAGAACTAAGACAAAGAAGAGATGCGAGAAATCATAAGCTGGTAGATGTATTAAAGAGCCTTGGCTACGATATATCAATGGAAGAATTGCTGGAACGCCAACCTAACGGGTTTATAGGAAAGCCTGTAATTGCAAGGCTTCTGACCGAGAAGGGATATATAGATAATTATAAGGAGGCTTTCAAGGGAGGCAAGATGCTTGACAGCAATGAGGCCAAAGCTGTTAAGAAGGAAAAGATTCTTGCTTCTGAGGCAATTGAGCTTATAAAGAATGCCGGAGGCATCGCAGTGCTCGCACATCCGATACAGACAAGAGGCGTCGGTGAAAAGGACAGCGAGGAGTTTTACAAAAACATTGATGCTATAGTCAGAAGGCTTAAAATCCAGGGACTTAAAGGTCTGGAGTGTTATCATCCCGATCAGAATCACGAGCAGACAATGAGATTCGTTGAAATGGCAGAAAAATATCATCTGCATATAACAAGAGGATCGGATTTTCACGGTAAAGATTTCGCTGATGCGGATCCGACAGCATAACAGCAAGAAAAAGGTGGCAGTCGCCATCTTTTTTTATTTGATTTATGACTACGGATACAAATCATCGCAATGTTTAAGAATTTCAGATGCTGGGAATAATAGACAAGGAAACTTTTCTCAGGAAAAGAAGTTTATTCCCGGGAGGGATAAAATCTCAGAGGATGAAAATGAAAACAAGAAATTCTGTTGATAAAACGGAGCCTGTCCCCACGAGGGTGAAATGTATTGTTGTGACAGCGATAATGATTTTGCTGGGTGCTTCTGTTTGTGTAGGATCGGCTATAGCTCCTGAAGCAGAAATTCCGGTAATGCTGGCAAACGGTGAAGTGATAACTCCTCCATGGTATATAACCATAGACGGTAAGCGCTCTGTGCTGGTTGAGTCAGAGGAAGCGGCAGAGGAAGCAGTGCAAGAAGTCATAGAAGAGTACGAAGGTGATTCAGAAGAGGTGATCAATATCTGTGTTGAGGAGGATACAGGTGCAGAGCAGATGGACATAAAGACAGGGGATGAGCCGCCGGATATATTATCTGTGGATGAAGCTAAGGAAGTTCTTTTTGGTGATGATAATGAAGACGGAGCCATCACTGTCGTAGTCACAAAAGAAGCGACAAAACGTGAGGTCATAGAGCATGAAGAAAAATACAGTCCGAGCAGTGAACTTTATGCAGGGCAGACAAAAGTTGAAATCGAAGGTGAGGATGGCATTAAGGAAATCACTGAAATAGTGACATCAGAGAACGGTGAAACGATCGAAACAGAAGTTGTAAAGGAAAAAATAATCAAGGAGCCTGTAGATAGAATCATCAAAACGGGAACGATAACCGCGGATGGACGTGGCGGGAGCGAGGGTGCTATAGATGCAGGAGTGTCTTACGATGAAAGCGCCACTTACGATATGCTAAATACTCCTGTGCCGTTTGTAAATATATCTTCTCCGTTTGGTCCCAGATGGGGTAGCTTTCACAGCGGGGTGGATTTCGCACTGGCACAAGGGAAGCCGATATATGCAGCTGATAGCGGTATCGTATATTATTCCGGATATTCCGGTGGATACGGGAACTTGATAAAGGTAGACCATGGTAACGGGATGCAGACGTATTATGCTCATTGCAGTGAGATAAATGTGTGTGCGGGACAGAGCGTAACTGCGGGGGAAACGATTGGCCTGATAGGTTCTACAGGAAATTCAACAGGCCCGCATCTTCATTTCGAAGTGATAGTTAACGGAAGCAGAGTTGATCCATTGGATTTTCTGGGCTTCTAATGATGCGTTGATGATGGTTTTAAGTTATTTTTTAGTCCGAATCGCGTTGCGAATAAGGTGAGGATATGGTAAGATAAAGAACGGGTATGCCTACCCGTTCTTTTGATATGCAAAAATACTTATGTAAACATAAATTTGGAGGATATTAATGGCATTTTTTAGAGATATTAAAGAGGATATAAGCGCAATTGTTGAGAAGGACCCTGCGGCAAGAAACGGGTTTGAAGTACTGTTGTGTTATCCCGGCATATGGGCTTTGATATTTCATAAGCCGGCTCATTCGCTATACATGCACAATATGAAACTGTTGGCGAGAATGATTTCACAATTTTCAAGATGGGTTACCGGTATTGAAATACATCCGGGAGCCAAGATCGGAAGAAGATGTGTTATCGACCACGGTATGGCAGTAGTTATAGGTGAAACATCTGAAATCGGCGACGATGTGACGATATATCAGGGAGTTACTCTCGGAGGTACGGGTAAGGATACAGGTAAGAGACATCCTACTATCGGCGACAGAGTAGTAATCAGTTCCGGAGCCAAGATCCTTGGACCGTTCAAGGTTGGAAACGATGTTAAGGTCGGGTCGGGATCGGTAGTGTTAAAGGAAGTTCCCGATGGGTGTACTGTAGTAGGTATTCCGGGTACTATCGTAAGGCAGCACGGCAAACCTACATCGGAACTTGACCAGGTAGATATGCCGGATCCAATCGCAGTGGAACTGGAATGCTTGAGAAGACGTATCGTAGAGCTGGAAAAGATCCTTTGCGAAAGAGAATTGGTGGAAGAAGGGCACCAGATGTGTGTTCAGTGCAGAGAAGACTGTATGTTTGAAACCATCATTGAAGAAATGGCTACAGGCAAGCTTAACACCATTTACGGCGAAAGAGCTATGAGAATAAAAGAAAAACAGGAAGAA
>JAUMXT010000047.1 GCA_030529015.1 Bacillota bacterium | reverse complement strand
AGTTACAGAAAACAAGCTGGCTGATGTAGAAATCAAGTGGAAAGACGAAAGAGCTGTATGCGTTGTTCTGGCTTCAGGCGGCTATCCCGGAAGCTATGAAAAGGGCAAGCTCATCTCAGGCCTCGATGATGTAGATGAAGACGTTGTGGTATTCCATGCGGGAACTAAGATGGCACCTATGCCTGAAGGAAGCAAGTGTGCATCATGCCAGGATGACTGCGACATGAAAGCAGGAGCTATCGTGACTTCAGGCGGAAGAGTCCTGGGCGTTACTGCTATGGGCGCTACACATGACGAAGCCAGAGCGAAGGCATTCGACAATGTTAAACGCATACATTTCGAAGGAATGCAGTATCGTAATGATATCGGATTGATTAATAGACATTAGAATCATAAAAAATCGCACATGCTTGTGCGATTTTTTTATTGATACGTATAGGTGTTTTGTCGAGAATCCTTGGGTTTCGGGGCATTTCAGCCAAATGTAGATTAGTTTGCGGTTTTGGCTGAAAACACGCCGTTGTTTTTTAAATGCAAAGCTCAGTGTTTCGGCTTTTTCAGCCTGCATATTGAAGAAATGTGATTTTTGCTGAAGCTTAGACTTGAAGGTGGCAGGCTTTCACCTAAGAAACCTAAGATTTTGTAACATTTTCAGCCAAAGTAACGTTAAACCGAGCGGGTGGCTGAAACCGGCTGGAAACCTCACGTCAAGTTAAGAAAACTGAGCTAAACGAGCCCTAAAACACCCGAAAAACATAATGCATAATACTAAAAATTCGCACAATTTGTGCGAATTTTTTTGTTTTTTAAAACATAGCAAACTAATGTCGAAATATTGTAGAAATCGTCAAAAAAGGGGTTGAAAACATTGCGGTTGCTAGATATAATATAACGGCTGACAAAAAATTCACATGTTAGCATTTAGACCACAAACAAGAGAGAGCTAAAGACTGTATTTATAAGAGCTCCGGCAGTTGTAGCCAATATCGTGATCCGTAATACGTTTATTAGTTCTATGTTGTTTGTGGTCTTATTATGTGTTGAAGGAGGAAACAATGAAAAGGTCCAAAAGATTTGAAAAGCTGGAACAGATGCCTATCAACAAAGATGGATTCTCATATGAATGGGAAGAAGTTGGCCTGATTACTATGGAATCTAAATTCGACCCTAAGCCTAGCATTAAGGTTGAAAATGGAATCATCGTAGAAATGGACGGAATCAAGAGAGAAGATTTCGACTCTCTCGATAAGTTCATCGCTGACTATGGTATCAAAGTTGAAAACGCAGAAAAAGCTATGGCAATGGACTCTCTGGAAATCGCCAGAATGCTGGTTGATATCAACGTTCCAAGAGAAGAAATTACAGAAATCTGTATGTCATGTACGGCTGCTAAGCTGGCAGAAATCGTAAGTCATCTCAACGTAGTTGAAATGATGATGGCACAGATGAAGATGAGAGCTAGAAAAACTCCTGCTAACCAGGCTCACGCAACAAACCTGGACGACAACCCTGTGCTGATCGCAGCAGACGCTGCTGAAGAAGGTGCAAGAGGTTTTGCAGAAGTAGAAACTACTTGCGCATTGGCAAGATATGCTCCATTTAACGCAATCGCACTGATGATCGGTGGACAGGCAGGAAAAGCCGGAGTTCTCAATCAGTGTTCAATGGAAGAAGCTACTGAGCTGGAACTGGGTATGAGAGGATTCACTTCATACGCAGAAACACTGTCAGTATACGGAACTGAACAGGTTCTGATCGACGGTGGAGATACTGCTTACTCAAAGGCGTTCCTGGCATCAGCATATGCTTCAAGAGGTATCAAAATCAGATACACATCAGGTACAGGTTCAGAAGTACTGATGGGAGACGCTGAAGGAAAATCTGCACTTTATCTGGAAATCAGATGTCTCATGCTGACTAAGGCATGCGGAGTTCAGGGTATCCAGAACGGTTCAATCAATGCTATTCCGCTGATGGCTGCACTGCCAAACGGATTCAGAGCGATCACTGCAGAAAACCTGATCGCTTCAATGCTGAACATCGAAGTAGCAGCAGGTAACGACACAGCATTCACTCACTCAGACTTCAGAAGAGGTGCTAAGCTGGTTATGACAATGATGCCTGGTACTGACTACATTTCATCAGGTTATGGCGGAATCCCTAATCTGGACAATGTATTCGCAGGATCAAACGAAGACTGTGATGACTATGACGATTACTACACACTGCAGCGTGATATGCAGGTGGATGGCGGACTTAACCCTATCAAGGAAGAAACTGCTATCGAAGTAAGAAACAAGGCAGCAAGAGCTATGCAGGCTGTATTTGAAGGTCTGGGACTGCCTGAAATCACTGACGAAGAAGTTGAAGCTGCTACATATGCTTATTGCTATAAGGATATGCCTGCAAGAAACAAGGTAGAAGACATGAAGGCTGCTACAGAAATGATGGAAAAGGGTACTACAGTTATCGACATCATCAAGATTCTGCACGAAGCCGGATTCGAAGATATCGCAGAAAATCTGCTGAACCAGATGAAGCAGAGAGTAATCGGAGATTACCTCCACACTTCAGCTATCTTTGATGAAAACTACAACGTAATCAGTGCTGTTAACGACAGAAACGACTACATGGGTCCGGGAACCGGTTATAGAATCAGCGAGGACAGATGGAACGTTCTGAAAGAAAAGTTCACAGCTCTTAAACCACAGGAAATTTAATCGAAGGAGGAAAAACACAATGCTCGAAATTAAAGAATTAGGCGTATCACAGCCTGGTACTGATGCAAAAGAGATCATTATCGCTGTTTCTCCTGCTTTCGGTACAGGACTCAAGCAGTCCATCACAGATGTTCCTTTGGAAGAAATTTTAAAGGAATTATGCGCAGGTATCGAAGAAGAAGGTATGAACTACAGATTTATCAAGGTTTATAACTCAACTGACTTAGGTATCATCGCATCCCAGGGTTCAAAACTGGCAGGCTCAGGAATCTGCGTTGCTATGCAGTCCAGAGGTACTACAGTTATTCACCAGAAGGACATGGTTCCACTGGATAACCTGGAACTCTTTCCGCAGTCACCACTGATTGAAAGAGATATGTACAGAACGATTGGTAAGAATACTGCTAAGTATGGTAAGGGAGAAAACCCTGAGCCTGTTGAAATCCTCAACGACTACATGGTTCCATCCAAGTTCCTTATCAAGTCAACTCTGATGCACTTCAAAGAAGGCGGCATGGCAAACAGAGACATGGCACCGATCGATCTGGAAGTGACTTTTGCATAAGCAAAGAAAATAATAAAATCATCAAACATTGTAATTTAGGAGGCAAATTAAAATGGGAGAAAATCTTAACAACCAGGGCTCACTGAAAAAGGCCCTGTCCCCTATCGGCCTGTGGGCCATCGCAGTAGGTCTGGTAGTATCCGGAGACTACTACGGATTCGCATACGGATTCGCAGAAGGCGGTCCTGTATCATTCCTGGTATCATTCATTCCGGTAACACTGATGTACGTACCATTCCTGTTCTGCTACACAGAACTGGCAACTTCAATTCCGCACGCTGGCGGACCTTCAGCATATGCTAGAAGAGCATTCGGACCTTTCGCCGGATTCGTAACAGGATTCTCAGTACTGATCGCGTTCCTGATTTCACCATGTGCAGTAGCACTGGCAACAGGCGCTCTGGTTAACTACCTGATCCCTTCAATCCCTGCACTGGTTGCAACAGTAGTATTCTTCGTATTCTTTATGCTGGTTAACCTGTTCGGAATCGAAACTTCATCAAAGCTGGAACTGGTTGTAACTATCGTATCACTGGTTGGTCTGGTAGTATTCGCAGTACTGGCTGCACCACACTTCGAACTTGATACATTCAAGGGCGTTGCTGAAGGTGAAAGCGTATTCACTAACGGATTCATGGGAATCGCAGGAGCTATGACATTCTCAATGTGGTTCTACTTCGCTATCGACGGCGCTGCTATGAACGCTGAAGAAATGAAGGACCCAAGAGACATTCCTAAGGGATACATCCCTGCAGTAGCTACACTGTTCATCACTTCACTGATCGCTATCATCCTGCCTGCAGGTATCGCTGATTACAATGCAATCGCATCAGTTGACTATCCACTGGCAATCGCTCTGGAAACTCCTTACGGAGCAGAAAGCATCTGGCCTAAGCTGATCGCTGCAGTAGCACTGTTCGCTATGGTAGCATCATTCTCAGCTATCATCCTGTCATTCTCAAGACAGACATATGCTATGGGTAGAACCGGTTACCTGCCTGCTATCTTCGCTAAGACAAACAGCAGAGGATGCCCTACAGTTGGTCTGATCGTTCCTGGAACAATCGCTCTGATCGTAACAGTTCTGACTAACGACACTGGCCTGATGGTAACAATCTCAGTATTCGCAGCACTTATCATGTACACAATCGCGATCGTATCAACATTCGTAATGAGAAAGAAGGAGCCAACTCTGGAAAGACCGTTCTCAGCTGGTAAGGTTCTGCCTGTACTGGCTCTGATCTTCGTAATCGTACTGTTCGTATGCGTACTGTGGGCTAACATCTCAGTTCTTATCTGGGTAATCGTAGTTTACGCTGTAGCAGTTATTTACTACTTCGCTTACGGAAAGAAGAACATTAGACCTATCGAAGAAGAATTCAACATGGACTAATTGTCCTTTATCAATAAGGAGGTTCAATTATGGCTAAGTTAGATGCCGTAAAGGATTATCCGGTTTATGAAAAACATCCTGAACTGATCAAGACTCCAACAGGAAAGCCTGTAGATGAAATCACTATGGACGCTATCCTTAAGGGTGAAGTTACTGCAGATGACTGCAAGATCACACCTGAAACGCTGGAATTACAGGCTCAGATCCAGGAATCATTCGGAAATCCACAGGTTGCAGCAAACTTCAGAAGAGCTGCAGAAATGACAAGAATTCCTGATGAAAGAATTCTTGAAATCTACAACTGCATGAGACCGCACGTTTCCACTAAGGAAGAACTGCTGGCTATCGCAGAAGAACTGGAAGAAAAATACGATGCAAAAATCAATGCAGCACTCGTTAAGGAAGCTGCAGAAGTTTATGAAAATCGTGGCATGCTGAAAAAGTTCTAAGAAATATCGACCTCGCCTCTTGAGTAAAAGAGGCGAGGTCTTTATACTATAAAAAGACGATATTATTAAAGGAAGGACCTATAAATGAGACAGTATATTGCCGGAGTAGACATAGGAAATGCGACAACGGAAACAGCCCTGGGACTTGTAGAAGACGGCCAGCTCAAAAAGTGTGTCAGCGGAATCAATCCTACAACAGGTATCAAGGGAACTAACGACAATATAAAAGGAATAATCAAGTCATTAAAGGATGCAGCCAAGAAGATGGAAATCGAAATCGAAAACATCGATTTGATCAGGATCAACGAGGCGACACCTGTAATTGGCGATTTTGCGATGGAAACGATTACAGAAACCATCATCACAGAGTCAACTCTCATAGGTCACAATCCGGATACTCCGGGAGGTCTCGGGCTTGGTATAGGTGAAACCATCAGGATCGAAGACCTTGATAAAGCAGAAAAAAACAAGGCGTACATCGTAGTCGTGCCGAAGGAAATCGATTTCATAGACGCGGCGGAGATGATGAATAAAGCCTTTGAAAATGATATAGATATTACAGGAGCCATTCTCAAAAAAGATGATGGCGTTCTTGTAAACAACAGAATAAGCAAAGTCATTCCGATACTGGATGAAGTTGAGGCTATCGACAGAGTACCTATCGGCATGCCGTGTGCAGTCGAAGTGTCACAGCCCGGTTCATGCATCGAATTCCTGTCAAACCCATACGGAATCGCGACAGTGTTCGGACTTACGGCAGAAGAAACCAAGCAGATCGTACACATTGCCAAAGCGCTCATAGGAAACAGATCTGCCGTAGTAATAAAAACTCCTGCAGGAGAGGTAAAAGAACGACGCATACCTGCCGGAGAAATTTTGATCAATAACGGTAAAAGAACTTATGCGGCTGTAGTGGACAGAGGTTCCAGAGAAATCATGGAAACCGTTAAAAAAGCCAGAAATATAGAAGACGTAACAGGCACTAAAGGAACTAACGTCGGAGGCATGCTGGAAAAGGTTCGAAAGGAAATGGCAACCTTGACAGAGCAGGACTACAACAACGTATTCATCAAGGATATAATGGCTGTAGATACGATAGTTCCAAAAGAAGTGCGCGGAAATCTTGCCAATGAATTCGCCATGGAAAAGGCAGTAGGCATTGCTGCTATGGTAAAAACAGAAAAGCTCCATATGGAAAAGCTGGCAGATGCGGTTTCTGAAAAGCTCGGCGTAAAGGTTGAAATCGGAGGCGTAGAAGGAAGCATGGCTGTAAGAGGCGCCCTCACTACTCCCGGAACAGAAAAGCCGCTGCTTGTTGTAGATATAGGCGCAGGTTCGACAGATGCGTGCCTTTTGGATAGAGAAAATAAGGCAAGACCTGTGCATTTGGCGGGAGCCGGAAACATGGTAACTATGCTCATCAATGCAGAGCTTGGTCTTGATGACTTCAAGCTTGCGGAAGAGATAAAGAAATATCCGCTGGCAAAGGTGGAGTCGCTGTATCACATCAGGCATGAAGACGGTACGGCGCAGTTCTTTGAAGAAGCCATCGACAGCAAGATGTTCGCAAGAACTGTAGTTTTAAAACCTACAGGCTGGAAGCCGGTAAACACTAAACAGAACCTTGAAAAAATCCGCGCAGTGAGAAGAGAAGCCAAGGAAAAGGTGCTGATCACAAATATTATCCGTGCGCTCGAGAGAGTTTCCAAGACAGGGAATATCACAGAGTTCGAACACGTGGTTTTAGTAGGAGGCTCATCTCTTGACTTCGAACTGGGTAACATGGTGACAGATGCCCTGACATATTACGGCATCATTAGCGGCAAGGCCAATGTTAGAGAGACAGAAGGCCCTAGAAACGCAGTAGCTACAGGATTGCTGCTGTCATATCTGGAGGAGGCCGGCAATGGAAATTAAGAGAAAAGGCGATGTAGAAAAAGGCCATGTGGAATACACAGGCATGAGTCTGCGTCATGAACACGTTGCCAATGAAAACCTGCCTAAAATCAATATATTTTTTACGGAAGGCTGTGAAGAGCAGGCACATCTGATATCATACGGGATCGAAGAAGAAGGACTCCCTCGATGCGGATACGAAACTGACGCACCGTTTGGCGATGCTCTCGAAGATACCGTAAAAAAAGGACTTGGCGTAGCCATCGGTCTTGACGGCAGCAAGGCACAGATCTTCTGCAGACAATTTAAAAAAAGCGAGCCGTTTATGAACTATCAGGATCCGAGCGCGGAAACGCTGAGAATCATCGGCAAAAACGCTGCAAGAATATTAAAGCATAAACCATTTATTTTGGAGGAATAATGATATGAAACTTACATCAAAGGCAGTTATAGACGGATACCTTAATCCGGAATACGGAATCAATACGACAGACGAATCAAGAATAAAATACGGAATTCCGCAGAGATCATTTCCTCTTGAATGGACAGATGTTCCTGAAGGAACAGAGAGCTTTGCAATAATATGCATGGACTACGATAACGTGGAAGACGAAGGTGTTCCATGGGTACACTGGCTTGTTTCCGATATAGATAAGAACTGCAGAGCTTTGGAAGATGATGAAGCTTCAAAGGGCACTCTCGTTCAGGGCATGACAAGCTGGGCTCTTCCGTACGGACCATACGAAGGCATCCCTAAGGAATATATTGCCAACTACGGCGGACCTGCACCGGGAAGAGATCACGAATATGAAGTGGAGATTTTCGCGCTGGATATAAAACCGGAGCTTGAAACAGGATTCTACTATAATAAAATAAGAAAGATAGCGCAGGAGCATGCTATAGATAAAGCAATGCTGCGCTTTACATATAAAGGATAGGCCATGAAAAAGAAATTGCTGATAATAACAACAGGAGGAACGATTGCATCTGTAAAGGATGCAGCAGGCCTTGTTCCGTCCTTATCATCTGAAGAGCTGCTTTCATATCTTCCTGAGTTCGGCGAAGATATTTTGCTTACAACAAAGGCTATGTATAACCTTGACAGCACGGACATCACACCGAAACACTGGCTGGAAGTAGCGGAGGCAATCAAGGCTGACTATGATAAATATGATGGGTTTGTTGTGTGTCACGGTACCGATACTATGGCATATACTGCAGCGGCCTTATCGTATCTTATTCGCAACTCTGTCAAGCCAATAGTGCTTACAGGTGCGCAAAAGCCGATAGGATTCGAAATAACAGATGCTAAGAAGAATTTAAGAGACAGCATCATATATGCGGCAGATGATGAATCTCACGGAGTGCAGATCGTGTTTGACGGAGAAGTTATCATCGGCACGAGAGCCAAGAAAACTAAATCGTTGAGCTATGCGGCGTTTTCCAGCATCAACTATCCACTCCTTGCTTCCATACATGAAGGCAGGATAATAAGATACATGAAGCAGGAAAGGCCGGAAGGGGAACCGCTGTTTTCCGACAAGCTTAATGACAAGGTATTTCTCCTTAAGCTGACGCCGGGAATATCCCCTGTGCTTTTGCCGGAAATATTTAAAAACTATGATGCGATAATAATCGAAAGCTTCGGTGTAGGAGGCATCCCTGAGACTCTTGAAGAGGTGCTCTTTGCAGAGCTCAGCAAGTACAGACCTGAAGAAAAGGTGCTGGTTATGACTACACAGGTAACGTATGAAGGAAGTCATCTTGAGACTTATGAAGTGGGCAAGAAACTCAGCGAAAGCTTTAGCATTTTGGAAGCGCGTGACATGACGCTCGAAACCGTGTTGACTAAGCTGATGTGGATTCTGGCAGACGATAGCCTTGATTGGGAGGGTATCTGCGACAAGTTTTACAGTCCTGTTTCGGAAGACACATTATATTAGTAATAAACCCTGAAATATGATAGAATAATCGTTAGGAGGCGACGATATGGATAATAACAAATGTATAATCACGATAAGCAGAGAGTTCGGTAGCGGCGGAAGACTTATAGGTAGAAGACTTGCCGAAAAATTAGGCGTTCCGTATTATGATAAGGAGCTGCTGGACAGAATCGCAGAAGAGTCCGGATTTTGCAGAGAAATGATGGAAGATGCAGAGAAAAGAGCTAAGAACAGCTTCCTTTACAGTCTGGCATCAGCCCTGGGAACAGGTGAAGCCGGTCCTGAAAGCCTTTCGCTTAACGAAAGATTTTTCCTGGCACAGTTTGACACTATCAAGAAGATCGCAGATGAAGGATCTTGCGTTATTGTAGGAAGATGTGCTGATTACATACTCAGAGGAATGCCTGAAGCTACTAATGTCTTCATTTATGCAGAGGAAGACGACAAGATCAAGAGAGCTGTTCAGGAATACGGAGTTCCGGAAGATTCTGTAAAGAAAATGATGAAGGATACCGACAAGGCAAGAGCTAATTACTATGCTTACCATACAGGCAGAAAATGGGGAGAGCATGTTAATTACCATCTTTCAATAGACAGCGGATATCTTGAAATCGAAGATATCGTTGACCTGATTATTAAATATACCGAAGTCAAGCTCAACAGACTGGCATCTTTTTAATAGTAGAACTTTTAGCGGGAGGACGGCGATGAATAAAACAATCAGAGCTATGTACTTCACCGGTACGGGAACTACGGCGAAGATAACTACATCTATAGCATATAACATGTGGAGCGAGATGAAGGAGTACGGCTTCGAAAAGGAAGCGGACATCAATTTCTCGCCGGCTCAGGCAAGAGAGAAGGAATATTCTTTTGATGAGGGTGACATTATTGTGTTCGGAGTTCCTGTTATAGCAGGCAGAGTACCGAATGTGCTTTTGAAGTTTCTCGATACGATCAAAGGCGGCGGTGCCATGGCAGTGCCTGTAGTGCTTTACGGCAACAGAAATTTCGATGACGCTCTGATAGAGCTCAGAAACATTCTGGAAGATAAAGGCTTCAATACTGTAGCTGCAGCGGCATTTATAGGAGAGCATTCGTTTTCTAAGACTCTCGCGGCAGGACGACCTGACGCGGACGACATGAAGGTGGCGACCGAGTTCGCAAGGGATGCTGCCGATAAGATTCTTTGGGTCATCAGAGACAGCGAGGAACATGAAAGGGATCTGGCCTCAGCCCTTGAAGAAATATGCCCTGTAGAAGTAGAAGGATGCGAGCCTATAAGACCGTACTATAAACCTAGAGACAGACACGGAGAACATATAAATATATTAAAGGTAAAGCCGAAGCTTTACGAAGATAAATGTATCAAATGCGGTATGTGTGCAGCAGTTTGCCCGATGGGATCCATAAGCAGAGACGATCCGGGCATCGTAGAAGGCATCTGTATCAAATGTTGCGGATGCGTGAAGAAATGTCCTCAGGATGCGCTGTATTATGATGATGCGGGATACATATATCACAAAGAAGAGTTAGAAGCAATGTACGCGGATCGCAAAGAACCGGCATTGTTCATATAGAAAGGGAGAATCATAAAATGACAAATAAAGGCACATATTATATTACAACACCGATCTATTATCCGAGCTCAAATTTGCATATCGGACATACTTACTGTACAGTAATGGCCGATGCGATGGCCAGATTCAAGAGACTGTCAGGATATGACGTTAGATTTCTGACAGGAACAGATGAACACGGACAGAAAATCCAGACTATCGCACAGGAAAAAGGCGTTACACCGCAAGGCTATGTTGATGAAGTAGTAGCGGGAATCAAAGATCTGTGGAAGACAATGGAAATCTCATACGACGATTTTATCAGAACTACTGAAGACAGACACATCAAGAGAGTTCAGGCTCTCTTCATGAAGATGTATGAGAAGGGTGACATATATAAGGGTGAATATGAGGGACTGTATTGTACCCCTTGCGAATCTTTCTGGACAGAAAGCCAGCTGGTGGACGGCAAGTGCCCTGACTGCGGCAGACCTGTACAGAAGGCTCAGGAAGAAGCATACTTCTTCAAACTGTCAAAGTATCAGGACGCGCTGCTTGATCTTTTTGAAAACACTCCGGAATTCCTTCAGCCGGACACAAGAAGAAACGAAATGATCGCCTTCGTTAAGCAGGGACTTGAAGACCTTTGCATCTCAAGATCAACATTTGACTGGGGTATCCCTGTACCTATCAACGAAAAGCACGTTATGTACGTATGGCTTGATGCGCTTTCAAACTACATCACAGCCCTCGGCTGGCCGGATGAACCTGAGCTTTACGAAAAATACTGGCCTGTAAATGTTCATCTGGTAGGAAAGGAAATCGTAAGATTCCATACTATCATTTGGCCTGCAATGCTGATGAGTGCGGAGCTGCCTCTGCCTAAGCAGGTTCTGGGACATGGCTGGCTGCTGCTGGAAGGCGGCAAGATGTCTAAGTCAAAGGGCAACGTTGTAGACCCTGTTAAGCTGATCGAAAGATACGGAATCGATGCGCTGAAGTATTTCCTGCTGAGAGAATATACTTTTGGACAGGATGGCATCTTCACTAACGAAGTAATGCTTAAGAGGATGAATTACGACCTGGCAAACGACCTGGGCAACCTGGTTTCAAGAACAGTTTCCATGATTGAAAAATACAACGGAGGATTCGTTCCGGATCTGACAGATGCAGTTGAAGCTGTAGACGAAGATCTGAAGAATATCGCGGTCGGCGCTGCTACTAAGGTTGAAGCTAACATGGATGAATTTAAGTTCAACATGGCGTTGGAAGAAATCTGGGTGGTAGTAAGAAGAGCTAATAAATACATCGATGAAACTATGCCTTGGGTTCTGGCTAAGGACGAAGCTACTAAGG
>JAUMXT010000046.1:2106-11928 GCA_030529015.1 Bacillota bacterium | reverse complement strand
ACGCTACATCGGCAAGCAAAAGGCAAGCTGTTTTAGCACCCTGGCCTCCTCTGCCGTGCCATCTTATTTCTACTGCTTCGTTTAATCTCTTAGTCATTTTTATGATACTCCTGAATAGTTTTTAACATAACAAAGGCAAACCCCTTGAAACGTCTTGTTTTAGACTACATCAAGGGGACATTTATGTCAATAGCTTTTTAATATTTTTTATGTGCTATCCACAAATTATTTTTCTAAAATTTGTTTTTCTCCAACAAACTTAAATATTCTTCCCTAAGCATGGAGTGGCACCTTATTTCGCGCACATTTCCATCGTATAATCTATAAGCTCTTCTAAGTGTTCCTTCATATACAAAGCCGCACTTTTCGATGACTCTTTGGCTTCGCACATTGGCATCGCCTGTCTTTATCATCAGTACATCCAGCTTGAGTTCTTCAAAGGCGTACTTGATGATTCTCTTGGCAGCTTCCGTCATTATTCCTCTTCTCCAAAACTCCTCGGACAGAGAATATCCCAGCTCTTTGCTCTTCACTTCATCTCTCAGCTTATCTTCTTCAAGGCCTATGCTACCGATGACCTTGCCTGATTCCTTATCGACAATGGCCCACGTCATGTTCTTAAGAAACAGCTGAGATATTATCATCTTTGATTCATATACAGATGCATGTGGCTTCCAGCCGGCGTTAGGTCCCACGTTAGGATTTTTCGCATAGTCGTAAAGCGCAGGCGCATCTTTTTTACTCCACATCCTTAAGATCAGTCTCTCTGTTTCGAGAGTTGGAACTTTGAATTTCATAAGGCGTCCTTTCCTAAAGCTTTCGCTTATTCAAAGAGACAACCGCACATTTTCTGCACAGTTGCCTCCTTAGTTTTTATTCTGTCGTGCTGAGAACTTCCTTGTTCTTTTCTACCTGGCTGACCTTCATCTTGCTTGCATCTTCAGGGTCTACATCCTCCTTGAGCGCAAGTATCGTCGGCCCCAGATATACAGTGTCTAAGATTTTACCGTCCAGGGAGATCTTACTGTACTCGGTGAAGTTCTGTCCCTTGATATAATAATCCTTGCCTATCTGAACCACTTCATCTATCTTGATGGTCTTTACGCCCATCTTCATGTCGGTAGTTTCAAACGGGTTCTTTTCTCCGTAAATGTACTTCTTGCCGTAGAGCATATCGTATCCGAGAGCCTCAAGGTCTGCCAGATAATTCTTGTCATCCTTGTGGTTCTGCTGATACTTAGTGACCATACCTACTGAGATTCCGAGTCTGTCTAAAACCTCTGCTGTCAGCTCATAAGTTGTAGTGTCCAGATCTTCCTTGGCCATGCCGATGTTGTCCCAAATCACGTACTGCGATGCGTAGAGGTCTCCTGTAGTCAAGTCTTCTGCAACCATGTCCAGTGCAGGCAGATGGTCTCCGTACATAACGAGAACCACTTCTTCATCATAATCGGAAAGCACATTAACCAGATCTTCTATGAACAGGTCCATTTCATAAATCTGATTAGCGTAGTATTCATATGCCCATTTCTGCTCTTCGCTTGCTGCCGCATCACATGTGATGAGCGGATTTTCCAGCACCTGCTCGTCAGGGTATCTGCCGTGTCCCTGAACAGAGATGGTATATATATAGTCCTGCTGCTCTGTGCTTTCAAGAGCGCTTAATATCTGTTCTGTCAGGATGCCGTCCTTGGCCCAGTTCTTAGGAGTCTTCATTACATTGTTCATGTACTCAAGGCATGTGAACGTGTCAAAGCCCATGTTGGCGAATACGATATTTCTGTAATAAAAAGCGCCTCTGTGGTTATGGATAGCATGAGCTCCGTATCCCAGCTGCTTAAGGTCGTATGCAGTAGTCTGGCAAGTTTCCTTCTTAAGAACACTCTTATATGGATATTCGCCCGGTCCGAAGAACTTGGCGCTTATTCCTGTCATTACTTCAAACTCAACGTTGGCAGTACCTGCACCTACTGAAGGTACTGTCAGATAACCTGAGGAGTATTCCTCCATCAGACTTCTGAAATACGGTATCGGATCTGACGAGAACTCCAGACCCTTAACGAAATACGGATCGAAGAATGATTCCAGCTGCAGGAATATTATATTAGGAGTTCTGGCGACATAAGTGTCGTCATCTTTTCCCGGTGTATAAATTCCGTCATCGCCGAGTTCACCTTCGTCAAATATTGCTTCCATCGATTCTGCCGAATAATCAGACGGCTTATCGATGCCTGTATCCATCCATGTAACTATGAAGCTGTAGCAAACCCCGTTGTCTCTGTAACCATAGGCCAGGTTTCCGAAGAATGTGTCCAGTATTCCTGTTCTCATGCCCAGCTGAATGAATCCGAACATGGCTATGAAAACAACCGCCACGATAGCACCGGCCTTTTTCTTGTTGACCTTATCTTCCTTCTTAGGTGCCTTACGATAAAGCACGATTATGCCCAGCACCAGCGCTGCCACTACAACGATGAATGCGATTACCGTTCCTACCGAGAAATAGTTTTCTACGATAGCGATCGCTTCGTTCAGGTTGCTCAGGTCCTTAACGGTAAACGGCGTCATTCTGTTACTTAATATAACACCGTTCACTATGCCGAGTGCCAGCCACACTATCGAAAGGAGCGTAGTCACGAAAACTCTTCTCCTGAAGAAAAGCGAGATTGACAACAGCGCGAAGACTAATGCCATATTGCTCAAATATACCAGCGGATTCTGGAACATGAACACTACCGCCTGTATCGGGGAGTGTCTGCCTAATGTTTCAATTATTAATACCAATAGGAATGATATCAGCAATATCACTACCAAATGGTTTTTCAGGTATTTACCACAAAATGCTTTTACCTTGTCCATAACTTATCTCCTACTGCATTCTGCCACGCCGTTGGCTATGGCTGCGAATTCCTCTATGTTTAAAGTCTCGGCTCTTCTCGCAGGTTCTATGCCCGCTTCCTCGAGTATCTTCTTGATTTCTTCTTTAGCAAGGCCGTTTACTCCTGTCAGGGAGTTCAGCAAAGTTTTTCTTCTCTGCCCGAAGCCTGCCTTTATGCACGCGAAGAAGCTCTTTTCATCTATGAGGTCTACCGGCCTTTCTTTTCTTATGCTAAGCTTCAGAACTGCCGAGTCGACCTTTGGACGCGGAACGAAAACTTCCTTAGGAACTGATGCCACCTGCTCTACTTCGCAGTAGTACTGAACTGCCACAGATATTGCCCCGTATATCTTGCCTCCCGGCGAAGACTTTATTCTGTCGGCAACTTCCTTCTGCATCATTATGGTTATGCTGTCGGCTTCAACGCCCTTTTCCAGGATTCCCATAATTATCGGAGTCGTGATGTAATAAGGCAGGTTGCCCATTATCTTAACTCCGCCGCTAAAGCTTCCTGCTTCTCGCTCCTCGCGTATTATTTCATTTATGTCTGTCTTTAATATGTCGCTGTTTATCACTCTGACATTATCATATTCGCCGAGAGTTTCCGCCAGTATAGGTATCAGCTTCTTGTCGATTTCTATTGCTACGACCTTGCCGGCAGTCTCTGCCGCTTCTGCTGTGAGAACTCCGATTCCGGGACCGATTTCGATGACAAGGTCATCTTCTCCTGCGCCGGAGCCTTCAACGATTCTCTCGATAACGCTTTTATCTGTTATGAAATTCTGTCCCAGGCTCTTGCTTAACTGGAAGTTGTGCTTCTCTTTAATGGCCTGTATTGTTGATGGTGCGTATAGCTTCATTTATATCTCCTGCAGAGCCTTCTCAAACTCTTCCCTTGTGATGCCGAATTTGTTCAGCCTCTGTAAAAATATCTTGCCGTTACCGTAGCCTATGCCGAGCCTTTTGCCCAGCGCCTGCCTTCTGGCAGATGAATCTGCTTGTCCCACAAGGCCTGCCCTCATCATATCTTCGGTAGTATATATTTCTGTGTTTTCTTCTATGGAGCAGCGCGCCTTCTTAAGCGCTTCTCTTATGCTTTCCGGCGAGGCATTTTCTATGCCGATGTCTCCTGCCTTTTTCGCTGCGTTTCTGTCCAGAAAAGCTTCCTTCGCATCGGGGTACTTCTCCATTATTCTGCGCCTTATCTGCTCGCCCGCATGGTCGGGATCCGTAAAAACTATGATTCCTTTTTCGGAATACGCCTTTTCTATCAAATCCCACGTAGCTTTTGTTATACCATATCCATGTGTTTCTATTGTGACGGCATCGACACTTTTTTTAATGGCATCGGTGTCGTCTCTGCCTTCAACCACAATGATTTCTTTTATACGCATGTTATTCCTCTTTGTCTGCCTCATCCGGTTCGGTTTCTTCGGCCTCGGTTATTTCTTCAGGGAAAACGTAAAGCAGCTCGCCCTTCTTGATGAGCCTCAGCTGTTCTCTGGCCTGCTCCTCTACATTTTCAGGATCGTTCGTCTCGGAAAGTTCCTTCTCAAGCTGAGCCTTTTCCTTCTGCAACGCCTCCTGCTGCTCACGCATATCATTCTGCTCCTTTTTTAACGCTATCACGTTAAATACAGAAAGTGCGATCACTCCCACTATTGACACGACAATTATGGCTATCATAAGACGCCTTCTGTTTCGGCTTCTTCTAATGGCCATCTTTCCCCTTGTATTTTGACTTGCGGCATATCTTATTTTCTCTTCTTCTCGTTCTTTCTCCGCACGTCTTTTTTCCAGCCTTTGCTTTCTGGCTTCGTCAATGCTTATGACACGGCTGTTGTTCTTAAATTCTCTACTTCTTCTTTTTCTACCCATAGTTATCTAATTATACCACAGCAAATTTTTTTCCACAATAACAGCCCTGTGAAAAAGGCCGCCATACCATAGGCCGTGATCTTGCCGAAAGTGCTGTAATACATAAAAGAACTGACGATGAGTGCCGCCACCGGCCAGAAACAAATTTCCGCGAAAAGCTTCCCTATATAGCACTTCACCTGCCATGCGCTTTGCACTAAAATCCCGGCGGCAGCCATAATCAATACAGCCCTTGCCTGGCTAACTACGAGGTCCGAAAATTCCATAAGGCGCACTTTCCTTTTTTAACCTTCCCCTTAACGTACATAAGCGATGTGACAAGGCCTGCGATCTCGCATGTTCCGTCCTGCAGATCCAGCATTTTTATCGTAAGCCGCTCGCCCTTTATTATCACTGCTCCACTGCTGAGGCTCGCCTTGATTTCACCTTCGTCGAAGCTCTCGATTTCCTTGACGTCCGTCATTGTCACGCTTTTTCTGTTCTCCATGATAACGCGGTGGTCCGCTACTGCGGTGCATGGTTTGCTCTCCATAAAAGGCCTCCTTTATCATTCTTTACTGAAGTATATTGCCGGAAACCTTCTCCTAGAATCTTTTTATGCAAAGCGCACTTCGCCAAAATAAAACGGCGCCGGATTTCTCCGTCGCCGTCTGCTTTTTCTATTTTTCTTTTTCCTGCCATCTGGCTTTAGCACGCATAGCTGTATTGTCCATGTGCTGCTCTACCGCTGCAGTTGCAGCTTCAATATTTCTATCTGCTACTGCCTTGTAGATAGTTTCATGTTCCTTGAATATGAGAGGAAGGTTTTCTTCCTTCTTCAAAGTACTCTTTCTGGCTATATGCACGTAGTCCTGATATGTTTTTAAAATTTGGACGATAAAACGACTTCCTGTCATCTGATAAATCATGTTGTGGAACAGTTCGTTCGCCTCAAGTAATTTATCATAGGAATTGTTTTCAGTATAAAAGCTCATAAGCTCTAAGTGTTCGCCGAGTTCGTTGATTTTCTCTTCATCGGCATTTTCTATCGCCCAGGTTATTGCCAGCTTTTCCACTTCTTTTCTTACGGCATAAATGTCCGCCATATCTTTGTGATTAAAGCCCTTCGCGAAGCAGCCCTTGTTCGGGATGTATTCTACAAGTTGTTCCTTAGCAAGTTCTTTAAACGCATCTCTTACAGGTGTTCTGCTTACTTTAAGGTCATCGGCAATTTTATTTTCTATCAGCTTTTCGCCCATGGCATATTCACCATCTATTATCCTGTCACGCAGGACATCAGTTACTTCCTTTGCCAGTGAGGACTCTCCTGTTATTGCCTTTTTCCACACTTTCTCACCTTCGATCTTCATTACCGCATGACGCGGTAGCAAATAACGTTATTTACAGTAAGTGATTTTCGATTACCTGTACTGCAGGATCGAAATCTTCAATCTGCAGATAATATTCAGCTGCATCAAACAGTGCCTGCATTGGAGCCAGACCGATAAGCTCTGTTCCGATTACAGGAACACCATATCTTGCCGCTTCATTTCTAACAAGTTCAGTTACTCTGTGAAGAGGAGTTACTGTGAAGTCAGTCATGTTGATTGATACCTGTGCGATATTTCTTTCTTCAAGCATAACACCCATAGCCTTAACGCACTTCAGTCCGCCACCTGCTTCTCTGATGATCTTGCCGATCTTAGTAGCGATTTCCAGGTTATCAGTTCCCAGGTTGATGTTGTAAGCGATGAGTGGAGGTCTTCCGCCTACGCATACAGCTCCGCCTGTAGGGTGGATTCTCTGTCCGCCGAAATCAGGGATCCAGTCAGGATCTTTAACTTTTTCAGCCATGCCTTCGAACTGTCCTTTTCTTACCTTAGCCAGGTTCTGTCTGTGAGGAGCAGTTGCTGACTTTTCATAAAGGAATACAGGAAGGTCTGCTTCTTCTGCGATTCTCTTTCCTACTCTCTGTGACAGCTCAACGCATTCTTCCATTGTTGCTTCCTTGATAGGAACGAAAGGCATTACGTCTACGCAGCCCATTCTTGGGTGTTCGCCTTCGTGCTTAGTCAAGTCGATCAGCTCTACAGCCTTCTTAGCCAACTTAACGCTTGCTTCTTCACAACCTTCAAGGCTTCCCATGTATGTGATTACTGTTCTGTTGTGTGATGGATCTGATGAATAGTTCAGGAGTGTGCATCCCGGTGTTGTTCTAATCTGATCAACACACGCTTCGATGATTTCCTGATTTCTTCCTTCGCTGATGTTAGGTATGCTTTCGATTATCTTTGCCATTATAATGCCTCCTCAATTTCTTCATATAATTTCTTAGCGATTTCTTCGCCCTTAGCTACCATAGCCTCGCCTTTTTCCTTGTATTCTGCGGCCAGCGCCTCGTCCTTTACTCCCGGAAGGTTGATCTTCACGTTGAGCCATGCACCCTTCATGCATGTCATAAGATTCAGTACTGCTACGCCCAGATCACTTGCTGTATTAGGATTAGTGTTGCCTGCAAGCTGCTGTGCAAGTTCGAGACCTTCTGCGGCCATCTTCATTACGCTGAAAGGAACCTTTGTAGCTTCAAGAGTTCCGTCATCGATAGCTTTTCTTCTTGCTGCCTTTTCTTCATCTGTATCCTTTGGCATTTTGAAAGCGTTAGCAACTAGATTATATGCTTCAGTATCCTTGTCAACGCCTTCGGCGAAGCCTCTGTAAAGCAGATCTGCCTTAACCTTGGCGACTTTGCATGTATCATGGTATTCTTCGTATTTAGCCTTGCTTGTTGTCAGGTCGCAAACCATGCCCATCAGGGCTGCTGCCTGTGCTCCTGCCAGTGCACTTACGGAACCGCCGCCCGGAGCCGGTGCGTCTGAAAGCAGGATGTCGAGGTATTCTTTTAATTTAAGATCTATAAGCTTCATTTGATAACTTCTCCTTTTTTAATTACTGTCTGTGCCAGGTTTGAACCGAATCTGTAGCAGAGCATTTCCATATCAGGTGCGTTCCAGATAACGATGTCTGCCTGCTTGCCTTCTTCTAATGTTCCCACCAGGTCGCCTCTGTTTATAGCGCATGCCGGATTGATCGTAACTGCTGTCAAGATTTCTTCCGGTGTCATCTTATATCTCAGATATCCCAGGTTGATTGCCAGCTGCAGATTCAGTGATGGACATGAGCCCGGATTGAAGTCGCTGGCGATACATACAGGGATTCCTTTTTCGATCATTGTTCTTGCAGGTGCGAATGTCTTGCCGAGATAGAATGATGTTGCAGGAAGGAGCATAGCTGTTGTGCCGCCTTCTGCCATAGCGTCCATTCCTTCTTCACCGGCTGCGATAAGATGTTCTGCAGATACTGCTTCCAGTTCGCCTGCCAGCTTTGATCCGCCGATATCTTCGATTTCGTCAGCATGGATCTTAAGCTCGAAACCCTGAGCTCTCGCAGCTTCAAGATATTTCTTGCTCTGTGCTGAATCGAATACCGAATCTTCACAGAACACGTCGCAGAACTCTGCGAGCCCGCGTTTTCTGACTTCAGGAATCACTTCGTTACACATCATGTCGATGTATTCATCGCCTCTTCCTTCGTACTCAGGAGGAATGGCATGTGCGCCCATGAATGTAGGGACTACATCTGCAGGGTGGTTTTCGCCGAGAGCTTTTATTACTTCCAGCATCTTCAGCTCGTTCTCCATATCGAGTCCGTATCCGCTCTTAGCTTCACAAGTTGTGATTCCAAAGCCCAGCATTTCGTCGAGAAAAGCAGCACTCTTATCATAGAGTTTTTCGTATGTCGCTTCTCTTGTTTTTCTTACTGTATCAAGGATGCCGCCGCCGGCTCTCAAGATGTCGAGGTAGCCTGCTCCGGCCAGCTTCATAGGGATCTCATTCTGTCTGTATCCGCCAAACACTAGGTGTGTATGTCCGTCTACAAGACCCGGTGTTACCAGCTTGCCTTCTGCATCGATAACCTGATCGAACTGACCTGCCGGGAGCTTGCCTCCGTCTGTGATTTCCTTGATAATGCCGTCTTCTACGGCGATGGCAGCGTTAAGCAGTTTCACATTCTGTCCCTGCTTGCTGCCTTTATGGCTATAGCTGCCTATAGGTGTCTGCAGGCAGCCGATATTTTTAATTAATAATCTCATTTTTTCCCTCTTATTTCACGAATTTGGAAACGACTTCATCAACAAGAGCATCATCTGCTACGTAAGGGATAGTGATATGTCCCTGACCTGCGTAGTTCTTGTTGTATTCAACTGATGTTGACAGAGCGTTTTCGTTTCTTGCCCAGTTTCTTCTGGCAACTCCGCCCATAACGTCCCACATCATTGCTGACTTGATAATTTCATCGATTCTTTCACTTCCGTCGAGAACCAGACCGAATCCGCCGTTGATGGACTTGCCGATTCCTACGCCGCCGCCGTTGTGGAGTGCGCACAGTGACATTCCTCTTGCAGCATTTCCTGCAAAGCACTGTGTAGCCATGTCAGCCATTACGTTTGATCCATCCTTGATGTTTGATGTTTCTCTGAATGGGGAGTCAGTTCCGCTTACGTCGTGGTGGTCTCTTCCCAGCATAACAGGACCGATCTTACCTTCTCTTACCATTTCGTTGAACTTGAGGGCGATTCTTGTTCTGCCTTCAGCATCCTGGTAGAGGATTCTTGCCTGTGTGCCGACTACCATCTTGTTCTTCTTAGCATCTCTGATCCATACCCAGTTATCTCTATCCTGGAATCTTCTGTTAGGATCGATGCAGTCCATAGCAGCCTGGTCAGTAGCATCGAGGTCTTCAGGCTTGCCTGACAGGCATACCCATCTGAATGGTCCGTAGCCGTAGTCAAACAGCATTGGTCCCATAATATCTTCAACGTATGAAGGCCAGATGAATCCGTCCTTTTCGTCATAACCGTTCTTGGAAATTTCCTTAACGCCCGCATCATACATTGCCTTCATGAAGGAATTACCATAGTCGAAGAAGTATGTGCCCTTTTCTGTAAGAGCCTTGATTGCCTGATAATGTCTGTGCAGAGATGCATCAACCATTTCGCAGAACATATTTCTGTCCTTAGCCAGCATTTC
>JAUMXT010000046.1:0-2006 GCA_030529015.1 Bacillota bacterium | reverse complement strand
GCAGAGATGCATCAACCATTTCGCAGAACATATTTCTGTCCTTAGCCAGCATTTCAGTTCTCTTCTGGAATGTGAGTCCTACAGGACAGTATCCGCCGTTGTATACGTTGTGGCATGATGTCTGGTCAGACAGCAGATCGATATGGAAACCGTTTTCAACTGCTCTTTCCAGAAGGTCTACGATGTTGCCCCAGTATGCGATGGAGATACTTTCTTTAGCATCTCTCTTTTCGTTAGCCAGTCTAAATACTTCGTCGAGGTCTTCACAGATAACGTCTACCCAACCCTGATCGTGTCTTGTTTCGATTCTTGATCTGTCAACTTCTGCGAAGATACCTACTGCGTTGGCGATGTTAGCAGCCTTTGGCTGTGCACCTGACATGCCGCCAAGTCCTGATGAAACGAATGTGTATCCTTCAAGGTCTCCCTGTTCAGGTACGCCAAGATATTTTCTTCCTGCATTGAGGATAGTGTTAAATGTTCCGTGAACGATTCCCTGAGGTCCGATGTACATCCATCCGCCTGCAGTCATCTGTCCGTAGTTGGCAACGCCCATTTCTTCTGCAACTTCCCAATCTTCCAGGTTGTCAAACATACCGATCATGAGAGCGTTAGTAATGATTACTCTAGGAGCTTCAGGTTTTGATGGGAACAGTCCCAAAGGATGACCTGATTCGATTACGAGAGTCTGATCCTGAGTCAGTTCTTCCAGATACTTCTTGATGAGTCTGTACTGAAGCCAGTTCTGACAAGGCTGACCTGTTTCTCCGTATGTAACCAATTCGTATGGATAAAGGGCAATTTCAAAGTCCAGGTTGTTATCGATCATTACCTGGAAAGCTTTGCCTTCGAGGCAGTTACCCTTATATTCTTCGATAGGCTTACCATAGATTCTTCCTTCCGGTCTGTATCTGTAAGCGTAAACTCTACCGTATGTTTTAAGTTCTTCCATGAATTCCGGAGCCAGAACTTCGTGCAGTTCTTCCGGTACATATCTCAGAGCATTCTTGAGGGCTACCTTAGTCTGCTCCTTAGTAAGTCTGAATCCTCTGTCCGGTGCTCTTCTGAGACCTTCAACGAATTCCGGATATTCAGGGAGCGTGTTATCAAGCTTAATTGTCATTGCTTGTGATATTGCTTTGTTATCTAACATGTTATTTCCTCCTCAAGATTACTTATTTAAAATCAACTGCTTTTTCTACAGCTTCAAGGAAGCTTCCGTCCTTGATCATTTCATCGAACTTCACGAGTTCGTCATGCATGATGACATCATCCTCGATCGGAGCTGAAACTGTTCTGATATAATCATATGCCGCCTTAGTAGCCGGAGCCAGCTGCTGGATTCCCTTTTCGCCCAGCTCTTCTCTCAGCCAGATACCCTGGGCTGCCGCTGCCAGTTCGATACCGAGAACTTTCTGTGCATTGTCCAGAACCATAGCTGCTGTTCTTGCTGATGTTGTTCCCATACTTACATGGTCTTCCTGGTTTGCTGATGATGGAATTGAGTCTACGCAAGCAGGATGATCATATACTTTATTTTCTGACGCCATTGATGCTGCCGCATACTGTGCGATCATAAATCCTGAGCATACGCCCCCATCCTTAGTAAGGAATGCAGGCAGTCCTTCTGAAAGTGCAGGGTTAACGAGTCTTTCAATTCTTCTTTCTGATACGCTGGCAAGTTCTGAAATCGCGATCTTAAGGAAGTCGAAAGTCAGTGCCATCGGCTGTCCGTGGAAGTTACCGCCGCTGATAACTTCATCTTCATCAGGGAATACCAGTGGATTATCAGTTACTGCGTTAAGCTCGTTAGAAACTTTCTCATATGCATATGCGATGGCGTCTCTTGATGCTCCGTGTATCTGAGGAATACATCTGAGTGTGTATGGATCCTGTACTTTTGTTTCCTGAAGCGGAAGTGCATTTCCCGATCCTTCCAGGAGTATGCGCAGATTTTCTGCAACTACCTTCTGACCGTCCTGTCCTCTAAGGTCATGTATCTTATG
>JAUMXT010000168.1 GCA_030529015.1 Bacillota bacterium | reverse complement strand
GCAGCAGTAGACGGACGAGGAAGAGAAATCGCCAGAAACGGTATCGTGGCTATGGCGGCAGCTCTGATTGCTGAGGAACATCCGGGAACAACCGTAGTTACAGACAGCATTACAAGCAAACAGCTGACAAGCTTCATAGAAGACAAGCTTGGACTTAAACACCTCAGATTCAAGAGAGGATATAAGAACGTTATTAACAAGTCTAAGGAACTGAACGAAGAAGGTATCGACAGCCAGCTGGCAATCGAAACATCAGGACATGCGGCTCTTAAGGAAAATTATTTCCTGGATGACGGCGCATACCTGGCAGTTAAGATTGTCATCAAGGCAGCGAAGCTCAAGAAGGAAGGCAAGACATTAGACAGTGTTATAGAAGACCTTCAGGAGCCTGCTGACGAAAAGGAAATAAGAATTCCGATCACATGCAGCGAGTTTGGAGAATATGGTGATAAGCTGCTTGCAGACCTTGAAGAATTCGTTAAGAACTCAGACGACCTGTCATTAGAAGAGCCTAATTACGAAGGCGTTAGAATTAATTTTGCAGATGGCTGGTGTCTCTTAAGAAAGTCTCTGCACGACCCTATTCTGCCTATGAATATGGCGGCAGATAAGGAAGGCGGATGTGAAGAAATCAAGAAAGTAATGGCAGAATTCCTTGCTGATTACGACCAGCTTGATCTTTCGGTGCTGTAGCAAAAGGCGGCAGAATCTTACGCTGAACGGAGGGATGAAATGAATAAGAACGGTGAGCATTTTGTCACATGCGGTCAGATGAAGGTCCTGGAGCGCAGGGCAGACGAAAGCGGACTTTCGTATTATAGAATGATGGAAAACGCAGGTGTCGGTGCCGCAGGCATTATCATGCAAAGCATCGGCGGTGCGGGAATATCCGAAGAGGTCGGTTCTTATGAAGGCGTGCCTGTTGCAGAGCGCTCTGATGAACCGCGCAACATATATGTTTTCTGCGGCAAGGGCAATAACGGCGGAGATGGTTTTGTTGCTGCGAGGATATTAAATGATTCAGGTCATAAAGTGACGGTTATATTGGTCGACGGCGAACCGAAGACACAAGACTCCATAACGAACCTGGGCCTTATAAGGATCCGCGGACTTAAGATTCTTGATATGGCGGAAAACAACAGAGCACTGCTAGAACTTGATGAAAGCCCTGACGTGATCGTGGATGCGATTTACGGGACAGGATTCAAGGGCGGACTTTCCGGCAATGGTCTTAAGGCAGTTACATACATCAATAACCGGAAGAATAACGCACATAGTAAGGCCGGCAAATCAGACGTTAAAATCATCGCTCTCGATATACCATCCGGGCTCGGCGGCGATATCATAAATGCCGAGGAAGCGGAGACAGCCGGTATACGAGCTGATATTACTATAACATTTCACGCTAAAAAACCGGTGCATGTGCAGAAATTTGCAGAGGAGTTTTGCGGAAGGATCGCAGTAGTTGATATCGGCATAGATGAAGAAAAATTATGGAATATTGAAGTATAAAAAAATGCGGGATTATTTTCCCGCATTTTCTTTTTCTTTAGCTTTTATGGCGTTCCAGAGATCAAGACCTTCCTCTACGGAAGAAACTTTGATATCCCCGAACACATGAGGGTGGCGGCGGACCATTTTTTCGGACACACCTTGCACCACATCATCCATCGTGAAACGACCCTCTTCTGCTGCGATTTGAGCATGCATCACGACTTGTAGCAGCACATCTCCCAGCTCTTCACATAAATTAGCGTCGTCCTTGTTGTTGATTGCTTCAATAACTTCGCCGGATTCTTCGACGAGGCACTCCTTGAGGCTTTCATGGGTCTGCTTACGATCCCAAGGGCAGCCGTCAGGAGCTCTAAGCTTAGCGATTATATCTAAAAAATCTTCATACGTATATTTCTTGTTTTCGGAATCAGGTGCTTTATTTGGCATGATATCCACCTCCCATTTTATATCCGCCCAGATCAAGGGTGGCATATTTGAATCCGAATTTCTTCACCTCATCATTGACTGCATCCATGAAAGCTTCATCAAAAAATCTGTGTCTGTCTTGCTGCGGAACTTCGATGCGGGCAATGTCGCCGTGATGACGTACTCTGACTTGGTTAAATCCCTGACTTCTTAAATAAAGTTCCGTTTCATATATTGCAGACAGCTTATCCATTGTGATGTTTTCCCCGTAAGGGATCCTGGAAGCAAGGCACGCGAAAGCCGGCTTTTCCCATATAGGCATGCCGTTTTCAAGTGCAGGAACATCGGAAACCGCGGTTTTTAAAGCGATGCGGATATCGTCCTTGGTCAGCGATGCGTCCTTAAGAGGACTTGCCACACCAAGCTCCGCCAGGGCCTTATGTCCCGGCCTATAATCATCCATATCATCCAGATTAGTTCCGTCTGCAAGAACGGCACCGCGCTTTTCGGCCATAGCCTTAAGCTGTGAAAACATTTCTTTCTTACAAAGGTAACATCGGTCGATAGGATTGTGCTCTATGATCGGAAGAATGTGAGCCATATCCATAACGGTATGTTCGATATCCAAAGCGGCACAGAGCGTAGCGGCATAGGAGGCCTCATCCTTTGCTAAGTGAGGTCCGCGAAGAGTTACAGCCCTCACTTTGTCTTTGCCTAAAACTTTTTTTGCAAAGGCAAGCAGAAAGGCACTGTCAACGCCTCCTGACAGTGCCACAAGTATT
This sequence comes from Bacillota bacterium, assembly GCA_030529015.1. GTDB lineage: Bacteria > Bacillota > Clostridia > Peptostreptococcales > Anaerovoracaceae > Lentihominibacter. The sequence goes on along the minus strand of JAUMXT010000168.1, from coordinate 52 downwards.
TCGTCATATGTTTTTATTATTTCTTCAAGTTGCTGAAGCTTATCGTTGAGAG
>JAUMXT010000167.1 GCA_030529015.1 Bacillota bacterium | reverse complement strand
CCGGGGATCAAGCCAAGAATATCCATAAGAAGCTCTGCTGAAACGAAGTGCAAAGCGCGGGTACTATGGTCTTTTCGAAATTGCTTAAGATCTACCCTTTTGTCGCCTTTTACGGTTATCAAGTAAAAGTTCTGCTTTTTATCGTCGCGGATGAAGAGATTTTTAGCCTCCGCTTCAGGATGCGGCAGCTCTATCATTGCAACTTCCGCCATATTATATACAGCTTCATGCTCTGTGATCTCATGCGGGATATTTTTTTGTATCAATAAATCATAGATTTCCTGTTTGTTCATCTCTGTATAAGTAGCATCCTTTATCGTGTGAGTATATCATGCCGATCGCCTGTAAGTATGAATATATTATCGTTGAGCCTACGAATTTCATGCCTCGCTTTTTCAGGTCGTTTGAAATAGCATCTGACAGATCATTAGTCGTTTTGTCAGTTTCGTATATTATCTTATCACCGGCAAAACTTTTCAGATAATCATAAAAAGTTCTGTATTCGTCAACTATCGTTCTGAATATCCTACTGTTGTTTATGCTGGCATTTATCTTCAGTTTGTTTCTGATTATGCCTTTATCATTAAGCAGCTCATTGATTTTATCATCGTCGAAAGCACACACTTTCTCCAGCTCAAAGCCTTCGTATGCTTTTCTGAAGTTTTCCCTCTTGTTCAGTACGCACTCCCATGAAAGCCCTGCCTGAAATGATTCAAGGATCAGCATTTCATACAGATATCGATCGTCAAAATTAGGCCTGCACCACTCATTATCGTGATATTCGATATATATGGGGTTTTTCATATTGCACCATGTGCATCTTGTTAGATTCTTCATGTTAATCATTATATCATTTATTACAATAAAGCAAAAGAACGCAATAATATTTATAGTATTATTGCGTTCTTAATTATTATCATTATGTATCCTTATATTATGACTCGTTTACGAACTTTCCGCACATGTGCTCTGGAGTCAGCTCAAGAAGTATAGTTCCCTTGAGGCTTGCCTTGATTTCTTCATCTATCCACGCATCATCAAGAGTGAACTTATGGCTGAGCTTTCTAGCGATGTCTTTAATGACTTCATGGTCTGTGATGATCTTCATTCTTCCAAATACGATAACGCTTTCTATATCGAGTCCCCAGAAACCTTCTACAGGTCGTGGATCGCTCAAAACACAGAAGGATGCTTTGTCGTGCTTGTTTATAGCATCTTTTCTATGTCCGTAATTGCCGCTGTGGAAATATATCTTTCCTGATTCCTCATCATAAAAATGGTTTAACGGTGTTCCGTATGGATAGTCTTCATCTCCCAGTACGGACAAAATACCTCTCTTCTGATTTTTCAGGATCTCGATACATGCCTCTTCTGAAATTGCCTTGTTCTTTTTTGCCAGTTTTCTAAACATTGATTTTCTCCTTTCATTTCAACACATCTGTCGTTTTTTCATCCTCTGCCAGTTTATAAAACCGTAAATATCATTTATAAAAAATGCACTGAAGCATACTAAAACAGAAATATACTTAACATCGTACAGGCTGGCTAATGTCCATAATATTATCAACACTATATCATTGGCTGCGTACGCTACTGCAAACCAAGATGATCTTCTAAACGTAAGGTATACTGCAACAAAGCTGGTTGTTACTGACAGTGTGCTTGGTATTAAGTTTGCGGTATTGAAAAAGTCTAAAATGTAATAAAATACCACTGTTACGACCAATGCGGCGCACCACATAAATACGTTTTCTTTTTTACTTATTACATTGACCTTTACTTCCGACTTCTTACCTTCGTACGGATTTTTTAACCACGATATAAGAGCAAAAATCGCCATCGGCATTGTCATGCCCAGGTATGTTATCATTTCTCCGTAATATGCGAACGAATACGAAATTATACCGTACAGCATGCTGAATATCACCATTAGGAACTGACCGAAAGGATTGCCCTTTGCATTAAATATCAGCGAGGTAACTCCTATAAGTGATGCTGCGAGAGTCAAATAATTGTGCCTGTCGAAAACCAAAAATGAAATCACGATAGCTGCAACTGAAATGCTCCATAGCATCAGCTCACTTTTTGTAAAATAATTTTTTAATGTAATCATTATACTACCTATTTATTCTAAAAAAAAGCACTCGCATCATATCTTCTAAGACCTAACGATATGATTCGAATGCTTATGCAACACATTTTACTACCCGGTGGCAGTTACAATATTCTTTTAGTTAATTTAAACATAAAAACAATTGATTTGCAACTATTTGTTTTCACATGTAATACGGTATCTATTTCCCGCAGTAAACTTCTATCGCATTTGCCGTAAATTCTGAAGTTCCCATGCCGCCTGCTTTATCTATATTCTCTGTGAATTCTCCACCTGCGGAATACATCTTGCCAAGCCCGCTTAATATCTCTTTCGTGCAAGTGTAAAAATGCTCTGTAATGTAGTCTTGTAGTTTTTTCACCTGTATCTGCACCTTTTCAGCTGAAGGATCTAATGACATCATCTTACCGAATTCTGCAAATATCTGCATGAATTCGTCCACCATCGCCAGTTCATCTTCACGGCTCATGTTCTGAGTTTTCTTTTCAAATTCTTTATATTCCGGAGTTTTTCCCCATTGCTCTTTAGCACGCTTTGAATACTCGTCTATTTTCTTTGTATCAAATACATTAAAATCCACTTTTCTCACTCCTAACAACTTTAATCCTCGAGCAAAATCGATAAGGTTTTCAAGATGTTCTTT
>JAUMXT010000166.1:1406-2769 GCA_030529015.1 Bacillota bacterium | reverse complement strand
GGAACAAGGAACTGAACCTTGTCTCATGGAACGGAGGACAGCCCAAGTATGATATCAGAGACTGGGACCTGGGACATGAGCATATGTCAAGAGGAGTCACGCTGCACGAAAAAGAAATGCGACAGATGTTTGACCTGATGAAGAAGAGACGTATGGGCAATCGTTTTAAACGTGACGGCTATGACAGAGGAGAGGCGCAGCCTGCAGAGCCTATGGACACGCAGCCTGACGCACCTTTGGATGCGCAACCTGCCGAAGAACAGCAGTGTGAAAACATAACCTCAGAAACATCTGAGGATGACTTTAACGAACCACAGAACGCTGTGATATAGCATGACAAAACACCGTATGATTATGCAGCACTATTTACAGCCTAAGGCAAATAACCATAGGCTGTTTTTTTGTGTTAAAAAAAGCGTAGGTATGATATACTAATTATGTATGAGATTTGACAAGTAAAATGCGGGTATTTGTACAACGAAAGGAAAGAGATATGCTTATCAAACTGAAATCGGGACCGGAAACTTCGCCGCAGGAAATAATCTGCGAAAGCCCTATTACTGTTGAAGCGTTGATGAAGGAATATGCGCCGAAGCTTCCGTATGACATAATGATAGCCAGAGTGAACGGCAAGGATGAAGAACTGAATTTTATCATCGAAAAGGATTCGGACGTGGAGCTTCTTGATATAAGGACCCATAGTGCATATGTGGCATATCAGCACACAATATCACTTGTATACCTTAAGGCTGTCAAGGATGTGCTGGGCGACGTTGCGGTTGAGATCGACAATTCCCTTAACAAGGGACTTTATACAATATTGGGAACAGAATCTCCGGTAAGCGAAGAGCAGGTGGCTGCCATCGAAGAACGCATGCACAAGCTGGTAGAAGCTGATATTCCGATCATAAAAAAAGAATACACAAGGCAGGAAGCTATAGAAATATGCAAAGCTCAGTGTCTGAGTGTCAAGGAACGTCTTCTCACAAAGGCTACGGACATCACAAAGGCAAAGTTCTACAGCATAGAAGACTACAGCAACTTTTTCTACGGAGCAATGGCACCCTCGACAGGCTACGTTGCGCGCTTTGAATTAAGAAAATATGCAGACGGAATCCTCTTAAGATTCCCATATCCTACAGACCCTAATAAGATGCCTGAATACGTTGATGACATTAAACTTCACGAGGCGTTTACAGAAGCCAAGAAGTGGCAGAAGCTTCTCGGCGTAACATATCTGCCTGATCTTAACAGCAAGATCGCCGAAGGCAAGGCAAAAGACCTTATATTATTGTCGGAAGCTCTACATGAGAAGAGAATAGCAGAGATAGCCGACATGATAAAGAAAGGTAAGAAACGAATA
>JAUMXT010000166.1:0-1396 GCA_030529015.1 Bacillota bacterium | reverse complement strand
ATTCTGATAGCAGGACCATCGTCATCAGGCAAGACTACTACAGCGAAGCGCCTTTGCATTCAGCTGAGAGTAAACGGACTGGATCCTCTTTATCTGGGAACTGACGATTACTTCATAAATCGCGAACTGTTGTCTGTAGGACCGGATGGTAAGATTGACTTTGAGGGTCTGGATGTTTTGGATATAGAACTGTTTAACAGTAATATGAATGACCTTCTGGCAGGAAAGGAAGTAGACCTTCCTGAGTTCGATTTCCTTGAAGGAAAGAAAATTTATGGCAAGAGAATAACTCGAATCAATGAAAATCAGCCGATAGTCATCGAAGGGATACATGCGCTTAACGGTAAGTTGACAGAGTACATAGATGATGAAGAGAAATTCAAAATTTATATAAGTCCTTTCACTCAGCTGAATATAGATGCGCATAACAGAGTTCCTACTACAGACGCCAGAATGCTCAGAAGAATGGTAAGAGACTTTAAATACAGAGGAAAATCTGCAGCGGGAACCTTAGAACAATGGTCACAGGTTAGAGCGGGGGAAGATAAGAATATATTCCCGTTCAACGATGAAGCAGATGTAGTTCTGAATACAGCGCTGGTATATGAACTGGCGGTACTTAAAAAATATGCGCAGCCGCTACTGGAAAGCGTACAGCCTGAAGAACCTGAATACAGCGAAGCTGTGAGAATGTTAAAGTTCTTGAGGTTCTTCGAGGTGATAGAAGATGAATCTCCGATACCGAACAATTCGATAATGAGAGAATTCATAGGCGGAAGCATATTTGTGGAATAACGACTTATAGTTAAGAAGGAGAAAATATAATGATAGCAGTAATTGGCGGGGCAGGTATGGCAGTAAGAGTTAGAATGATCCCGCGTGAAGAATCATATGATAAGCCTGTGATGGGCGACGTGTTCGATTATAATACATTAAATGTTGCCGCTGAGATCGCTCGCGGTGATGAAATTGAGATAGTTAATAACGGAAGCGCATTTAACATAGCGTGTTATTTAAAAGAAATGGGCAAGGAAGTTGCGTTCGCATCCGTTACGGCAGACGATGCGATGGGGCTTGCAGTACTTGAGCAGTTGAAGAAAGTAGGCGCAGATACATCCTGCGTTAAGATCGTCGAGGGGTCAACACCTGTTCTCGTTGAAATGCTCAACGTGCTCAACGATCCTCAGATGGTATTCGGCAATAGCAAGCTTTATGAAGCGATAACTCCGGAGCTTATAGATGAGTGGGGAGAAACATTGGCGTCGGCCGAAGCCATAGTGGTTGACGGAAGTCTTCCAAAGGAAACCCTTGAATATGTTGCGAAAAAGTATGGAGATGAGAAAAAGCTGTTCTTTGATCCGGCAGAATATACAGGAGCGGTAAATGCCAGAGAAAC
>JAUMXT010000165.1 GCA_030529015.1 Bacillota bacterium | reverse complement strand
GACCATTTGATATGGATACCGGAATTCCTATCAAATCCTCCGACAAACCGTCATATTCTAAGGTGTTCGGTAATAAACTTACCGAGATGGCTGAGAAAAACAATAAAATCGTTGCTGTCAGTGCAGCTATGGTAGACGGTACGGGACTTACGGGTTTTGAGAAAGCGTTTCCTGACAGAACATTCGATGTGGGTATAGCAGAAGGACATGCAGTAACTTTCGCAGCAGGACTTGCCAAAGCAGGCCTTAGGCCTTATGTGGCGATTTATTCCACATTCCTTCAACGAGCGTACGATGAGATCGTTGAAGATGTGTGCCTTCAGAACTTGCCTGTAACATTATGTATTGACAGGGCAGGTGTCGTAGGTGCAGACGGCGAAACTCACCATGGTATATTTGACATCAGCTATTTACGTCACATACCTAATCTTACGATACTGGCGCCTAAGGATGGACCTGAACTTGAGGCGATGCTTGAATACTCAGCTACACTTGATGGTCCTTGTGTTATCAGATATCCCAGAGGCACAGCTTCTGTTGTCGGCAAGACAGGTGAAGTCAAGGCAGGAAAAGCACAACAGCTTAAACGCGGTTCTGACGTCGAAATTTGGTCGGTCGGAACAATGGCCGAAATTGCTGTAAAAGCCGCTGAAATCCTCAAAAAAAGCGGTGTATCGGCAAGTGTGGTAAACACTTCGTCCATTAAGCCGTTTGACAACGCTAAGCTTGTTAAATCCGCTTCGAAATATAAGCTTATAGTAACTGTTGAAGATAACGTACTGGCAGGCGGTGTAGGTGAATATATCAAAGAACAGATTTCAGATACACCTGCCAAAGTCATAAATATAGGTTGGCCGGACAAATTCATAGAACACGGCACATCTACTGAGCTTTATGAAAAATACGGCTTGGACAGCGAGTCCATAGCAGAAAGGATCGTTAAGGAACTTGAAAGATAGACTTGATATAGTATTAACCGAAAAAGGCTTGTTCCAATCCAGAGAAAAGGCTAAAGCGTCCATTATGGCAGGTCTTATCTATGTTGATGGTCAGAGAATCGATAAGCCCGGTACTTCAGTAAGAAAGGATGCCGATATAACCATCAAAGAAGATCTTTGTCCATATGTCAGCAGAGGCGGCCTTAAGCTTGAAAAAGCACTTGAGCTTTACGGATTCTCCCTTGAGAATGCAGTTGCAGTCGATATAGGTGCTTCTACGGGAGGTTTCACAGATTGCATGCTTCAGAAAGGTGCTTCCAAAGTATTCGCCATAGATGTCGGATACGGACAGCTTGATTGGAAACTGAGAAATGACAACAGGGTTGTCAATATGGAGAAAGTCAATATCAGATATCTCGACTTCGATACAGTCGATAAGGATGTTGATTTTATAAGCATAGACGTATCGTTCATATCGCTTAGACTTGTATTTCCTGTCGCTTCACAACTGCTTGGTCCGGAAGGCTGTCTTGTATGCCTCGTAAAACCTCAGTTCGAAGCAGGCAGAGAACAGGTGGGCAAGAAGGGCATCGTAAGAGACCCGGCTGTCCATAAGGAAGTAATAGAAAATGTTATCGGTTACGGCGAAGCTAACGGGCTTTATGCTCACGGGCTTACATATTCACCGGTAACGGGAACAAAAGGTAATATTGAATATCTTTTGTATATGAAGAAGACAATGCCGGATTCGAAACCGGATGTCGATAAAGTTGTTTCTGACTCTCACAAGGAGTTGGCGTGATAAATGATTTATGATAAGGAGAGAAAGATTATGCAGTTATCAAACAGAGTTAACTCAATGCAGCATTCACCAATCAGAAGATTCAATGTTTTCGCATTCGAAGCAAAGGCTCAGGGCAAAAAGGTATATCACCTTAACATCGGCCAGCCTGACGTAGAAACACCTGAATGTTTCATGGAAGCTATCAAGAACTATGACAAAAAAGTTATAGCTTACTCAGAATCAGGTGGTGAAACAGTTCTGCAGGACGCTATCATCAACTATTTCAAGCAGTACGACATGAACTATGAAAGAAAGAACATCATGATCACTAACGGTGGTTCTGAAGCTCTTAACATGATCTTCACTGCTATCTTGGATCCGGATGATGAAGTTATCATCGCTGAACCGTTCTACACAAACTATCATACTTTCGCAACAGGAGCTTGCGGTAAAGTTGTTCCTATCACTACTAAGGCAGAAGATGGATATGATTTCGCCAAGAGAGAACTTATCGAAGCTGCAATTACTCCTAATACAAAAGCTATCTGCTGTATCAGCCCGGGAAACCCTACAGGCAGAGTACTTACTATCGAAGATATGAAGCTTATCGGAGAAATTGCTAAGGAACATAACCTGTGGATCATCGCTGACGAAGTTTACAGAGAGTTCGCATATGACGACAGAGAAGTTACTTCATTCGGTATGCTCGAAGATCTGGAAGACAGAGTTGTGATCGTAGACTCAGTATCAAAGAGATTTTCAGCATGCGGCGCAAGAATCGGATGCATCGTGAGCAAGAACGAAGGTCTGATGGACGGCGTAATGAAGATCGCACAGGGAAGACTCTGCGTTCCTACACTGGAACAGATCGGTGCAGCAGCACTGTATAACCTTGATAAGTCATACTACGACGAAGTGAAGGCTGAATACTGCGGCAGAAGAGATGCGGCTTACGAAGAACTTATGAAGATTCCGGGAGTAGTTTGCCAGAAGCCTGGCGGAGCATTCTACATGACAGCTAAGCTTCCTGTAGATGATGTTGAAGACTTCCT
>JAUMXT010000045.1:11151-12012 GCA_030529015.1 Bacillota bacterium | reverse complement strand
GATCCAGGATAGCACCTCCTGCGAGACTGGAAATCACAGTAGTTATCGTGATCATAGTCGTAAACAGCGCCTGTCCTTTAACAGCTTCACCCTTGCTCATTATTTCATCTATGAAATGCACCATCGCAGGTAGGAACAATGCGAAGGATATCAGCTGCACGAACTGCGCCATAAATATCATCGTTACAGAATTCGCAAGCCAGCAGAGAGCTATCTTCACGGCGAATCCAATCGAAGCGACCTTGAGCATAAACTGGCATGTGAACTTTTTTCTCAGCCAGTCGAAGCACACCATAGTCGGGATTTCACAAAAAGCCATTACTGACAGAATTCTTCCCATGTCTTCGCTTGTACCTCCGACAACGTCTACGATCTGCATCATGTAGTTGTTCAAAACAGAGTTGCTGAAGTAAAGTCCTATGACACCTATATTCACAAGGAAGAAAAACTTGTTTCGCTTAATGAACTGAACAAGGTCGATAGACTCTTCCTCGACAGGCTCTTCTGCCTTAGCAACAACCGAAGCAGTGCCCTTTGCATCAACTCTTGCCTTACCCTTATCATAGGACCTCTTAGTCAAAACCAAGCTTATAAGAAGCATGACGAGAATTATTTCGCCTGTAACAGGTAATGACATCACGCCGTATTTTTCTACGATAGTTCCCAGTACTGCAACAAGTGCCGCATATGCCAGCGAACCCATGCTTCGTGCAATGCCGAAGTTGATATGTACGCCGGTCTCCTCTAAGATGAACGTCAAGGAATTAAATAGCGGCTGAAGAACCGTATGCCATGCTATCAATAATATGAACACTAAAGACAGCGCTATCATACTGCTTCTGAATGCGAACATCCCTACAG
>JAUMXT010000045.1:0-11134 GCA_030529015.1 Bacillota bacterium | reverse complement strand
TATTACCGACAGCTTCTTCGCACGGTCTGCCACATCAGCAACCACCGGCTGAAGTATTACTGCCAGCACATTGGCAACGGCCAGCGTCACACCGATATTCCAGTTGGAAAATCCTTTTGCCAACAGAAACACGCTGGCGAAGCTGCTCACAACACCATAAAACATCCAATAAGTTCCGTGGATGCAAGAGTATTCTACATTCAATAACTTCTTCATAAATATCTACTAAACTCTTTTCTGGAATTTGCTGTTACAGTTAGGACAGCTTATCATGATATTGCCTGCGCCCTTAGGAACTCTGAGCTGAGATCCGCAGCCGGGACATCTCAAGATTTTATGTGTCTTATCTGCAGGCGTTCTGCCACCTCTGAATTTTGCCGCGAAGTTAAGGAACTTCTGATTTTCTGCATATCTGGCGTTTATGCTTCTTGAAAACATTCTGGCGTAAATCAGTATCAAGAGCAGCACAGTTGCCACATCAAGCAGTCTTACATGCAGAAAAAGATCTAAGATTATAAGTACAAATGCCACGATCAGCAGGAACTTGTTAAGCTCGTCTGTACCGTATCTTCCTCTCATGAAATTAGCAAGCCACATTCTAAAATTACCCATTAAATACCTCCTTTGCCGTTTCCACGGACTTCATCGCGTCTTTACAGTAGTAGTCTGCGCCTATCTTTTCCGCATAATCTGCTGTAAGTACCGCACCCCCTACCATGACCTTGCAGTCAGGTGCAACAGCCTTAACGGCTGCTATTGTCTCTTCCATACTTCCCAACGTAGTAGTCATAAGTGCACTTAATCCTACCAGCTTGATACCCTTTTCTTTAACGACTTCCACAACCTTCTCCTTAGGAACATCTCGTCCAAGGTCGATCATCTTATAGCCGTAATTTTCCATTATAACTTTGACGATATTTTTACCTATATCGTGTATGTCTCCCTTAACTGTCGCTATCACAACTTCTCCGAGGGATACCACTTCTTTATCTCCGGCAGCCAGTCTGTCCTTGATTATCTCAAATCCGGCCTGAGCAGCTGAAGCCGCCTGCAGCATCTGCGGCAGGAATATTGTGCCCTTTTCAAATCCCTTACCGACATTATCCAAAGCCGGGATAAGATAGTTATTCACAACAGCCATCTCATCGTTATCGTTAAGCAGCGCCTTTACAGCCTCTACAGCCTCTGCCTTCATGCCCTTTTCGATACAATAGAAAATATCATGCGCTCCTGTTTTCAGCGGAGCACTGACAGCCACTTCTGCGTCTGAATATCGCTCTATGTATTTCACAGCATTTTCGTCGACATTTTTGAGAACGTTATATGCCAGGATGCTTGCCATCATGTCTTCATCGTTAGGATTGATGATCGGTAAATCAAGGCCGTTTTCCATCGCAAGTGTCAGGAACGTTCTGTTGATAACAGGTCTTGCAGGAAGCCCAAAGCTTATATTTGAAACGCCGAGAGCAGTCTTAAGTCCCAGCTGTTCCTTTACCATTTTCATTGCTTTCAAAGTTTCGGCAGCTTCCTTCTGCTGCGCCGATACTGTCAGCGTCAAGCAGTCGATTATCACATCTTCCTTAGGAATGCCGTAGCTTAAAGCCTTGTCCAGAATTCTTTCAGCTATTGCAAAGCGCCCTTCTGCCGTCGCCGGGATACCGTTTTCATCTAAAGTAAGACCGACAACTGCCGCCCCGTATTTCTTAACGATAGGCAAAATAGCATCCATCACCTTAGCTTCGCCGTTTACGGAGTTCACGATAGCCTTACCGTTATATACTCTGAGCGCGGCTTCTATTGCCTCAGGGTTTGATGAATCTATCTGAAGAGGCAGACCTGTTATGGACTGGAGCTTCTTAACTGTCATAGGCAGCATCTTCACATCATCAAGTGAAGGAACACCAACATTGACATCAAGTATCTCTGCTCCTGCATCGATTTGCTCGATTGCCTGAGTCAGTATGTAGTCAAAATCCTCATCAAGAAGAGCCTGCTTAAGACGCTTCTTACCGGTAGGATTGATCCTTTCGCCGATTACCGTAACGTGATCGATATCAACTACGGTGTTGCCGCTGCACACCTTAAGTCCACGCGGCTTTCCTGTTCCGATTTCATCTGAAGTTCCTACGGCATCTCTCGCTTCTGTAAGGCCCTTGATATATCCCGGGTCTGTACCGCAGCATCCGCCAATCATATTGATTCCTGCATCAATATATTCAGCCATCTTGGAAACAAACTGCTCACAAGTGATGTCATATTCTCCTGTCGCAGGATCCGGAAGACCTGCATTAGGCTTAGCAAATACAGGAAGGGCTGTAAGCTGTCTTAATTTCTTAGCCATCGGATATATTTCTACAGGACCCAATGAGCAATTGATTCCCATAGCATCTACACCGAGACCTTCAAGTGTTACAACCATCGCCTCAAGACTTACTCCGGTAAATGTTCGCTCATTTTCTTCGAAAGTCATTGATACCATAACAGGAAGGTCTGAGTTTTCTTTTGCTGCAAGCACTGCCGCCTTTACTTCATAAAGATCTGTCATAGTTTCTATAACAACAAGATCTGCACCTTCGCCAGCATTTCCCCATTTAACTGCAGCTCTTACTACTTGAGCAAACGTTTCGTAAGCATCCTCAAAGCTCAGAGTTCCCATAGGCTCCAGCAGCTCTCCGATAGGGCCAAGGCCAAGTGCTACTTTAACGTCTCGGCCTTCTGCGCGAGCTTCTGTCCTGGCTTCTCCTGCTGCATTCATAGCTACGCCGACAGCCTCCTCGAGGCTGATATCAAGCTCATCCATTTTAAATCTGTTTATTCCGAATGTGGCGCCGTAGATTATATCTGCGCCGGCATCTATATACTGTTTATGGATATTTTTTAGGATTTCAGGGTGGGCCTGACCGAAATGCGTACTTGTCTCATCAGCACCCATTCCCGCCTTTTGCAGCATTGTGCCCATGGCTCCGTCTAAAATATATACTTTTTCTCTAAAGTTTACTGCCACAGTATTTTCCTTCTTTCTTTAATTCACATTTATCCTTAAGTACACACTCATCGCATGTAGCAAGTCTTCCCGAAACAGGTCTATCAGAAATCCCGATTACTGCCGTTATTGATTTTCTCGGTATCATAAGACTGTCTCTTGTTGCCGTAAGACCTATCGCTTTTCCCGCATCCAGATATCTTAATAACCTAGCCTGCTCAGTAATTGGCCAGTCTCCGTATCCGGGACTGAAGCGTGACGTCCTATAGCTTCCCTCTATGTACTTCTCACATTCGTCTGCCAGCTGTTCAACCATTACAGATGCGCCTGTATCTATGATAACGGCCAGTGCCATATCTGTTACTTGCGTCCTTCTGATAAGCTCGTCCACTTCAACTCCCAAGGTAACTGCCATAAGAGCTGCACTGTGACATCCTGCCAGATGCTTTTCCAGAGAAATACTCTTTACAGAATCATGTAAAGTATCAGGCATCAGAATATCTGATGCCTTCATTGTCTTATATACGGCCTTTGGCCGTGCGGCTGCTTTAAGCAGCCTTTCCCCTTCTTCAAGATCGGCAGCCAGACGTTCCTGCGCCTCGCCCTTTGCATGAAGGGCAGCAAGCCAAGCTGTGCGATCTATAGGGCCTGTGAGTTTTATGTTCATAATACTTACACTTCGTCTATAACAAGTCCTTGATAGCTTCGTAAACCTTGAGAGCTACCTTAGGATTATTCATGGTATAAAGATGAATACCGTCTACTCCGTTAGTAATCAAGTCTCTTATCTGATCTACTGCGTACTGTATGCCGGCTTCGAACAGGCCTTCAGGATCGTGTTCGTAGTTGCTGATCATCTTGCTGAATTCAGGTGGCAGGCTGGCTCCGCTAAGGGCCACTGTTCTTTCGATCTGTCTTGAGTTGACGATTGGCATGATGCCTGCTGAAATAGGAACTTTGATTCCCATTTGTCTTGCTTTGCCTAAGAATTCGTAGAAGCATTTGTTGTCAAAGAAGAGCTGTGTGATGAGCACATCTGCTCCTGCTCCGATTTTATATTTAAGATTATGTATATCTTCATCAAGGGATTTGCTTTCGTAATGACCTTCAGGATAGCATGCTCCGAGGATGTCCAAATCGTCATTACACTTTCTCTGGATTTCGATAGCCAGCTCGTTAGCGTGAGCGAAGTCATCCTTTCTCGGCTGATCAGGAACAATATCTCCTCTGAGCGCCAGAACGTTTTTGATATCAGCTGCATGGAATCTTCCTATCATTTCTTTCACGTCTTCTCTTGATGAATTGACACATGTAAGATGTGCAACACCTTCAATGCCGTGTTTTTTCTTGATGTTCGATGCGATTTCACAAGTAGAGTTGTCGGCCATATTGCCACCAGCTCCATAGGTTACACTTATAAAGTCCGGCTTTAATGCTGCCAGCTCTGCTACTGTTTCGTATATCGTATCGATATTGGCCTGTTTTTTCGGAGGGAATATTTCCAGGGAAAATACAGGTTTTTTGTTTGCAAACATTTCGGAAATTCTCATGGCTTTAATCCTTTCTACTGTTTTAACGTTAATAATTAATTATACTCCTGAAATGGTTTTGTTGCAACAAGGCCTTATGGTATACTTTAAATGAAAGGAGACTTGTAACATGAAACTTAATAAATATATTGATCATACATTGTTGAAACCTGAAGCTTCCGAAGCTCAAATCTTGAAATTATGTGATGAGGCGCTTGAATATGATTTTTACAGCGTCTGTGTCAACGGATGCCATGTGCCTCTTGCAGTTTCGAAACTGGAAGGGAGCGATGTCAAGGTTGCTGCGGTTGTGGGGTTTCCTCTTGGTGCGATGTCTACTGCGGCCAAGGTATTCGAAACTCGTGAAGCTGTCGATGCGGGAGCTTCTGAAATAGATATGGTTATCAATGTGGGCGCTCTTAAGGAAGGGCGTTATGAATATGTTCTCAGCGAAATCTCCGCTCTTGCCGATACATGTCCTTGTCTCAAGGTCATCATCGAAACTTGTCTTCTCACTGACGAAGAAATCGTCAAGGCTTGTGAGCTTGCTGTGGAAGCAGGGGCTGACTTCGTCAAAACGTCTACCGGCTTCAGCACCGGCGGAGCAACTGAAGAAGCCGTTGTTTTGATGCGCCGAACCGTAGGCGACAAGGCTAAAATAAAAGCATCCGGAGGAATAAGGACCCTGGCGGATGCTCAGAAATTCATAGAGCTCGGAGCTGACAGGCTTGGCTGCAGCGCCGGCGTTCAAATCATGAAAGAAACTGTCACAACAACTTGCTAGTTATTTCGGCATCAATAATACGTGAATCAAACAAACCAACCTCATTGTTATCTGTTATCATATCATAGGTTACAATGCAGTCGCCCACGTGCAAAGCTCGCGCAAATACAAAAACCCCGCAGTTAAAAACTCTGCGGGGCTTTTGCTTGTTATGATTTATTATGGGGAGTTGTATTATACAAGACTTGCCATATGGCCCAGAGTTCTAACGAGCTGTGATACGTAACTCATTTCGTTATCATACCATGCTACTATACGAACTTCATAAATATGAGTTCCGCATTTCTGTGCCAATGTTTGAGTTGCATCGAACAATGAACCGTAGCTCATGCCGATAACGTCGCTGGAAACCAGCTGCTCTTCCGAATATCCGAAGGATGCGTTAGCTGCCGCCTTCATCGCTTCATTGATACCCTCTACGCTTACTGAATCTGTCATATCTTTCAATGTAGCATCGAGGATAGTGATTGAGCCTGTAGCCACAGGAACTCTCTGTGCAGAACCGATAAGCTTGCCGTCAAGTTCAGGAATAACAAGACCGATAGCCTTCGCTGCACCTGTGCTGTTAGGTACGATGTTTATAGCGCCTGCTCTGGCTCTTCTGAAGTCGCCCTTTCTGTGAGGTCCATCCAGAATCATCTGGTCTCCTGTGTAAGCGTGAATAGTAGTCATGAAGCCTGTTCTCAGTTCTCTGTATTCATTGAGGACTTTAGCCATAGGTGCCAAACAGTTAGTAGTACATGAAGCGCCTGATACGATCTTATCGTCTGCAGTCAGAGTTTCATGGTTAACGCCGTAAACGATAGTTGGCAGATCATTACCTGCAGGAGCTGAAATCAGAACCTTCTTGGCGCCTGCATCTACATGAGCCTGTGATTTAGCCTTCGATGCGAAGAAACCTGTACATTCTAAAACGATATCTACATCTAAATCACCCCAAGGCAATTTAGAAGGATCTGCTTCGCTGAAAACAGGAATCTGAATCCCGTCAACAGTTATGGATTTATCATCATTTGTTACAGTATGATCTCTAAACGGTCCCTGAACACTGTCATACTTCAAAAGATAAGCCAACATATCAGCATTTGTCAGGTCATTGATAGCCACCACTTCATAAGCACTGTCTCCAAACACCTTTCTGAATGTCAGTCTTCCTATTCTGCCAAACCCGTTGATTGCAATTTTGATTGCCATTTTACGTTCCTCCTAAATAATCTTGATTTATACTATTTCTTTTATCTGTGCCTCTTTGAGATACACAGAATCTTCCACTTTGTCGGTAATGATATACGCTTCATTCAAGCCTGCGAATGTTACCGATGAAATCAGACCAAACTTAGTATGGTCAGCCAGTATGAAAGAAATACCCGAATTCTTTATTGCCGCTGTTTTCATCGCACCTTCACTGATATGCGGAGTCGAGAAGCCTCCTCGTACATCTATACCGTTTGTGCCCATAAAGCACTTGGTAAAATTATATCTATTTAATGCCTCTATGGCAGACGCTCCAACTGCCGCTTCCGTCATCGGTCTCAGCATACCGCCTATCATATATACATCAAAACCATTCTGTACCAGCTTGCCGGCATGGGCTATGCCGTTAGTAACATAAGTAGCGTTCTTATTCTCCAGATAATCGATCATTCTGTATGTCGTCGTACCGGCATCTATGTAAACGAAATCGTCATCTTCTATCAGAGTTGCTGCATACTTAGCTATTCTCTCTTTTTCCTCGATATTTATCATATCCCTCTCGGCAACATCCGTCGGAGCAGATACCATACTGCTTCCTGCAGGAATGGCGCCGCCAAAGACCTTCTTAAGCTTACCGATGCGATCAAGCTCGATTATATCTCGCCTTATGGTGGACTCGCTGATACTCATTTCCTTCGCCAGCTCTGTCACCTTGACCGCATGATTTATTTCAAGTTGTCTTAAGATTTTCTCATGCCTAAGGTTCTGTAACATCTTTTTCTCCTCTTGGTTCCAGTATACGCATCATTTCACTCAAAGTCAATCAATTTCACGCATTTTCACGCACAATTCCGCAAATATAAAAGGCGAAGCCATAAAACTTCGCCAAATTCATTCATTTTAAGTCTATACGGTCTTCCAGACCATCACATTCTTCTCAAATCCGCACTCGATCTCACCTCTATCGTGAAGATAAGTCAGGTAACATTTGACTGTCGATGACAGCAGTGCATGATTCGCCTCGTTAGTTCGCATCTTCGTCACCTGATACATATCAGCAAGAATCTTATCCAGGCCTGCACCTTCAGACCCGCTGCAAGCATCCTTAACAGCATCGATAAGCATCTTCTGATTCGCCTCGTTAAGTTCCAGTATCTCGGTTATATCCTCTTCAACCGTACCGTGAGACGGAACAAATAATTTTCCTTCCAGCCTCTTCAGCATATCCAGCGTCGCTAAATATTCTCCCGCATCAACCAGATACCCGAAGCTGCGCTTTTGCATATACTCTCTGCTAAGATACGCATCGCCTAAAAACCACACATCATCAGGAGTCTTCACGGCTATCATACCGAACGTATGGCCCGGCAACTCTTTGAATTCGAAGTCCTGCAAAGGGCACTCCTCTATGTTTCGGAAGCCTATCTTCCCCGGATGAGTGAATATATGTCTCAGCTTCGACGCAGGTCTGCCGCCATTCATATAAGTAGCTTCAAGGTCGCTGTATTCCGCAAACACCCTGTCTATCTCAGTGCAATATGCCGGCACATCGTATTTTTCCATCAAATATTTATTGCCGCCCAGATGATCGATATGTGTATGTGTATTAATGATGCAGTCCAACTTCCAGCTCTGCTGCATCAGTATTTCATCGATCTTCTCACCGAAGTCACGCGAGCCTGTATCAATAAGACAGACCCTGTCAGGGCCCGTCATGTATATTCCTATATTCGTATCATTTTCAATATAATAAGTTTTGTCACCTATCTTGTTTAACATATCCTCGGCAGTCCTTCCCCATAAAGCACGTCAAATCTTCTTGTCGCCCCAAGTCTCGTTCTGATAAAAGTACCGCTTCCTTCACTGATTTTACCGATAACGGCAGCGTTCTTGCCATGCTTGGTATTTCTCATGATTTCAAGAGCCTTGTCTGCCTCAGCCTCCGAAACTACAGCGATCATTTTCCCTTCGTTTCCCATATACAGCGGATCAAGTCCCAAGATATCCGCAAAGCCTCGCACCTCCGGTGAAACAGGAATATCATCCTCTTCGAGGGTTATCATGCATTCTGAGCTTTCTGCTATTTCATTCAAAACAGTTCCCAGTCCGCCCCTCGTTACGTCTCTCATTATTTTCACGTCAATGCCTTCTGCAAAGAGCGCTTCTACGATATCTCCCAGGGCAGCACAGTCGCTTGTTATTTCGTTTTCGATTTCCATTCTGTGGCTCAGGATACATGCATGATGATCACCTAAGGTCCCTGAAAGTATGATAGCGTCTCCGGATTTACCGTTAGCACTGCTTACATCTCTTCCCTCAGGGATAACTCCGATTCCTGAAGTATTGATATAAAGCCCGCCGCTTCCTTCTACTACCTTCGTATCTCCTGCCACGATGGTAACGCCTGCTTCCTTAGCCTGCTTAGCCATGGATTCAACGATCTTATCGAGAAGCTCCACATCAAGACCTTCCTCCATTATAAATCCGCAAGTAAGATACTTAGGTACAGCGCCCATCATCATCAGATCGTTAACTGTTCCGCATACGCAGAGCTTACCGATGTCACCGCCCTTAAACACGAGAGGCGTAACTACAAATGAATCGGTGCTGAATGCTATCCTGCCGTTAACCTCCAGTACCGCTGCATCTTCCATCTTATCCAGCGTATCGTTTTTAAAATGTTTGCCGAATATATCGCTCATCAGCTGAGCCGACGACTTGCCGCCGCTGCCGTGAGCCATTGTAATCTTCATATCTATCTCCTTAATTTACGTTCCTGTACCATATCCCGCAGGCGCCCTCCGATGAAACCATGCAAGGTCCGAATGGATTCATTGGCGTACATGCAGTCCCAAACATCGGACACTGATCCGGATTTATTTTCCCTACGATCACATCACCGCAAGAACATCCTTCAGGCAACTTCATATCAGCGAATAAATCTCTGCTGCCTCCATCATATACCGAATACTCATCTCTCAGATAAAGACCTGAATCTTCTATGATGCCCAGTCCTCTCCACATGGCAGGGCCCGTTTCGTAAACGTCTTCTATAACCGCCAAGGCTTTAGCGTTGCCATCCTCCTTGACTGCATTCTTATAAAGGTTCTCTGTCTGTCCCTTTCCTTCTTCTATCTGCTTAACTATCCTGTAAAGAGACGCCAATATATGTTCAGCCTCAAAACCTGTAACTACGAAAGGCTTTTCATATTTTTCAGCAAGCTCATCATATACCCTGCTTCCTGTAATAACGCTCACATGTCCCGGACAAATAAACCCGTCTACATCATTCTGATTTTGACATATCCAGTGAAGTGCAGGGATCGCTGTTTTAAGAGCTGTCACCAATCTGATATTTTTGATGCCGCGCTTCTTGGCATCCTGCAACATCAACGCATATGCAGGTGCCGTAGTTTCAAATCCAACCGCAGCGATAACATAAGTCTTGTCGGGATTATCCGCTGCCTTTTCAATAGCCTCAAACGGAGAGTACATCAGCTGTATATTGGCCGCACCCCTGCCCTTTGCTTCCGAAAGACTGTCAGACGTTCCCGGAACTTTCATCATGTCTCCAAACGTGAGAAGCACATGATCGTCCATTGAAGCATATTCGATACATTTATCGATAAAAGCCGTCGGCGTCACACAAACAGGGCATCCCGGTCCCGAAATCAATCTGATCTTATCTGAAATAAGACTTCTGATCCCTGCCTTAAATATGGATGCCGTATGTGTACCGCACACCTCCATGATTTTCAACTGCGGTCCGTCATATGATTTTAAATAGTCTATTACTTCTCTGATTTCCATTTATATCACCGCATCAAGATCTGCGAAAAGTTCCAGCAGTTCCTGCGCCTTTTCATATTCCATAACTTCGATGGCACAGCCTGCATGTACCAGCACGTACTGTCCCACTTCAGGTTCGATAAGCCCGGTGCTGACATTGACAACGTTACCGTTAAAATCCACCTTGGCTGTATTATCCATTATTTCAATTACCTTGCCCGGTATTGCTACACACATTTGTTTAAACCTCCTCAGGCAGCTTACATACGTCTACCCATCCCTTTGATTTCGAATATTTCGCCAGCTCATCACAAGTAAACTCTATCGCACTGTTTGAGCTTCCGCATGCAGGGAAAACAGTTTCGAATCTCTGCATGGAAATATCTGCATATACGTCCACTTCTTCATTTTCTATTGCAAAGGCGCACACTCCGCCTACGGCATGGCCTGTGTAATTAAGTACATCTTCTGCGGAAAGCATCTTAGGCTTAAAGCCGAAATGTCTTTTGAATTTGCCGTTGTTGAATTTCACGTCTCCTGCTGCCTGGATAAGGATACACCCTCCTTCAGGCTTATAAAACGACAATGTCTTGCAGATTCTGGCAGGCTCTGCACCTACTGCTTCTGCAGCCAGTTCAACTGTCGCACTGGAAACTTCGAATTCCATGATGCGGTCTTCTATTCCTAAGGTTTTAAAATACTCTCTTACTTTATCAATAGCCATGGTTTCCTCCAAAATGATTTATCT
The DNA here is from genome assembly GCA_030529015.1 of Bacillota bacterium. Lineage (GTDB taxonomy): Bacteria > Bacillota > Clostridia > Peptostreptococcales > Anaerovoracaceae > Lentihominibacter. The sequence continues at coordinate 107 of JAUMXT010000045.1, read as the reverse complement.
TAACTTGTTTATTATACACGTTTTAAACGTCTTCGTAAATAAAAGGCGGTCAATCATGACCGCCTTTCTTTACAGCTTTATTTATTTTTCTGCTGCTTCTTTCTTTT
>JAUMXT010000164.1 GCA_030529015.1 Bacillota bacterium | reverse complement strand
TCCGGATGCCTTGACAGCCATCAACTTGGTTATGCCCCTCACTACCTTTGTTACAGCTTTGAGCACACTGATCGGTCTTGGGCCCGCTATCATGGCGGCCAAGTTCATCGGGAAGCGCCAGACAGAGAAGGTCAACTCCATCTACAGTTCGGCCCTGTATCAGGCCATTCTTATCGGTGGATTGCAAAGCGTCCTGCTTTGGGTGTTCCTGCCTCAGGTGGGCGATTGGCTCTGTTCAAACGGACAGCTGCTACCCTACCTCATGAACTATATCGAGGTGCTACCCTTCAGCTTCTTTCTGCTGATGATCGTAGACACGCTCATCAGTCTGATAGAGGCCGATGGGCATCCCAACTTAGCCTCGAAGGCCGTTTTCTTAGGCTGCGTACTGAACGTGATGCTCGATGTGGTACTGGTGAAGCACTTTTCCTTTGGCACTCAAGGACTTGCCTTGGCAATGACAGCCAATTACCTCACCGTGCTTCTCTATTTCCTTTTCAGAATGAGACGCGAAGGGGTATCCTATCAATGGACCAAACCGAAGCGTAGCACCATCAATGTAACCAAGGCTGGCCTGAAGGAAGGCATGCCGATGATGATCAACGACTTGCTCTACAGCTTGATGATATTCGGGGTAAACTCGCTGCTGCTGATTCATTACGGCGAAAATGAATTGTATTTCTGGGCCATTTTCCTGCAACTTCTGCTATTAGTGATGGTAATTGTGGATTGTGCAGAAGGCGCGGTACTGTCCATAGGAAGCGTACTGGAGGGCGAAGACGACAAGTTCGGTCTACGCGCATTGGTGAAACGCATCTGGATACAGGTAAGCAGCATCGTCCTGTTGATCGTATTCTTCATCTGGCTGTTCCCCACTCAGATAGCCTTGCTTTTTGGCGACAGCAACAACGTCCCCAGCGAATGGCCACAGGCGGTCCGCATCCTTTCGCTGATGCTGGTACCTTATGCACTCACCACTTTTATGCGGAGCGTGTTTCAGGTATTGGGAAACAGACTGACCGGAGTATTCTTCTCCTTGGGGCAGTTTGTACTGATTGTCGGCAGTCTGTACCTATCAACCCGATGGAACAAGGAGCTCCTTTGGTGGTGTTTCCCGATAGCGGCATGGCTCCTGTTCGGCATGCAGATGCTGTACCTTCTGATTGTCAGCCATGTAAAGAAGATTAGCAACTTCTCCATCATTCCGCTAAGTCCGAAGAAGAATTTCCTCGACTTGTCGGTGGCATACAACAACGAATCAGTAACAGAGGCCACCCAGCATGTCTGCCATTTTCTGCAAAAGCACAAGGTTGACACGCTGACAGAGATAGAAATAAACATCTGTTGCGAAGAACTGATGACGAATATTGTCCAGTTCCAGACATACAAGACTCGTTCGTACATGGATTTGTCCATTGCGTTAGAGGAGCACAGAGTATTCCTTGTACTGAAGGACTCCGGCCGTCCGTTCATTCCGGTACTGCCCTCGTCCAACCCAGACCCGCTGGAGGAAGACAACGTTCCGTTAGGTCTATATCTGGTCAATCGCGTCTGTACGGAAATATCTCACAAGTACATGTATGGACTCAACGTGGTCATTGTTGAGTTCGACAGAAGGGCTCAGAAACGATACTAAAAGCTTACAGCTCAAAGTATTTATAAAGTATTCTGGAGAAGACCCTTTCCGGAAGTATCCGCTTGGCATATACCGAAATGGCCTGTGTCCAGGTAGCCACCACGTAGCGGTTCGAAGGATTCTTCTTGTGCACAATCTTCGAAATTTTCTCCGCCAGACACACGGGGTTCAATCCATGCGTCTCACTTTGCTCCACACAATCCATGGAATGATCGTACGAAGGATAGGCTGCAGCAATGACATCGGAATGCACCGAACTGCGGTTCACGACAAAGGAAGTGGCAAAATCGCCCGGTTCTATCAGGATTACACGCACCCCACTGCTCCGGAGCTCCAAACGTAACGCCTCGCAATAGCCAGTTATGGCAAACTTGCTTGCCGAATAGGCACCTTGGAAAGGCAAGCCCATGCGCCCTGCAATGCTGCTGATACAGATGATTCTTCCGCTGCCCTGCTTTCTCATGACTGGAATCACGTGAGATAACCACCTCACCATTCCCATGAAGTTCACATCCATCTGATGCTGTACATCAGGCACGCTGCAGAATTCCAAAGGACCAGCAATGCCTATGCCAGCATTATTGATAAACACATCGATGCGTCCTTCCTTCTCCATCAGCTCCATGAATGCATGTTCGATGGCAACATCGTCCAATACATCTGCATACAAATAATTCACCCCCTTAATGGGCGGCACAACACGACGGACCGTCCCGTAAACCCGATGACCGTCTTCAGCCAGACGAGTAGCCATTGCCTTCCCAAATCCTGAGGAAACCCCAGTAATCAATATAACCATGCTCTCTTTGCTTTTATCCGATGCAAAGATAAATAAAAATTTCAAATTAATATCACCTCCAAGGTATACTTTGTCACCGCCCCATACACACTTGCTTTACCTACCCTAATAATCTACACGACCTGAAACATTAACCGCAAGATAACATGCCATTAACTTTCACGAACGATTGAACTAGTTTCATCACATATTGTGACGGAGATTCTTCACATAATGTGACGTAACTTCGGCACAATTGTGCCGAAGATAATACATCAATCAGATTTCACTAATAGAGACCTTACTAACCATTAATATTCAAACACTTACTGAGAATCTGTTTTGAAATAATTAAAAAAATCTATTAAGCGCGATTTGTATGAAGGC
>JAUMXT010000163.1 GCA_030529015.1 Bacillota bacterium | reverse complement strand
TACAGCTCTCTTGTATACGGTTGCTTGTCCTAATAAAGGAATATAGAAATCCTGGACAACGTTATCGATCAACGAGCGGTATTCGCCTTTGATTGTGTAGTCACGCAAGCTCATGTATACACCTCCGCGTTACAGATTTGCTTCAATCTCTTGCAAAGCTTCATCAAGCTCACGGAAATCATCATCTGATGTAAAATAGTTTACACTGAATCGAATTGTTCCTGCCGGATAAGTATGGAGAAACTGATGTGCATACGGAGCGCAGTGAAGACCAGTACGAACAGCAATTCCAAGTTCACTAAACAGCGATCCGGCACTATCACTACTTATTCCATCAATCAAACAAGATACAATGCCTGCGTATTGAGCAGATGACGAAATTCCAACTACATGGATGAAATCATAAGAAGTCAGTATGCTCAAAAGTTTTTGACGTTTATCTTCTTCTACTGCACGGATATTATTAATCCCTGTTTCTTCGATCCATTGAAGTGCGGCATTCAAGCCCGCAATTGCACCTGCATTGATAGTTCCAATTTCAAAACGTTCAGGTATACTCACAGGCATTGTTTGGTTAGCTGACTCATATCCAGTTCCTCCGAAAAGGATCGGTTCAAGCTTCAGAGCCGGTTTCATGACAAAACCGGAAATACCCGTTGGTCCAAACAATGTCTTATGCCCAGCAAAGACAGCATAATCTATTGTCTCCAAACCAACATTGCAGCTAATTAGCCCTGCAGATTGTGCCATATCAAGCAGAGTGATTGCTCCATATTTCTTTGCGTAGTAGAAAATTTCTTCTGCTGGCGCAATTAAGCCAATTGTATTGCTTACATGACTCACTATCACAAAATCCGGAGTGTTTACTGCAAACTGACTTTGGATACTTGTAATGTCGTACTCATAGGAATCAGTAACTGTTAATTGATGAAGCTTTATCTTTCCATCATTAAGATATGGATGAAGCACTCTAGTTACCGCATTATGTTCGAAGGGCGTAATGTAAACATTGACAGCCCCCGACTTAATAACACCTTGGATGATGACATTGAGAGCAATAGTGGCAGTAGGCTGGAATACAACTTGTTTCGAAGGACACTGCAACACAGATTGCAAACGCTTACGCGTATCGGCAATAATTGCTGCCGCACTTTGAGCGCGGTTATGCGCACCTCTTCCAGCACTTCCTCCGCAAGTTCTATTAAATTTATCCATTGCAGAATATACGCATTCCGGCTTCGGATAAGTTGTTGCTGCCTGATCAAAATATGCCACTATTGCACCTCCATTTTCAGCAAAGCTTCTGCAAAATCTCCATGATTACTTGGCGCTTTTCCTGTTCGGATATGGACTGTCCCATTGCCTTAAGCGCACTTGAAATCTGATTAAACAACAGGTTGGAACGTTTGCTCCTATCGACTTTGTCGAAGCGTTTTGTGACCACCTTGCCATCTTCTATGTAGCTTACCTGGTAATCAGAAACCATTTCCTCCACAGAATCGCCAATTTTGCTTTCGTGACATTCAAAAGCTTCAGCTGTTTCCTTATGCTTAATCAAACTTGCTTCAAAGGACTGAACGGTTGAAGAATCCCAATCCTCGATCCTTAGTCCGGTTACCAGTTTTGCAAGCCGACGCATGAGTGTATCATCGTCGTTAGTCGCAACTCTCAACAACCCCAGAATACGCTCTGTTCCATCCGGGAAAAGCTGTTCATATACCGCAGGCGGAAGGGTCTCGCACCAATCGCAAATTACCGAGGAGAGCGATTTGCGCTCTATCTGATCATCCCCGGGAATAGCGAAAATCCGAATAGCGATCTTCTCAAGGTAGTTAACAAGCTTATCGAGCAGCGTGCTATAGAATTCGTAAGCTTTCTCAATGTTTTCTGACAACCCGCATGAGAATTCTTGATAGTCAAAGGCCTTGGGCAGTTTTTTGAACATCAGATTGTAATTGCTATCGACACTCTTCAACTCACGCAAGAAACCTAGGAATCTCTTGTCGATTTTATTTCCAAAGGGATCGACCTTACACTCTTTTGCATATCTGGGTAGGCTCATATACCAGCGACGCATTGCATTTGCCGCATAATCATATGCGCTCGTGCCTTTTTCTGCCTCAATAACGTGAGCTCCGAATATTCTCGCGATACACTGAATAGTCTTTTCTTTATCTGCATCCCAATCGAGGTGCGAAATAAAGAAACCTTCCGGATTAGAGTTGATCAGATTCAGAATATCGGCCGATACCGGTACCTGACCACTATAGTTATTAAGTACAATGTGTTGCTTATACTGATGCAATACAACCGCCAGATAAATCGGGATAAGCCCTCTACGCATGCCGATACCGTTAGTCGCCCCGGTAAGCAGTTCGTAAAGCTCGGTCATTGGCAACTTATCAACGTGCCTTGCTTTCAAAATGAAGCCTTCGATTGTTTTGAGCATATGAGCTATGCGCTCATCATCAGGCACAAGGTTTAGAGTAGGCGTACCTTCTTGCGAAAGGATTCCGGTGCGTACTAGCGTACTCCTCATGATCGACACTTCTTGTCCTGTGCCAGTAAGTCCCAGATTAGGCTCCAATTCAGTTCGCAACAAAGCCGCTACAATTTTAGTCCGACTATTGCAAGCAATGCTTGTGGGTTCATCGCGATTGATTACTTCATTAACGACTGTAGGTGTTTTGTCAAAAACATCAAAACAGATATCAGACGCCAACTTTGTTAAGGCGGCTTTTCTGAAGATGGGTTTCTTATCGCCCGCATGAATATAAACTGCACCGTGCGCTTCAGGACGAGTAAATGTGGCA
>JAUMXT010000162.1 GCA_030529015.1 Bacillota bacterium | reverse complement strand
AATGAAGATGAATATCCCTTCGGGATAAGATTTCTTGATCTGCAAAGCGCCCTGCACATCTATTTCCAGGATCACATTTATACCGGCATCCAGCCAATCCATGACTTGCTTCTTGGGAGTTCCGTAGAAATTGCCGTAAACTTCGGCATACTCCATAAAACCATCTTCTGCGATAAGCGCCTCAAAGGCCTTATGGTTAGTGAAGTGGTAATGCACTCCGTCGATTTCGCCGTCTCTCGGACTTCTGGTTGTCATAGAAACTGAAAGCTTAAGTGTGTCGTCTTGTTCCAGGATTTCCTTGCAAATAGTTCCTTTACCTGCACCGGAAGGTCCTGAAATAACAAACAGTTTACCTTTTGTCATGCTTCTTCTCCTGAAATATCTAAACTGTAACTGAAATATTTTAACATTAAATGATTAGGACTTCAAGAATAATATTGACCATTATTCGATATTTTGTACCTGTTCACGAATCTTTTCGATCTCGCTCTTAGTTTCAAGCATCAATGAAGTGATTTCTAGATCATTGGCCTTAGAGCCGATAGTATTGGCTTCACGATTCATTTCCTGTACCAGGAAGTCAAGCTTCTTGCCTACAGGTTCCTTGCTCTTTGTCAAAATATCAGCCAGCTGCTTCATGTGACTGTCAAGTCTCACAAGCTCTTCTGTAATATTTGATTTGTCTGCGAATACAGCTGCTTCAACCAGTATTCTTTCTTCAGGAATATCCACGCCGTCTTCCAGCAGTTCCTTGATACGCGCATACATCTTGTCTGTGTAGTCTTTCACTACCATAGGCGCGCGTTCTTCTATCTTTGATACTATATCCCTGATTAGCTGTCCTCGCATCATCAGATCCTGCGCCAGCTTTTCGCCTTCGGCAACTCTCATGTTATCGAGATTTTCCGCTGCCATAGCAACTGCCTTTTCCATAACTGCCAGCACTTCGTCCTCGTCGGCAACGTCAGGTATGGCTTTCATCACATCAGGCATAGATGCCAGAAGCTTGATATCGATGTCCCCCGCCAGTTCGTATGTATCCTTAAGCGCCTTGAGGTTGTTCATGTACTGATCTGCTGCCAATGTGTTGAGCTTGATCAGCATATCGTCCTCAGTGAGACTTTCTACGATAATGCTTACTTCTGCCTTTCCTCTCTTAACGTTCTTTCTTACGAGAGACTTGAGCTTTTCTTCTGCGAAAGAATATCTCTTAGGCATCTTGATGTTGATGTCTGCATAACGATGATTTACTGTTTTTATCTCTGCTGTTATATTTCTTTTACCGTCGGAAAACTCTCCGCGGCCGAAACCTGTCATACTTTTAATCATTTTTTCTCCATTCTGTAAATAAGTGTGATAATATAGTATAACATAAAAACACCCCAGGAGGAAACAAATATGTCCTTTGACGGCATGGTCACATACGCCGCAGTAAAAGAATTCAAAGATAAACTTACTCTCGGTAAGATCGAGAAGATATATCAGCCGCAGCCTGAGCAGCTGCTTTTTAACATACACACGAAGCAAGGCAAGCAGAAACTGTTCATTTCCTCTTCCGGAAATCACTCTGCCGCATATCTTGTAAGCGAAACTCCCGAAAATCCGCCTGAGCCTCCCGTGTTCTGCATGGTATTGAGAAAGCACCTCAGCGCAGCCCGCATCAGCGACATCATCCAGCACGAAAACGACCGTATCATCGAGATCATCATGGAGACCGTCAACGAACTGGGCTTTTCGGTAAACAAGAAGCTTATCATCGAGCTGATGGGCAAGCACAGTAACATTCTGCTCATCGACATGGCAACAGACAAAATCATCGACAGCATCAAACACGTCTCCATCGATGTCAACAGAGCAAGGCAGATCCTGCCGGGGAAGGCATACCAATATCCGCCTGCACAGGAAAAAACTCCGTTCACGGAAGTAACCTCTGATGATATGCAAAACTTCACCTCTTCGGAGCTCCAGCCGGAAAGGGCAATCATGGCAAACGTCCAGGGTATTTCTCCGGCTCTCGCCGAAAGCATTGCCTCCGCTGCTGATGCCTCCGGCGATCCCGATGCCTGCTTCAACGAACTCCGCAGCATCTTCTGTTCCATAGATGAAGGCAAGCCATCACCTGTTGTTTATGTGGATGAAACAGGTAAGCCTATAGATTTTCATATCACACAGCTGACAGTATATGAAAACTCCTACAACGCTCTTGAATTTGATACATTCAGTGAAGCAGCCGCATACTTCTTCAGCCACAGAGAATCATCCAACACCATCAAACAGAAGTCAAACGACTTGATGAGAGTTGTGAAATCACACTTAGACAAACTGAAGCTGAAGACCCAGAGGCTAAATGAAGATCTGGTCAAAGCCGAAAACTCCGAAAAGTATCGTATATACGGAGAACTTTTGACAGCAAACCTCCATCTGGCTAAGCCGGGATCATCATCCATAACTGTCCTCAATTATTATGACGGTTCGCAGGTGAGCATCCCTCTCGACCCTAAATTCTCACCTGCCAAGAATGCTCAGAACTACTATAAAAAATACGGCAAGTCAAAGACTGCCGTCAAAGAAAAGAAAGTCCAGCTTGAAGAAGTGGGACGCGAAATCGAATATCTGGAATCAGTAGTTTCATTCATCGACCGTGCTACCTCAATCGAAGAAGTCGATCTCATCAAACAGGAACTTATAGAATCAGGATTCATCAGATTCCGCAAGACAAGAAAGGAACAAAAAAAGGCCTCGAAACCGAAGCCTTATTCATACACTATATCTTCCGGCAAGACAGTTCTCGTCGGAAGGAATAATAAAGAAAACGACTGGCTT
>JAUMXT010000044.1 GCA_030529015.1 Bacillota bacterium | reverse complement strand
AAAAAAGTAGACAATGGGTTTTTACCATTGTCTACTTTGATTTTACACCTTCAGCATTTGCTGCGGGCTTTTTTAATGAAAAACTAAACAAAAATTGTAAATCAGACTGAATTAGTGTATAATACATCTACATATAGAATCACAAAATAATAATATATATATATAGAAAAGAGGTGTACTATGGAATATAAGGAATACAAAAACATTATATTCGAAGCTAAAGAAGGTATCGGCTATGTAACTATGAACAGACCTAAGGCGCTTAATGCACTAAATACAGAAGTGGTTGCTGAACTCGACGATCTGTTCACTAAAATAGAACTGGATGACGAAGTAAAAGTAGTGATCATCACAGGTGCAGGCAGAGCATTCATAGGAGGTGCGGATATTGCTTACATGGGAGCTCTTGACGGACTTAAGGGTAGAGAGTTCGTAATGCAGGGTCAGGCCGTAATGGACAAGATCGAAAACCTCAGCAAGCCTGTAATCGCAGCTATCAACGGATTTTCACTCGGTGGCGGTAACGAACTGGCTATGTCATGTGATATCAGAATCGCATCAGAAGCGGCTAAGTTCGGTCAGCCTGAAGTAAACCTGGGAATCATTCCGGGATATGGCGGAACTCAGAGACTTCCTAGATTAGTAGGTAAGGGAATTGCTAAGAAACTGATATTGACAGCTGAAATCATCGGTGCTGACGAAGCTTTCAAGATCGGTCTCGTAGATGAAGTTGTTGCGGCTGACGATCTGCTGCCAAGAGCAGAAGCAATGGCTAAAAACATAATGACTAAGGCTCCTATTGCAGTTAAGATGGCAATCGCGGCAATCAACAACGGAATGAACACAGACCTTAGAACAGGAGTACAGTTCGAAGCGGAAGCTTTCCAGACAACTTTCAATTCAGAAGACAGAGTTGAAGGAATGGCAGCATTTCTTGAAAAGAGAACTCCTGAATTCAAGAATAGATAGCTTGACTACGTAAACAAAAAATAATATAATCTTATAGTATGAAATTGCCTTTTGATGGTTCCGCACGCATGGTTTGGGTCCTGCGCAATAGGACACCGTGAACCTTGTCAGGTCCGGAAGGAAGCAGCAATAAGCGGAAGCTCTTATGTGCCGCAGATAAGCCTTCTCCTACGCCTGCGGAGCTTTCAAAGGGCAATTTCTGTTTTTTTGGTTATTTCAATATTTGCCGGTTGGAGGGCAGAGCATGTATACAGCATTGTACAGAGCGTACCGACCGGAGATCTTTGACGAGATCCTCGGCCAGGAGCACATAGTAAGAATACTAAAAAATCAAATCAATACTGATAGCACAAGCCATGCATACTTGTTCTGCGGAACGAGAGGAACAGGCAAAACCACTACTGCCAGAATACTGGCCAAGGGGCTGAACTGCTTAAACGAAGATAAGAAACCATGCGGTGTATGCAGTGCGTGCCAAGGCATTAGAGACGGCGTATTTCTCGATGTCGTAGAAATCGACGCGGCTTCAAATAACGGTGTCGATAATATCAGAGAGCTTCGTGAAAGTGTAAAATATCCGCCGGCAGTAGGTAGAAAAAAAGTATATATAATAGACGAAGTTCACATGCTCTCTTCGGGCGCTTTCAATGCTTTGTTAAAGACTTTAGAAGAGCCGCCTGAGTACGTGACATTTATTTTAGCGACCACAGAACCGCAGAAATTACCTGCGACAATACTTTCAAGATGCATGAGACTAGACTTTAAGAGAGTGCCTGAAAAAGTGCTTATCAGCGGTATGTCAGAGATATGCAGCAAGCGTGGAATCACTGTCACAGAGGATGCTCTTCGAATAATTGCAGCCAATGCAGACGGCTCTGTAAGAGACGGTCTCAGCATTTTAGACCAGTGTATTTCCGGCGGCGATATGGAGATAAACGCAGCGGATGTCCTTGATTTTTTAGGTGCTTCAGGCGAGGAAACATTCATAGAATTGACAGATCTCGTTCGTCACAAAAAAACCGCGGATGCGTTGGTATTACTGGATCGCGTCCTTTCGGACGGCAAGGATGTAAGGCAGTTTATGCGCGATTGGGTAAACCATTACAGGAACCTTTTGATGACAAAATTCATAAAGGATCCGCAGGACGTTATAAACATGTCATTTGAGAATATAGACAGAATCAGAAAGCAGAGCGGAAGCATCGATTTGGTGGATATCAACAGAGGAATCATGGAGATATCTAAAACCATGAATGAAGCTAAATGGTCTACTCAGCCAAGGATTCTGCTGGAGCTGGTGATCGTCAAATTGTCATCTGAAATGCAGGTTTATGCTAAGCCGCAGGCTGTAGAAAGTCCTAGAGAATATGTAAAGCCGCAGGCGGCTGAAAAGCCTCCGGTACGCGAGGCTGTGAGCTTTGCGAAAGAGGAAAAAAGTGATGCAAAGGAAGAGGCTGCGCCTTTGGAAAAGGTAGAGGAAGAGCTTGACTGCGACGCTATTTGGAAGGCTGTTTTTGAAGATGGCGAAGCAGCTAAGGGCAGCTTTTATATGATCGGAACAAGCGGTAGACTTACAGAGATAGGCGAGCATCATTTTACGGTTGAAATGAGCTCTCAGCTGGTGTGCGACCATGCCGAAAAAAATCGTCAGCTGCTTGAAAACCTGATGGAAAAGCATACAGGCAAAAGACGTACGTTGGAACTTAAAGCTGCCGGAAGCAAAGGGACAGAAGCAGCAGGTAGACCTGTTGAAGAAATCGCTAAAGATGCCGGAGCACTTTTAGGAATAGATATAGAAATTCGATAGAAGAATAAAAAATATAAGGAGACGATAAGATGGGAAGAGGAATGAAAGCAGGCAAGAAGCCTAAGGCGCCGGGAATGGGAAATATGCAGAAGCAGATGGCTCAGATGCAGGCGATGCAGAGAAAAATGGATGAAATGCAGGCTGAAATAAACGAAATGGAAACTTCAGCGACTTCAGGTGGCGGTGCCGTGACAGTAGTTGTTTCAGGCAAGAAAGAAATCAAGGATATTCAGATCAAGCCTGAAGTAGTGGATCCTGATGATGTTGAAATGCTGCAGGACCTCATTATGGTAGCTGCCAATGAAGCTCTGAGACAGATGGAAGAAATCTCACAGAACGAAATGAGTAAGCTTACTGCAGGCCTTGGAATTCCGGGACTGTAGAAAGATAAAAGAGGTTAAGGTGCGCTATGAAGTATTATGCAAAGCCGCTTAACAAGTTAATAAATGAACTTAGCAAGCTTCCGGGTATCGGTGGAAAGACGGCTCAGAGGCTGGCTTTTCATATTCTGTCTATGGATGATAAAGAGGCGCTGGATTTGGCTGATGCCATAAGGTCGGCGAAGGAATCCATGACGTATTGTTCGGTGTGCGGAAACCTTACCGACACAGACCCTTGCGCGATTTGTGCAGATGAATCGAGAGACAAGAGCGTTATTTGTATTGTTGAGAGCCCTAAGGATGTGGTTGCGATGGAGAAAATCAGAGAATATCGTGGCTATTATCACGTGCTTCACGGAGCAATTTCTCCGATGGACGGAATAGGACCTGACGATATTAATCTTAAGAGTCTCATAGTGAGACTGCAGGATGAGGCAGTGAAAGAAATCATAATAGCGACAAACCCTAACATCGAAGGGGAGGCGACGGCTATGTATATCGCAAGACTTATAAAGCCTTCAGGCATCAAGTGTTCGAGAATAGCTCACGGCATCCCTGTTGGGGGCGACCTGGAATACGCTGATGAAGTTACGCTGCTCAAGGCGATGGAAGGACGTCGCGAACTTTGATCGCAAGACTTGTCATAAAAGAAAAAACGATAAGTATAATTTAGAGACAACATATGTTGTCTCTTATTTTTTTAGCGAGATCGTTTATCGAGATTTTCGGAGGGGCAAATGGGATTAGATATGATGTTTGACCGGGAAGCAGGCATATTCTTATGCTATGTGGCGGGGCTGGCCTTGATCTATATTTTTGGCAAGGCTTTGCTGGTGCCGATCAAAAGACTGGCAGGCTTGATTATAAACGGCGTCATAGGAGGCGTTGTGCTTGCAGTCATCAATTTAGTCGGCTCTTCGGTAGGGATAAGTATACCGATAAATTTAATAACGGCATTGCTAACAGGATTGCTGGGACTTCCGGGTGTGATTTTCATGACTTTGCTGTTAGAATAACTAATTTAATGAGAAATGAGGACAGTTTTGCTTTCCTTTTTCTTCGGTTTGTTTCAGAGTTTGAATTTTATTGAAACAATCTATAAAAATGATATAATTGTTCTGTAATTATAATTGTATTTTGTTTTATAGGAGGAAAAGAAATGAGCCAAGTACAAAACAACGCTCCTGCTGGAACTGATGATCACGGCTTGAAAAAGCACAGCATGAAAGTTTCAACAGTAGTATTCATGATTTTCTGTCTCTGCGCGGCTGGATGCTATGGTATCGAAGAAATGATTCCTGAATCCGGTCCTGGACTGACAATGATCATGCTCGTGGTTCTGCCTTTCGTATGGAGTACTCCACTGGGTCTGGTTGCATCAGAACTGGGTTCTGCTAGACCACAGGAAGGCGGATATTACAAATGGGTTCAGGAAGCTCTCGGTGAATACTGGGGATTCCAGGCAGGTTGGTGGAGAACTATTTCAATCTACATCGACAACACTCTTTACGTAATCCTTGCAGGAAGCTATCTGGCTAACTGGTTCGAACTGAGCTGGGGAGCAGAAATGGTCTTCAAAGTACTGATGATCGTAATCTTCACATGGATCAACATCAGAGGCGTTAAGGACGTAGGTATCGTATCAACTATCCTGTCAATTCTCGTAATGGTAGCATTCGGTATGGTTGCTATCTGTGGTTTCCTTAACTGGGAACAGAATCCTATGCAGCCTATCACAGGCGACGGCGCATGGGGAACAATGGGCTTCTCAGGCGTTGCATTTGCTGACTGGATCTACTACATTGGTATGGGTATCGCATTCGGTATGTGGATGTATTCAGGTTATGAATCAATGTCAACTATCGCAGGCGAAGTTGAAGACCCACAGGTTATTCCTAAGGCTACTATGATAACTGTTCCACTGATCATGGCAACATATATCCTGCCTACATTCGCAGGTATCGCTACACTGAACATGGAAAAAGTTACAATGGCTCTCGGCGAAAACGCTCCTGCTATCATCGCAGAAACAGCAGAAAGCTGGGAAGTTGGTATCAACGAAGTTCAGCCATGGATGTTCTGGGGTTCGGAAGTCGGAACTGTTGGTTATGCGGACGTAGTTACTACTAACTGGGGTCCTGCATTCGGTCTGTTCTTCGTAGCAGTTGCAGTTCTGGCACAGTGCTCAATCTATAATACATACATCGCATCAGGATCAAGAGGATTCTTTGCTCTGGCGGATGACCATCTGGCACCACCAATCCTGGTTAAGTGTGACAAGAAGCACGGCGTACCTTACATCGCAGTATTATCAGTAGGTATCGTTAACCTGATCCTCTGTAACTTCGCGTTCTCAGCAGTAGTAGTTGTAGACGTATTCCTGCTGATCTCAGCTTACGTAATGATCTTCATCTCAGCTATGATTCTGAGAAAGAGAATTCCGGAAGAAGAACTGAAGTTCAAGATTCCTGGAGGATATGGTGTTCTGGCAGTTATCTGTATCATGCCATGCATCATCGCATTCGTTGCATTCTTCATCAACGGTACTGACTACTTCATCGGTGGTATGATCGGTATCATCTCAGGTCCTATCCTTTACTACATTTGGAAGAGAATGTACGGCGGACTTGCTAAGATCGACCCTGTTAAGTATCCACTTAACCCTAAGACTAAGCTGGCTGTTGGCGATACTAAGAGAATCTCCTTCACATTTGGTCTGCTGGCTGTATTCGGATTCATCGGATATCCATTCCTCAGATGGTTCGAAGGTGACTGGTACGGCGAATGGGGTCCTGAATACTATGCAGAAGCAAATGAAGGTATTCCATTGCTTTCAAACTTCGATCAGATGCTGAATGTAATCCTCGGTGGCGCTATTGTTTTAGCAGTACTGGCAATTATCTTCGGAATCGTTGCAGCTAAGGTAGAACCTAAGAAAGCTGCTTAATCGATAAGCGAAACAAATAATATAAATAACAAAGCCTCCGGCAAATGCCGGAGGCTTTTTATTTGGCTGCTATCTACAGTTTTGAATTCAAGAATTCGTAAGCTTTAAAAGCTTCTGTTTCATCGAAATGACCGCCTGTTTTCTTGATTATGTCATAGTCTATTATGTTTACCGAAACTCTTGAGGTGTTACCTTCCTTAGCTTTTATTGAAAGCGTTTTGGTGTTCATTTCAACCTCTTGACGCTTTTGCGTTACAGTAGAGAAGGTGATGTCTTCATAGTTAACGGATTCGATTGATGTATATTTACAGTCATATGCATGTTCGAACTTGGCAGTCCCATCAAATAAATTCGCATAAGTGGTGTAAATGTAGCATATATCATCAAAAGGATATATTAGCATGAAAAAAAGATTTGAAGCTCTGATGAGCCCATCGTCACCGCATTTAACCATGAGAGGCAGGTTTACGTTTGACGAGTATTCTTCTGCGGAATGTAATATAAACGGTTCGACTGAGTTGATATCATTTCCCGAAGCTGCCAATCCCGAGATGTTTTCTCTTAAAAAGGCCTTTGATTTGTTCTTTATTCCCGAGATATCATATTGAAAATATCTATCGAACTCATCATCGCTCACAGGAGTGTAAGCTTTAGTTTTTTCTTCTTTTATTTTAAACAGCCCGCGAATAAGTATCAGTATGCCGCCTAACGTAAGGACGATGACAGCAAGCCTTAAACCCAGTGGATTCAATCCTGCCGCATTGCCGAGATACGGAATGATAAACCATCCGAATAAAAAACAAAGGATGGCGCCAAACATAATTCCTGTGCTTTCCCGCTCTTTCCATAAAGGCTTGGGACCGAAGAAGTATTTACGATAGCGCCCCCTGGTTATCGTTTCCTGAAACCTGTCAAAATCGGCATTCCATACGGTTATTTGGTCTCTGGTTTTCATGATGAAGTACCTGTCTTTCATAAATGTCAAATTAAAATAATATACAAATATTATCACATCGTTATAATAAAAAGTCAATAAACTGAATTAACAAAAACGTTGCATTATTCTGACAGTTGAATTATAATTTAAGAAATTATTATATATGTATTTGTGCGTTTATTCATAAAGGAGGGCTGCTTATGAACGAACAAAACAAAGTTGACAAAAGCGAACGTACTCTATCGAGAGGCATAAGATCGTGGCACGTGTCATTGATCGCACTTGGTGGCATCATAGGGTCATGCTACTTCTTAGGATTAGGCTTAACGTTTTCAGAAATGGGTGCCGGTGCTGTAATTATATCCTATGTCATAGCCGGCATTGTTATTTACGGCGTAATGCAGTCATTCGCAGAATTACTTGTTAATATACCGAGAAGAGGATCGTTTGTATCGTATACCAGAGAATTTATGGGCGATACTGCATCGACAGGTATAGGCTGGGCATTCTGGGTAAACTGGATTTTCTACATACCTTCAGAAGCACTGGCAACAGCAGTATTCATGGATTACTTCGTAACATTGCCATTTGAAAATGAAGCGTGGTCCGTATTCGTATGGGGCGTATTGGCACTGGCTCTTTTGACAGCAGTAAATCTTTATCAGGTAAAATGGTTTGGGCATATTGAATCCGTACTTGCGATTATCAAGATAGCTGCTATCGTGGTATTCGTTATCTGTGCTATCTGCATCTGGCTCGGATTCATCGGTGGAGATTTACATCCTTACACTGAAGCAGGCGGATTTATCGGCGGACAGATCATCCTTGGCGGTGACGGTTCAATAGTAGAAAAACTCTTCCCTGCAGGCGGAATGATAGTCATCACATACATGATCTGGACATTGGTAAACTTCCAGGGTTCAGAAATCGTTGGATTGTCAGCTGCAGAAACTCAGGATCCTGAAAAGAACGTTCCTGCAGCATGTAAAAAGGTTGCAGTTAGAATCATCGCTATCTATCTGATTCCTGTATTCATGCTGACACTGATCGTTCCTTATGCAGAGGCAGGTCTCGACGAATCCATTTTCGCATTCGCACTTGCAAAATACGGCTTGAACTGGGCAGCAGGAATATTCACATTCGTTACTTTGGTAGCAGCATTCAGCTGTGCTAACTCAGGCTTCTACGGAACTGTAAGAGCACTGTACGGACTTTCTGTAGAAGGAATGGCTCCTAAGTTCCTGTCAAAGCTCAATGTTTTCAACGTACCGCATAATGCTACTGTATTTACCATTATTCCTTGCTGGCTCGTATTCCTTCTCGGATTCATGGTAGAACAGCTCGGTATGCTGGGCGAAGGCGGAAACACTCTGTATGCAACACTCCTCGGACTTTCCGGATTCACAGGAACCCTTTGCTGGGTAGGTATTTGCTGGGCGCAGGTTATCTTCAGAAGAAAACTTAAGGCAAGGGGATATGACCCTCAAGAATGCTTGACCGTAAAAGCTCAGCTCTTCCCTGGTCTTGCATACTTCGCAATCATCGTGCAGATTGCAGCTATGATTCTCTGTGTTTTCGAAGATCTGCTGGTATTTGCTACAGCGATGTTCTTCATTATCCTGCCAATGGTAGTATACGTAATTCAGAAGAAGAGAGGCCATATAAGAACTGTATTTACTCTTGGAGCAGATGAAGTTAAATTTGATGAAAAATATCCTGATAAAACTAAATAAAACAAACATAAACACGAAGGACCTCTGAAGAATTTCAGAGGTCTTTTTTTAGTTCCAAAGCGCACTTCCGTGCCGAAAAAATATGATTTTTTTGCTGAAATTTTGATGGCTTTGCGGGGGAGTTTTCAGACAATTTCGTGTATTAGTCGGGCAGGGGATTTGTCTTGATTATTACATATATATATATGTATAATGACAATGAGAATTTGTTTCAATCAGTTATATTTATTATTAGGAGGATTATATGGGCACTATACTATTTCTCATTTTTTTCCCAATGATCGTTGCCTTGATTCTTTTAGTAAGCAAAGAAGATAAGGTCAGAGATGTTGTGGTTAAGGTCGCTGCTTTTGCGATCGCTGCAGTATCTATCGTTGTGGCCGTTCAGTTCTTCTCTTCAGGTGGACAGAATTTCCCTGCTCACGTTGAAGCTGTGAATTATATCATGATGGCTATAGAAGCTGCACTGGCTATCTATATCATCTACATCGGTATAAAGCACAAGAAGTGGCTGGCATCTCTCTTCGCACTGATCCAGACTCCACTGTTGATCTGGTTCGAGCTTACTGAAGGGCACCACATTGCAGTTCAGAACAACATGTATGTGGACAGGCTGTCAATCATCATGATACTGATTATCGGTATCGTTGGTTCGTTGATAACTGTATATGCATTGGGCTATATGAAAGATTTCCAGCATCATCACCATGATGAACCGGACAGAAGACCTTGGTTCTTCTTCGTAATGTTCCTGTTCCTTGGTGCTATGGTAGGTCTGGTAACAGCAAACAACATGATTTGGATGTATTTCTTCTGGGAAATCACCAGCTTGTCATCATTCTGGCTGATCGGATTCACCAAGACAGAAGAAGCTACAAACAATGCTTTCAGAGCACTGATCATGAACCTGGCAGGTGGTCTCGGATTTGCTATCGGTATCCTGATACTGGGCAAGTTATTCGGAACACTTGAACTGAGCACTATGCTCGCTATCGGTTCTGTATATGGTGAACTGGTTGCTATCCCTGCTGCATTCTTCGCATTCGCAGGTATCACTAAGGCAGCTCAGATGCCGTTTAACAGCTGGCTGCTGGGCGCAATGGTAGCACCTACACCAACATCAGCATTGCTTCACTCATCAACAATGGTTAAAGCCGGCGTATTCATGATCATCAAGCTGGCACCTGTTCTCGGAATGAGCAACTTCGCAGGAATCATGGTAATGATGGTTGGCGGAATCACATTCCTGATGGCAACATTCGCAGCTGTATCACAGAGCAATGCAAAGAGAGTACTGGCTTACTCAACAATAGCCAATCTTGGTCTGATAGTAACATGCGGCGGTATCGGAACTGCAGAAGCAGTATGGGCCGGCGTTATGCTTATCATATTCCACGCGGTAACCAAGTCACTGCTGTTCCTCTGCGTAGGTACTGCAGAACATAACATCGGAAGCCGTGACATCGAAGATATGGATGGTCTGTTCGTAAGAATGCCTAAGCTGGCAGGCTTCATGCTCATCGGTATCGCAGGAATGTTCCTGGCACCATTTGGTATGCTGATTTCCAAGTGGGCAGCTATGACAGCATTCGTTGATTCAGGTAACGTTATCCTGGTTGCTATCATCTGCTTCGGTAGTGCAGTAACTGCATTCTACTGGATCAAGTGGATGGGTAAGCTTGCAGGTATCGTTGCAGGAGAAGAAAGAATCGACCAGAACGTTCACAAGGAAGAAACTTTCGTACATGGAACACTGGTTACTCTGACTATTCTGGTTTGTCTCCTGTTCCCACTGGTATCAATGTACATGCTGGTACCTTACCTGGAAGTTGTATTCGGCGGACTGTCATCAATGATTCTCTCTGCTGACAACATGATTATCATGGTAGTTATGATAGCCGTACTTGTTCTTCTGACAGGACTGTTCTTCGGTAAGACAAACAAGAAGATCGTTCCTATTTACCTGTCAGGTGCTAACAAGGGCGACAATCTGAGCTTTGAAGGTTCACTGGGCGAGCCTGTAGAATTCAAGCTGAGAAACTGGCACATGGAAAGCTACTTCGGCGAAAAGAAAATGAACCTGATCGGCGGAATCGCAACAACTATCATGTTAGTTGTAGGAATCGGGATCATGGTAGGAACGCTTATAAGCCTGTTAGGAGGTGTTGCATAAATGATTATTAAAATGATAATATCCATAATTGCATACCTGATTTTAGCCCCAATCGTTGGTGGTATTTTAGCAGGTCTGGACAGAAAGCTTTCAGCAAGAATGCAGGGCAGAGTAGGCCCACCTGTGCTGCAGCCGTTCTACGATGTGTTAAAGCTCTTTGAGAAGGAACCTATTACAGTTACAAAGGTACAGGACTTCTACGTAATGATATTCGTTATCTTCGTAGTAGTATCCGGAGTGATATTCTTCGCAGGCGGAGATTTACTGCTGGTTATCTTCGTACTTACTGTAGCAAGTGCCTTCCTCATCATCGCAGCATTCTCTTCAAACTCACCTTATGCACAGGTTGGTGCAGAACGTGAATTGCTCCAGATGATGGCTTACGAACCTATGGTACTTCTTACAGCTATCGGTTTCTACATGTACTGTGGAAGCTTTGCAGTAAGAGATATCATGGTAGGAGCATCAATGCCTATACTTCCTCTTATTGGCATATTCATTGGATTTGTATTTATCCTGACTATAAAATTCAGAAAGTCACCTTTCGACCTTTCCATGTCACACCATGCACATCAGGAACTGGTAAAAGGTCTGACTACAGAGTTCTCAGGCAAGACATTAGGACTTATCGAAATCTCACACTGGTATGAAAACGTTATGCTGCTGGGCTTCGTATTCCTGTTCTTCGCTAACGGAACTGTATGGGGCGCTATAATCGGCGTACTCGTATGCATCGTAACTTATTTCTTCGAAGTACTTATTGATAACAGCTTCGCCAGAATGAAGTGGCAGTTCGCATTCAAGTCAGCTTGGATCGTAGCTCTCGTATTCGGCGTTATCAATATTTTCGTACTGTATCTGATCGTATAAGGAGGTGTAGAAATGTCATATATTGCAAAATCACCTTGGGTCATTCACTATGATGGATCCAGCTGTAACGGATGCGATATCGAAGTTCTGGCATGTCTTACACCTATGTACGACGTAGAAAGATTCGGTATCATAAACACAGGTAACCCTAAGCACGCAGACGTGTTCCTGGTTACAGGTTCTGTAAATGAACAGAACAAAGAAGTAGTAAAGCAGATCTACGAACAGATGCCTGAACCTAAGGTAGTAGTTGCAGTAGGTATCTGCGCTTGCTCCGGCGGAGTGTTCAAGCAGTGCTATAACATTCTCGGTGGAGTAGACACAGTTATTCCGGTAGACGTATATGTTCCGGGATGTGCAGCAAGACCTGAAGCTATCATCGATGGCGTT
>JAUMXT010000161.1:910-2833 GCA_030529015.1 Bacillota bacterium | reverse complement strand
GAAATATGGCTTTTAATTGGGTTTGTGTGTGTCTGCTCCTGTGGTTTAACGATTTTTGTTGACTGTTTTCTGTCTTATTTGTCGGTGGAGTTGTACTGTGACTGTTATATTTTTAAGGTCCTTTGTTGAATGTTTGTAACTTTTTATGTAACTTGCCGTTGTTTTCTTGCAATGAATAAATGGAGAAACGATAATCGACCAAGATTCATTTGTCCATAAATAGTGTGAGATGCCAGAATGCCTACATGCCGGAAAACTAATTTGCAAATAGGATATAAGTACAAATATTAGATATGAAGCAATACGATATTTTTATAAGTTATCGACGTAGTTCGTATGATATTGCGAATTTGATTGCAACGCGACTGAAATCGGCTGGTTACTCTGTGTTTTTTGACATGGAGGCTTTGAGGTCGGGAAAGTTCAATGAACAGCTTTATGGAGTAATTGATAATTGCAAAGACTTCATAGCGGTATTGCCACCAGGGGCCCTTGACAGGTGTGTGAATGATGACGATTGGGTGCGTCTGGAGATTTGTAGAGCCATGACTAAAAACAAGAATATAGTTCCTGTAATGTTAAATGGTTTCGCATGGCCTTCGCCTATGCCAAATGGGATGGAGGAACTATGTAACTATCAGGCTCTAACGGCAAGTTCAACAGAATATTTTGATATGGCCATGGACCGTTTGCAAGAACGGTATTTACATAGTAAGCGTCATTTACCTATGGGCAAGCTACTTAAATTTGTAGGAATCGGTATTCTTTCATTGCTTGCTTTAATATCTATTGTATGGGGCGTGTTTCTGTTTCTTTCACATGACGTGTGTCAAAAGTATGCAACAAATATAGTGAAGGACGCTGGGGCCGTGCATGTTATAGCGGAACAAAACAATGGGCTTTGGAAAGACTGGCAGGTGTTTTGCAGTGAAATAGCACATGAAACACGTACGGACAGAATAGAAGCGCTGCAAGAGGAAATGTTGGCAAGAGTAGACCTGACAGAGGGAAATTTAAAAGCGGCTTGGCAAATTGATTCGGTCGAAATGGATGTGAGCAATTATCAAAGTTTTCTGCTTTCGCTTCATGGCATAAATGCCGAAGAAATGAAAGTGTCGCCAGTTTTTGCCACTATGTATTATAAGGACTACCTTGACCAACTATCTATAGTCCGCAATGCAATAAATACTCCAAATACCATGAATATGAGGTTTGCTTCCGTCTTATTTGAAGTATTCGTGCATTCTGCCAATGGCTATTATGCTGCAGTATTGTCCGAACTTTCCCCTTTTCCTGATAATTCATTAACGGTGTTTAAGCAGATGTTGCCTGAATGGATATATTTCCCAAGTGAGTATAAGATAGGGGAGGATGATTCATATTACGAAAGTATTATGTATGCAGAGAACAAGAAGGCGGAAGAACTAATGTCCAGATATGAAAGTCAGTTGGAAATAAAGGATGCAAATGTTGAAGATGCAATTAACAAAACTAATATGTTGGAAAAACAAATAAATGAGGGGTTTGAACAAATAGAGTCTCGTATTGACAGTACGACTCAAATTCTGAATGCGGCCTCTGAGTATAATAAGTTAAGGCAAGATAATGAACGGGAGTTGGCTCTGCGTCGTGAAAAGGTAAATGCAAAGAAAGTGGCAGTGGAAGCGTCAAAAGCAGAACTGACAGAGCTTGACAAACAGTATGTGCAGACCTACGAGAGTTTAAAAGAGAAATGTACAATGGAGGAGAGCGATGATCAATGGTACAAATGGGGTAAAATACGTCGTTGGGGAATGTTTCTTTCAATGATGGTGGAAAGTCGTAAGCAGCTTGAAGCGCAAGGCATTCACTCCACATCGTCCATAACCCCAGAAATAGCTTATGCTGATATGAACTCTTTGCTTTCTGTTTACCAGACTTACC
>JAUMXT010000161.1:0-900 GCA_030529015.1 Bacillota bacterium | reverse complement strand
AGCAAAAGATTACGTTGCTTCAGCTAAAGCATTTTATCGCGAAGTATCCAAAGGTAAACGAAGTTATTCCGGAACTATAGTCTTTGGTTTTAAGGATGACGCAGTTCACCCAGTACTCAAAAAAGGCGATATAATAACTCACTACAATGGCAAATCTGTTAAAAATTACGAAGAACTGAAGACAGCATTTAAGCAAAATGGGAACGGTAAAGTGACATTTATACGTCTTCTTAATAGTAAATTCACAGAGATGTATTTTCAGTGGGAGGAGACAGGTATAGTAGGTTTTCTTGACTTGACGGAGTAATGTGTGAAATGGAAATCACTTTGTGACGTAAGTGAATATATAAAACAATGTTGTTTGGCAAGAAAAAGTGATAAGGTAAAATCTAAATAAGGTGGTAAATGACTAAGAAAAATATAGAAACCCTGTGTAAGGAAAAGGAGCAGGAGCTAATATGGAAGTATTTTGGAAATATCGTGAAGGAGGCGGTGGAGTGTCCGGAAACAATAGGCGGATATACAATGGATTTGCCATTGAAGGTTGAGGCTGAATACAAAGAATTCCTGAAAGGTGTGTGGGAAGAATTTGCTCCTGGTGATAGTCGTACAATAGAAGACGTATTGGACGAGAAGAGACTAAAGGATTTGATGACAGAAGATGAGCGTGAGGCTGTAAGAAATGCATTTGACGAGGCTAATAAAATTACCTTATGGGAACGAATAACAAAGACAAATCACGAGGATGTCGCTCACTATAAGGGACTGCTAAAAGAGTATGTGACTGAACTGCTCTTTTGTTTGAGGTGTGACTTCTTAGAGGAGGTCACTGGAAATAACATTGAAAACAAAGCTTTTTAGTAGTTGTTATGATAGAATAGATGGTTGTATACCCTCTGT
>JAUMXT010000160.1 GCA_030529015.1 Bacillota bacterium | reverse complement strand
GCTCAAGCTCATCATCAAGTTCAAGCAGCGAGTCTTCAGTAAACCTGATGGGTACTGTCAATACATCAAGCGATCCTCTGACAGTTAGAAGCGGAGCAGGAAGTAACTATAGTAAAATCGGTTCGCTCAAGAAGGGAACAACCTTTGTTATCACAGCTAAGGTTAAGGACAGCGCAGGCAAGTACTGGTACAAGCTTACATACGGAGATAGTGTAGGATACGTTTCATCTTCATACGTAACTACATCTTCATCAAGCACAAGCTCAGCAACACCTGTTACATTCCAGATCGGAACAACTACTGCAGATTCCGGTCTCAATGTTAGATCCGGTGCAGGTACAAGCTATAAGATCCTTACAGTCCTTCCGAAAGGATCGACAGTAACCGTTACAGGCTCTGCCAAGGCAAGCAACGGTAAGATATGGTATAAGTACGCTTATTCTTCAAGCCAGGCAGGTTACATCTGTTCAGACTATCTGAAGGTTAAGACAGTGACATCAGATAAAGAATTCGAAGCATATTTGAATTCACAGGGCTTCCATGAAAGCTACAAGGCAGGCTTAAGAGCACTTCACGCAGAACACCCTGAATGGGTATTCAAGGGTGTGAAAGTAGGATACAGCTGGTCAACTGCACTTTCCAAGGAAAGTGTAGTAGGCAGAAACCTCGTAAGCTCATCTGCACCTGTAAGCCACAGATCAACAGCCAGCGGATCATACAATTCCAAGACTAAGAAGTGGACTAAATTTGACGGAAGTTGGTATTCAGCCGACAAGGATGTAATAGCATATTATATGGACCCTAGAAACTTCCTCAACGAATCAGGAATATATCAGTTTATGACACATTCATATGATTCCAAGTCGCAGAACGCGAATACCGTAGCTGCAGTTATCAAGGGATCATTCATGCAGAGCAAGAATCCGGGAGGCGGATATTCATCATATTCAACTCTCATCAATGCTGCAGGTAAGGCGGCAGGCGTTAACCCTAACGTGCTGGCAGCCATGATCATCCAGGAACAGGGATGGAACGGCAGCAGCCTGGTATCAGGTACATATAAGGGCTACACAGGATATTACAATTTCTTTAATATCGGCGCTTACACAACAAGCACAATGAACGCAGTACAGAGAGGACTTTGGTATGCAAAGGGCTCAGGTACGGGCGCTACATCATATTCAAGACCATGGAACACTCCATATAAGTCCATCAAGGGCGGAGCACAGTTCTATTATAATGAATATGTTTCCGAAAATCAGGATTCATATTACAGCAAGAAGTTCAATGTATATAACGGTTCAAGCAAGGTCGGTACACACCAGTACATGACATATGTGGCGGCAGCAGCGAGCGAAGGAAGCATCGTTAAGAGGGCATATGCGAGCAACTCCGATTATCCGGTAGTATTCGAAATCCCTATTTATAACAGCATGCCTTCAACAAGCTGTGTTCTTCCGTAAGGAGGTATCATAATGACTTCAAAATTTGAAAATGATTATTGGGTAGAAAAATTACTGAGAAAGCTGATAGCTTTCGTAGTAGTGGCAGCACTGGCAATACCGATTATGGCGCCAAGTGCTTTCGCCGCAGCTTCTGTCGGTATTAGCGGCGGAGATGAAGTTAAAGGTGGAGAAACCTTCACCGTGGCAGTTACCTTTAGCGGCGGAGATGTCGGCAGGGTAGATGCTCAGATGACCTACGACACAGATAAGCTGACTTATATATCAGGCGGAACAAGCAGCGGCAATTCAGGTTACATACAGCTTAAGAGCGCCGGCACGGAAGGTGCTATCGTATTTAACATCAAGTTCCAGGCAGTATCTGAGGGCGGCACCGAACTTCAGGTAACGACCAACGAAATGTATGACCTTGATGAAAGAATGCTGGATAACCCGTCAACAGCTAAAACAGTAAGCATCATAGGAAGTGCTTCTGCAGACGATTTGATAGAAGACGAACCTGACGAAGAAGAGCCTGTTAAAGACAAGGAGCTTCTGGGAGTAGATGAGAAAACAGAGGAAGAAGATGACGGAGGCATAACTACTATCGCACTGATCATCGCAGCAGCAGTTCTGCTGATCCTTATAATCGTCATCATCGTAGTTCTGTCAAGAAAGGGTAAGAAAAACAGACCTGCTCCTGCTCCAAGCAATGCCAGAATAGGAAGGTCCGGCAAACCGCTCGGATATGACGACGATGACTATATCGATATAGATAAATGGTAAAAAATTAACAATTGTTGACCTTTGCCTTTTGAAGCGGTAAAATAGTTATATACGTCAAGGAGGTTTAGGTATGGACCAGATTATGAATTTCGTAATTTTAGCAGTTGTACTTATTGTACTGGGTGTTATTGTGGTGTATTCACTTATGCACAGAGCTAAACATGACCCAGAGTCCTTTGAGAATAAGTTCTTCAGAGACTTCGACTTATATGATGCACAAGCAAGCCGTGGCGGTACTCTGATTGCGAAGCGAGCAGACAGACCGGCATACCCTGATATCAATGATCCTAAGTATACACTTGCTTGGGCTATCGAAAAACAGGCCGAAGAAAAAATGAAGCAGGAAACGCTCGAAGACCTCGAACTTTGGGAAGAAGAGCACAGATAATACTAAAAAAATATGCCCTGAGAATTATCTCAGGGCTTTTTTTATGCTCTTATTTAAGACTTTCGGGATTTAAGCAGTCAAGCTCAGTAAGGGTGAAGAGGCCGTCCTTACGAACGAGTACATCGTCAAACCAGATCTCACCGCCGCCGTATTCAGGTCTCTGTATCATGACCAGATCCCAGTGGATAGCGCTCTTGTTGCCGTTAGGAGCATCCTCGTAACACA
>JAUMXT010000003.1 GCA_030529015.1 Bacillota bacterium | reverse complement strand
TATGACGGTTTGTCGGAGGATTTGATAGGAATTCCGGTATCCATATCAAATGGTCCGATTCCATGGAAAAGGTCAGGTCTTTCTTCGGCCTTGGTGTATCCTTTTCCCTTTTTCGTTATGATGTGGATAAATACAGGCTTCTTATAATCTTTAGCCAGTGTGAGGGTTTCACACAGCTGTCTTATGTCGTGTCCGTCTATTGGTCCGAAATATTTGAAACCGAGTTCTTCAAACATTACTCCGTCGATCATGGCATATTTTATTGAGTCTCTGGCATGTTTCAAGCTTTCGACCATGCCTTCGCCTATCACGGGAACCTTTGATACATTCTTTTTCAACTGTGATTTCATGGTCAGATATTTATCCGAGCCTCTAAGTCTTCCCAGATATTTAGGTATGCCGCCTTTATTCTTGGCTATCGACATCTCGTTATCATTCAAGATGACGATCATTTTACTGTTAAGGTTGCCAATGTTGTTCAAGGCTTCAAATGCGATGCCGCCTGTCATGGCACCATCACCTATTATCGATACCACCTCATAATTATCGCCTTTGAGGTCTCTGGCAGCAGCCATCCCAAGTCCCAGGGAAATGGAAGTGCTGCTATGGCCTGTATCGAATATATCGTGTTCACTTTCCTTAGTCTTAGGGAATCCGCTCATGCCGTCCTTTTGTCTGAGAGTTGAAAACCCTTCAGCTCTGCCTGTTAGGACTTTATGAACGTATGTCTGATGTCCCACATCCCATATGAGCTTGTCCTTAGGAGAATCAAAGACTTTGTGGAGGGCGATGGTAAGTTCCACCGCACCAAGATTAGATGCGAGATGACCGCCCGTCTTTGATACCTCCGCAACCAGGAAGTCTCTTATTTCGTAACTAAGAAGCTCAAGTTCATCAAGATCCATGTTTTTCAGATCTTGAGGAAAGTTATGCCTCATTAGATATTTGTTCATAATTAATTACCTCTTACTGCCAATTGATTTGCCAGTTTTGTGAATACTTCTGCGTTGTCGTAATATTGTTCCATAGCGCCAATTGCAGTATCGGTAAGCTGCTGGAGTCTTTCTCTTGAAGCTTCGATACCGTGAAGTGCCGGATAAGTGGCCTTGTTGTTGATTGAATCCATACCTGCCTTCTTACCCATTTCTTCTTCTGAGCCTTCAACGTCAAGAATGTCGTCTCTTATCTGGAATGCCAGACCTAAGCTCTCTGCGAATATAGTCAGCTTTTCCAGTTTTTCGCTGTCAGGATTTCCTAGATATGCACCTGCTCTTACTGCCGCGATGATCAATGCAGATGTTTTAGCCAGATGTATATAGTCAAGTAATTCTTTTGATGAAGATTTGTTTTCTGCTTCAATGTCGGCAACCTGACCTGCTACGATTCCTCTGCAGCCTGCACCTTTGCTAATCTCATAAGATGCCTTTACTCTCTTCTTCAAAAGATCCGGGTTGTCAAAGTATAAAAGCATGTCCCTGTTCATCGCTTCAAAAGCTGCCGAAAGAAGTCCGTCTCCCGCCAGCACAGCCATCGCTTCACCATATACCTTATGGTTAGTAGGAAGACCTCTTCTCAGATCATCATCGTCCATACAAGGAAGGTCGTCGTGTATCAGGGAATAAGTGTGTATATACTCGATAGCGCATGCATATGGCAATGCTTCTTCAACGTTACCGTCACAGAAGTCACATGCAGCCAGAAGGAGTACAGGTCGTATTCTTTTGCCTCCTGCAGCCAAGCTATATTTCATAGCCTCATAAAGAGTTATACTCTTATGGTCGACTTCAGGTATAAAGTCCATAAGGTGTTGCTCAATCATATTCTTGTAATCGTCAAAATTATAGTCCTTCATTTCACACCTCCCTATTTAGTAAGAGTTTCTATCTTCTGATCTGCGTTCTTTAATATTTCACTACATTCATTGTAAAGTTTTATGCCTTCTTCATAGCTCTTTATCGCATCTTCCAGCGGTATGTTTTCTGATTTTAATTTGGCAGATGCTTCTTCAAGATTCTTCAGAACTTCTTCAAAATTCTTTTTCACTGACATGTCTTACTCCTTTCCGGAAGATACGACTCTTGCTTTAGCTTGACCAACTGCCGATTCAACGTTTATTAGCTGGTCTTCCGTAAGCCTTGATGCGTCCTTTATTATAACGCCGTCTTCATCTGTAACTACAGAATATCCTCTTTTAAGTATTGCTTTCGGATCTGCTCCGTCTAATGTTTCCTTAAGAACCGAGAGCTTGTGATGTTTCTCGTTCAATAATGCTTTAATTGTGACGGTCATGTCATCCATCATATTGTCTGCACGAAGATGCTCCATCGCTATCCTGCTTCTTATGTCACGGCCGAATGCGCTCGGGTCAAGCGCTTCAAGATGTTTACGCCTTACCTCTACAAGCATTCTTAAATCTCTCTTCATTTCAGAGTGGATAGTTCTGACATATTCCCTCAGCATTTCAGTATCGGGAACTGCTTTTTCTGCGGCAGCCGTTGGTGTTTCTGCTCTCATATCTGCAACGAAATCAGCAATCGTAAAGTCTGTTTCGTGACCAACTGCAGATATAACGGGGATCTCGGAAGCAAATATGCTCCGGGCCACAATTTCCTCGTTAAACGCCCACAATTCTTCTGTGGACCCACCGCCACGACCTGTGATTATTACATCGACATCGTCATATGATCTGTTGATATCGTCAATAGCAGCAGCAATTTCTCCTGCCGCATCCGGACCTTGAACCAGAACCGGATAAACAAGCACATCTACGATGTCGTTTTTTTGCTTGATGATTTTCAGTATATCTCTTACTGCTGCGCCTGTAGAAGATGTCACTACAGCCACTTTATACGGAAAGGTCGGTATAGGCTTTTTATGAGCTTGATCGAAAAGCCCTTCGTTCATCAGCTTAGCTTTGAGCTTTTCAAAAGCAGCCGCAAGATCCCCCTGCCCTGCGCTTTCCATATCTCTTATGTTTATCGAGTAGCTTCCGCCTCTTTCGTATAAATAAATATACCCGTGAGCTGTGACCTCGATGCCTTCTTTCAGCTGAAATCCGATGCGGCCGACATTGCTCGCCGGCAGGAAACAGCTGACTTTGCTGGTTTCATCCTTAAGAGAGAAATATACGTGTCCGGAACTGTGAAATTTCAAGTTGGAGATTTCACCGATAACCGACACATTGCCGAGGATGGGATCCGTCTGCAATATTCTCTTGATATAGCTGTTCAGTTGTGAAACTTTTACAGGTTTCAGCGCCATATCTTCCTTCCTCCCAAAAGTGCTGTGCCGACTGCATTGTCTTGCGACACGTCGTTGTCATCAAAGCACACTTCGATTCCTGCAGCATTTAATTTCTTCGCAACGATATTTCTGATGAATCTGCTGGAAGAAACGCCTCCGGCCATTATAACTTTCTCAAGGCCTGACTTCTCTGCTCCCTGAAGAACCATTTTAGTCATGGCGTCCGCAGTCTTTTTAAAAAGTTCGTGTACTAAATAGTTCGTATTGAATTCTTCGTTTGAAGAGATGTGATTCTTCACCTGCGTATCTATTCCCGAAAGATTAAGCCACGCATCTTTCACCTTGATTGGCGTGAGGACATCTGAAGAATCTATAGTTTCAAGCGCGATCTTATCAAGCATCTCACCTGCCGGGAAATCGAATCCCAAGGCAACGCCTGCTCTATCGATAACTTGTCCGAATGAAATATCCTTTGATCCGCCTATTATATCTATTTCATATCCGTTTTTGATTTCTTTTACTTCCAGAAGCTCCGTAGTACCTCCCGAAAAATGACAAGCCATAAAATGTTTCTCGTCCTTCATCTCGGAGTATTCTCTTACTGCCTCTATATGTCCTTCCTGATGAGAAAAGTCCATAACCGGTATGCAAAGCGCTGCGCCCATACTTCTTGCAAAGCTTTCTCCGGCCAGGAATACAGGCATATATGAGCCCTCCACAGGTCTCGGCTTTGAGGAGTATGCGATAGCTTCCGGCGTTCCGTCGAAGTTTTCTCTCAGTTCTTCCATCATTTCGGGAATGTTTTTAACGTGTTGAAAAAGAGCATCTGATTGTCTTAAACCTTTTTCTCCATGTTTGACCTTAAGAAATCTTCTGATGTCGCATACTATGTTTCTATCGTTATCAATAACTGCGACAGAAGTTTTATAGTTACTGGTGTCGATGCCCAGTATATATTTATTATTCATTTCCCTTGGCGATGGCACCCAGTACGCCGTGAACAAACTTGGATGATCTGTCTGTGCTGTATCTCTTAGCCAGATCGATGGCTTCGTTGATTGCTACTGCAGTCGGAACGTCATCTGCATATTTCATTTCACCTACTGCAAGTCTGATGATTGCCAGGTCGACCTTAGGCATTCTGTTAGTCTTCCATGACTTGCTGTGTTCGTTTATAACAGCATCTACGTCTTCGATGTTTTCTATGATTTTTGCCACCAGATCCTTGCCTCTTGTTATATGGTTGCCGGCAAGGCGTTCTTCGATCAACTGTACTGCAGTTTCGTTGTTCATATTCTTAGCTGTGTCCAGTTCATACATGATCTGCATCAATAATTCTCTTGCTTCATTTCTCGTCATTTTTATCGTTTCCTTCCGTCGGTATTTCAACGCCTTGTACGTGTATATTAACTGCCTTAACATGTTGTCCCGTCATTGACTGAACTTCATTTTTAACATTTTCCTGAATATCCCAAGCTACTGCCGGTATATTTACCTGATATTTTACAATGATGTGTACATCGATCTGTATTCCGTCACTATCCTGACTTACCTTGATTCCCTTAGAAATCAGCTCCTTACCGAGAAGGTTCTTTGAAAGGACATTGCCAAGACCTCCCGCAAGTCCTGCCACACCTTTTGTTTTTAACGTCGCATTGACTGCGCAGACAGCAATCACATCATCAGAAATCTTAATTTTATCTTCGCCTGTATTTTTAGCTGTAGTCATATGATTTCACCTTATTTCAAAACATCATAACTCAGCATCTATTATATCAAATCATAAGGCAAATTACAATGTACTATGACACGTCCTGTATTACTATTTCACCTGCTTTTTTATCGGTCTGTCTCAAGATGATTTCAGTAATCTTAGTCACTGCTTCTTGATCAAGCTCATCGGTATTAACAGTGACATTTACGCCGCCGTCCGATATTACTACAAACGAATCCGGAAGCCCTTTGTTTTTGATAAGCGTCTCTATTGTTTTCTCTTCCTCCATATAGTTCAAAAGCTTAGCTTTCTCCTCTTCATCAAGAAGTGATATGATTTTATTTCTTTCCATTTCAAGAGTTGCTCTGAGCTCCTGCATATAGGTGTCGCCTGTTTCGACATCATTGTTTACAAGAACATCTCCATCATGTAGCGGTATGTCATCGTTGACCTTATTATCTTCGAGTATGTTTCCCGTGATTACATATGCTCCGATACATAGAATCAAAGCAGAAACAGCAACATATTTTTTCTTTTTTTTCATATTAATCCTCCCTATCGTCAACTATCGTGGTTTTCTCGAACACTTCGACACTTGCAGCCGATATGTTAAATAACGCCATGACAGCGTTGATAACATTATTTTTAATTACAGGATCTCCCGCACCGGAAGCTGTAACTATAGCGCCTGTTATCTCTTCGTTATTATCGTATTGAAGCATGACATCCACATCACCTACACCATCAATATCCGATAGAATCAAACACAGCTCGGCTTCCACTCCGCCGTCCTCGTCTACAATCTGCCTTCTGCCATCTTTACTTGTAGTAAACACATCAAATGACAGCAGCAATACGCCAATTATTATCAATGCGGCAAATATCTTAATAAACTTATCCTTTGCAGCAGGATCCTTTAATAATTTTTCAAGCAAATCATGCGCCTCCTCTTAAATCATATGAGTAAAACTCATCAGTATGCCCTTATTAGCTTTACCATGGGATAAATCATAGCCGCCATTATTATCAATGAGAATACGTACTTGACAAACTTGGAAGTGGAATTATCAGGTAACAACGTTTCTATAAACGTTGCGATTATCATGAGCATGAATATATCCTTGACCCATTCCTTTAAGATGTCCACAAGCTACCTCCTCCCATGCTCATTATTATCGTTATGAAAATCAAAAACATGAATGCGCCGCAAGCCAGAACAACTGTCATAGTCACTGCAGACGATCCCAATTCGTTTAAACCGTCAGATATGTTTTTGGTGGCTACCGGCTCTGCAACTATTGAAGTAAGCTTATATATCAGTGCTATGGCCATAATCTTGATTATTGGTAATATCAACAGAGAAACTATTATTATAATTCCCACAATGCCTACGGCATTTTTTATTAAGCCTATACAGCTAATGACCATTTCGATGGAATCAGATGCAAAGCCGCCTACTATAGGCACGAAATTGCTGATTGAGAACCTGGCTGTATTCATCAATATACCGTCAGCTGATTTGGCAACGATGCTTTGCACGGCAGTTATGCCGGAGAAAATCGTGATACAAAGGCCCGTGATGAAAAGTGCGGCTTTGCGAATAAATATAGATAATCTCTTTATGTAGTCTTTTTCGGTAATACTGTTGATCAGTATGAAGATCGTCGATAAAAATATGAGCGGCATAACTATGTTTTGAATTATAAAATTAAACCCTGTAACAGCAGCAGCCATCGCAGGATTCATAATACTTGCCGATGACAGCCCTCCCATCGAAATCAGAAGCGGAATCAGTATCGGCAGCAGTAATTCCATCGCTTTAGTCATAACATTTAAGGTTGTTGTGCAGCACTCATAAGTCTGGTGAAAACTGCCGATACATAATGCTATTACGATGAAACTGCATATTATCGTTCCGATGTATGATGAAGTTTTACTGCCGAAGGAATTTGACATGTTTGACAGAAGCCCTATAACGATACATATGGTAAGTATTTCGCCTGCCAGAACAAGCGAAGACTTGATTTCAGATAGTAAGAGATACAGAAGTTCATCAAATATCTTATCTGAATCGAGTATGGCCTGGCCGTTTAGCATGCTGTTGACGATATTGCTTACAGTAAGGTCATCTGTAAGGATGCTGAAGTGTTCGTTTTCTTTCAGCAAATCATTTAAAGGCCTTGTGTCTATGGTATTTAGTTGTTCCTCTATGAATTCTTCGTATTCCATAAGTTGGCTCCTCTCACGATAGTATCTGCTCTATCATTTCAAGAATAGCTGTAAGAACCGGCAATGCTGCGTAGAATATCATGATTTTCCCTGCCATCTCAACCTTTGATGCTATGGAGTTTTCTCCTGTATCCTTACAAAGCTGTGCTGTAAAATCAGTAATATATGCCAACGCCAGCACTTTGAACATTACCGGGAAGAATTCTTTACCGTAAGTGACATCGGAATATATATTTTCCATAAAGCCGAATATTTCTTTCAGGCTGTCCAGCATGGACATAATGATCAAAATCGATGTCGCCAGAATAACGTATAATGTTATCTCTTTATTTATCGATTTAGTTATAGAAGCCACAAGAATACCTGCAACGGCTATCGATATGATTTTGATTATTTCCATGAAAACTCCTAGAACTCCAGGAAAGTTCTTACTGTATCGAAGAACTCTCCTATCATTTGAATCACCATCATCAGCACTACGATGATCCCGGCAACTGAAACCATAACTGCCTGATCGTCCCTTCCTGCCTTTACCAGTACTTGATTCAAAACAGCAATGGCAATGCCAATAGCTGCAATTTTAAAGATTATATCTATTTCCATTTCATCACCTCTTAAATGACTGTTATCACCATCACCGCACCTACGGCAGACCCCATGGTCTTATACAGTCTGCTGTACTTTTCTTCCTGCTTAAGAGCAGTTTCGTAGTTGCTGGTAAGTCTTAAAAGTGCAGGTTTAAAAAGCTTTTTCTGACTGTCGATATCGCTTTTACCAAGGCCTGCAAACACATCATTTAGTACGGCTATGTCCTCCTTGTTCAGCGGACAAGTGCTCGACATTCCCGCAAGAGTCGTTTCCCATGCTTTGTCAAGAGACTGCATCCTTTGCATATATATGCTTATTTCTTTAAACAGGCAGGATGTCCATCCTTGCTTAAGCTCAGAAACTTTTTCCAGCGTTCTGACAAGTGTATCTCTTCTGTATGTCAACTCGATCTCAAGCAATTTGATAAGCTCTATGGTGTTTTCGATTTCGATACGCCTCGATTTGAAGACTGATGCTTTAATGTGTCCTATAAAATAACTACAGCTAAATACCATCACACATATAAATACTTTAACCATATGAACAGCTCTCCTTATCAAATTTCA
Source organism: Bacillota bacterium (assembly GCA_030529015.1). GTDB lineage: Bacteria > Bacillota > Clostridia > Peptostreptococcales > Anaerovoracaceae > Lentihominibacter. The sequence continues at coordinate 28,947 of JAUMXT010000003.1, read as the reverse complement.
AGACCTCTTTAACGGTACCTGCTTCCGGCTCGGAAGTAAGAAATATCAACGTCTCGAACACACCTTTATCGATAAATTCTCTGAGAAACGAATTTCTTATATCTTTCATATCATTTCCATGGATCGTCGTAATGATATTAACGCCTGACGACAGCGCATCACTTATGGCATTAATATCCTCGGAGCGGCCTATTTCATCCGTTATTATCACATCAGGCGCCATGGACCTTATTAACATCACTATTCCTATAGCCTTAGGACATCCGTCAAGGACATCGGTTCTCTGCCCTATATCATAAGCCGGTTTACCTATGCAGCAGCCTGCTATTTCCGAACGTTCATCGCATATGGAAACTCTGTATCCGTTCTCACTTAGATGTCTTGAAATATCTCTTATCAACGTGGTTTTACCGCATTTGGGCGGGGATATTATCAGCGTATTACAAACTGTTTCGCCGTCCGTAATATATTTCATTACTCTGTCCGCAGAGCCTATGATCTGCCGGCTTCTTCTGATGTTCATCGAGGAAACGTCTTTTATCAAATCTACTTTCCCATATTTTAAAGTCACACGGCCGCATATGCCGACTCTATGTCCGCCTTCGATAGTAATATAGCCTTTAGACAGCTCGTCTTCATAAGCGTAGTACGAGTAATCTACCAGCTTGGCAAGGATTTCTTCCAACACTTCAGAAGTTATATACTTGCTGTTTTCGATTATATATTCCTTGCCTTCACAAATAAGGATCGTGTCCGTATCTACCTTAAGGCGTATCTCTTCAAGCTTGTTCAATGTATCTTCCGGCAGCTTATCAATTTCAGTTATAAGATGTGGCGGCAGCTTCCTGAATATGTTACATAAATTACTGTCCTTCTTTTCCCCTCCTGCTTATCCATATTCTTATTACATAGATATTCCTTGTCCCGTTATTTATTCCGAACAAATAAAAAACAGAGCCGAAATATTCGACTCTGTTAAATCATATGTTATTAAATTAAGGTCTTTTGTCCCTGCACGGAACTTTAGACTGGCATAAACCGCATCCGAAGATGTAGTCGCCTCTTTCGATATGTTCAGGCCAATATTTTTCACATGCAGTAGTTTCATATGCCAAGCAGGCATCCTTATCGTGTCCTTTTTCTGTGATAGCTCTTATAGGACAACGTCTGATACACGCTCCGCAAATACCGCTTCTGAAATAAAGGCACCAGTCGTAGTGACCTCTGTCTCCTCTCGGAGTTACTTCAAGGTCAGCTTCTACGATAATAGATGTCATTCTCACAGCTTTACCGCGTTCAGTTATGAATCCGTCACTAAGTCCGAAGGTTCCCATTCCTGCTGCGAAAGCAGTATGTCTGTGAGACCAGTTTGAGGCGATACCCAGGTTTTCGGAATGCTGTCTTGAGAATTCGGTTATGTTGTCGATGGCTACTGCTCTTATACCGTTTTCTTCGAGGGCAGCTTCGACCTTAGCAGTAAATTCTCTCATGACATTTTCCCATTCTCCTCTTGAAACCAGCCATTCATCACATGGGAATACACGAGCTTTATTCTGCTCATCTTTAGTGTTTTCCATCTGAGGGAAAATCACGGATATTATTCTGAGATTTTTTGCCTCCGGCACGTCCTTGTATTTTTTCGCAAAGGCTTCAGCCGGCGTCCAGTGGAACTCTCCTATGTGTTCCTTAAGAAAATCATAGTACGTATCATCACCTGCGGCAACTCCCATTATCGGTTCGTCCCACATAGGTTCATCCGGACGACCCAATACGCTGTAATTATTGCTTTCAAGGCTTGTGAAGGCATCTGTTATTATGTTATTGATTTTCTTCATCGGTTTCATCTTCCTTTACTGTTTCAGGAAGTATAGTCATTGTGATTTGTTCTATTCTTCTGTCTCTAATTGAATCTATTCTGAACTTGTAATTTTCGAAGTTGACTTCCTTGCCGACATCGTTTTCATCAGGGATTTCTCCCAGTATATCGATAATAAATCCACCGATAGTTTCACTGTTATCAGACTCAAGATTAAGGTTAAGCTCTTCATCGATATCATCAAGGTCCATGCTTCCGTCCATAACAAATGTATCGTCAGAAAGCTTTTCGATTTCAGGTTCCTCTTCATCGTATTCATCGTCGATATCACCCATAACTTCTTCGATAATATCTTCCATGGTAACGATACCTGAAAATCCACCGTATTCATCGATAAGAATAGCTATATGCTGTTTAGTAGTCTGAAGTTCTATGAACAGTGAGTCTATATTTTTAGTTTCAGGAACGAAATACGGTTTTCTTAAAATTGATCTTATATCAACATTTTCAAAACCGTCTTCTCTGGCCTTAATAAGATAGTCCTTGATATAAAGAATACCTATAATATCATCACTATCGTCTTCATATACAGGAATTCTTGAATATCTCAGTTCCATCAGTTCATCGATATATTCTTCTGAAGGAGCATTAATATCTATTGAGAACACATCGGTTCTCGGTGTCATTACTTCATAAGCCAGCATATCGTCAAAGGCAAATATGCCTGTGATCATCTTCTTTCCTTCTTCCTTCAGCTCTCCGCTTTCCTGTCCTGCTTCAAGCATGGAAACGATATCATCTTCTGAATACTCAACATTAGTAACATCAGTTCTCTGTCTGCAAATTTTAAGAAGAATGGTTACTGATAATGAAAGCATCCATACGAATGGTTTCAATGCTGTGGCGAAGAAAGATATAGGCTTAGCCATTGCCATTGCCATTCCGTCTGCATGAAGCATTGCAAGTCTCTTAGGGAAGAGTTCGCCGAATACCAGCATGAAGAATGAAAGTACAAATGTAACTAATACAACGGCTATTTCATTACCGTACGGAATGCCGAATCCTGAAAGCCAGCCACCAACATCGTCAGAGAAGCTGATTGCGGCCTCCGCACTTGTTAAGAATCCTGCCAAGGTAATTACAACCTGAATTGCGGCAAGAAACTTGTTAGGTTCATCTATTAGCAAAAGAAGGTTCTTAGCTTTCTTATTACCTTCTTGAGCAAGTGATTTGATTCTGTTTTTGTTTACTGATACGATAGCTATTTCAGCTGCTGCGAAATAAGCATTAAACGCGATCAGTACGGCAAGTAAAATTAATTGTCCCCACATAAACCCGGGATCAGATGACATTTTTTTCTCCTTTCCTGCTTATAAAAAGCCCTCACATTATTTTCTTTTTCTCAAAATGTATTTCTCAGCAACAGGCTGAGCCATTTTGATTTGTAAAATTTGCTGAGGATGAGGCGCCGCTTCTATTGGCTCTCCTTCTTCATTGAGCAGAACTTCGAGCTTCTGGGTAAAAAACTCTCTGTCCGGTCCGAACACCTCAATCTCATCACCCACCACCATTTTATTTCTTTGTTCAACTACGGCCATACATGTATCAGGATCATAGCTCTTTACCATACCGATAAAGCTGTAATCTCTGGTATAAGCGCTTGTCTGATAATTCTGGTCTTCGTTAGTTGGTTTATCATAATAGAAACCGGTCGTAAACTCTCTTCTGCTGACCTTCTTGAGTTCAGTCATCCATGCAGGATCGAATTTATAGTTTTCCGGATCCTTATAATAAGCATCAATTGCGCGTCTGTACGCACTTACGATCGTAGCAACGTAAAATACGCTCTTCATACGACCTTCGATTTTAGCGGAAGAAATACCTGCTTCAATAATGTCAGGTATGTGTTCCAACATACACAGATCCTTAGAGTTAAGGATATATGTGCCTCTGGAGTCTTCTTCCACCGGATAATATTCACCAGGTCTCTGCTCCTCAACAAGCTTGTACTTCCATCTACACGGATGAGCGCATTGACCTCTGTTGGCATCTCTGTCAATCATAAAATTGCTGAGAAGACATCTGCCTGAGTAAGAAATGCACATCGCACCGTGAACGAAAGATTCAAGTTCCATTGTCTCAGGTATCTTGCTTTTGATTTCTCTTATCTCATCAAATGTCAGCTCTCTTGCCAGCACAAGTCTTTTAACGCCTTGTGTATGCCAGAAGTTTGCAGTAACATAGTTAGTCATGTTCGCTTGAGTTGACAGATGAAGTTCTGCATGCGGTATAACCTCTTTAATAAGAGTGATCACACCAGGGTCTGACACGATATAAGCATCTACCGGGATGTGTTTGATTGCCTCGAGATAATTTCTGAGAGGCTCGATATCTTCATTATGAGCGAAAATATTAAATGTCATATGGCATTTAACGCCTTTGGCATGAGCGTATTCAACGCCCTCCTCTATTTCCTCGATAGTCAAATTACCCGCACCGGCTCTGAGGCTGAACATTTCGCCGCCGAAATATACTGCATCAGCACCGTAGTCTACTGCTATTTTTAATTTTTCAAGATCTCCCGCAGGAGCTAAAAGTTCCAGTTTCTTCATGTTAATTAATTACGCTTTGTCTATAACACTAATGGAGACACCGTCGCCTACAGGCAAAACACACGTGTCCGCATAGCCTAAATTTGAGATATAATTTATGAATTCCCTCATCCTTCTGATGCTGGTTTTATATTTTCTGTTAGGATCATATTCATCGGACGCAGTCATTCCCTTCATAAGAACGTTATCGCATATGATAAGCGCATCATTCTTGCAAAGCGGCAGTGCCAAGTCCCAAAAGGCTTTGTAATGACTCTTGGCTGCGTCGATAAACACTACATCATAGAGTCCTGTTTCATCGACAGTTGCAGCCATCTCTTCGAGGACCTTTCTCGCATCGCCGTATAATACGTTGACCTTGTCATCAAAGCCGAGATTCTTGATATTGTTGACAGCGGTTTCGTAAGTTTTCTCATCTGCTTCAATAGTCGTAACGTTGCAGCCGCAGGCATTTGCAAAACAGCACGACGAGTAACCGATAGCCGCACCTATTTCAAGAAGTCTTTCCGGTTTCTTGATTTTAAGCAGGCTTAAAAGGAGGCCTTCAGTATCCTTGAGAATAATAGGCACCCTTTTTTCCTCGGCAAAGCATCTAAGCTCTTCAAGTTCAGGAGAAGTTCCTACGTAAAGAGATTCGATATATCCTGTTATTATTTCATTAGTAATGTTCATTTTATTCTGCCTGTTCTTCGGTCCATGGATGCTCTTCTACAGCCTTATTATGTTCATCTACAGTCTTTGAGAAGATGATTTCACCTTCAGGTGTAGCATAGAAGAACATGTAGTCAGTATCCTTATAGTTGAGTACGCTGTCTATAGCCTTGATGTTAACCGAACAAATAGGTCCCGGTGGAAGTCCTGTAAACTTACGAGTGTTGTATTTGTTGTCTGAATTAAGCTGAGACATTGTCAGTTCTACTCCGTCCTTCTCGAAGATATAGTTTACAGTTACATCACTTCCCAGTGAGATACCCTTATTAAGTCTATTGAAAAATACACCTGCAACTTCCGGCATTGCTTCGCTGACGTTGCTGGATTCCTTTTCTACGATAGATGAAAGTGTGAGTATTTCATGGATGGAATACTTATTCTTTTCAAGCTCGGACTTGATTTCAGAAAGCTGCTTATCCATCATATCGAGCATCATTGTTGTCAGACTTTCGATAGAAGGATTTTCTTCTGTAATGAAGTAAGTTTCAGGATAGAGATATCCTTCCAGCGGATACTTGATATCTTCATTCAAGATATCATCGGTAAGGAACCAATATTCATCTATAAGCTGCTTGAGATAAGCACGATCTGACCATTTTCCTAAAATTTCTTCTCTGCTAAAAGGCATTTCAGCGGCTACAGCATCTGCTACCTGCGGAATAGTGAGACCTTCTCTTATAGTCAATTTTTCTTTTGAAAGGTAATCGAAATCACCTGTGTTGATAGCCTTGAACATTTCAGGAACCGACATACTCTTGGTGAAGATATATGTATTGGCCTGAAGACTGTTATATCCGCCTATTCTTGCATGTATCTTAGCAAATGTCTTGTTCTTAACGAGTCCGTTTTCATCAAGGATCTCAACGATATATGAAGATCCGCTTCCTGATGGAATATTTACAGTTACAGGTTCCTCGTTCTTATTATCTACAGGACCGAGTCCGCTTAAGAAAACTAAAAGTCCGCCTGTAATAATTACAAACAGAACTACAACTACGATGAGAATCGATTTGAATTTAGTGTTTTTTCCCTTCGCCATCTAAAACCTCTCTATTAAATCAAAAACTACAAATAAAGGGACGGTTGCGCGTCCCTTTAATAAAAAATACTCTTATTTTGATCTACCAAGATATTCGCCTGATCTTGTGTCGATCTGGATAATTTCTCCTTCTTCAATGAAGATAGGAACCTGAATAGTAGCACCTGTTTCAACAACTGCAGCCTTAGTTACGTTAGTAGCAGTGTTACCCTTTACTCCCGGTTCAGTTTCGATAACCTTAAGGTCAACGAAGTTAGGAGCTTCTACCAGGAAAGCATTTCCCTTATAGAACTTTATGGTAGCTTCATCATTTTCTCTCAGGTATTTCATAGCATCTTCAACCTGTTCCTGAGTGATAGGAACCTGGTCATAAGTTTCCTGATCCATGAAGTAATAAAGTTCGCCGTCGCTGTAAAGGTACTGCATAGTCTTAGTTTCGATATGCGCTTTAGGGAACTTATCATCAGGGTTGAAAGCTTCTTCTCTAGTAGCACCTGACAGAATGTTCTTATACTTAGTTCTTACAAAAGCTGCGCCTTTACCAGGTTTAACGTGCTGGAAATCAACGACTACATGTGGTTCGCCGTTCATTTCAAAAGTGATACCTTTTCTGAAATCGCCTGCATAAATCATAATATGTCTACCTTTCTTTCATAATTACTCTTGGTTAAATTATACCAAACTCTATGATGATTGCAAGTACTCATTGCGAAACTATTGATTTCCGCCGCCCATTGGGCCTACGCCGAATTCAGCTACGTCTGCAATGATTTTATAAACATCTGCCATCATCATTGAGAATCTCATCTGGTTCTGCAGATACTGTGCTGCACTTGGATCCTGCATCAGGATAGCTGACAGCTGCTGGAGCTTTGCGAAGCCCTCTGCATCTATTTCCTGACCCATCATCTGCTGAGCCTGAAGTTCGAACTGCTTGTTCATAAAGTCTTTGATAGCAGCATCCAGTTCAGGATTAGCTTCAACAACCTTTTTGCTCTGGTCATACTGCTTGAATTCTTCTGAAGCCTTTATAGCAGCCGCCAATGAATGAGCCTGATCATATACATTCATATTAAACCTCCATAAATATCGGTAGAATTACCGGATTTCTCTTTGTCTTGCTGTAAATATACCTTCTTAAACCTTCACGGACAGCAGTTTTCATGCCGTTCCAGTCTTTCATGTTTCTTGCCATACAATCAATCAGAATACTTTCGGCAAGCTCACATGCCGCATCTATAAGATCTTCGTTTTCTCTGACATATACGAAGCCTCTTGAGATGATATCAGGTCCAGAAACAATAGTATTGGACTGCTTATCGATCGAAGCTACCAGGATTATGAGTCCTGATTCCGACAGAAGACGTCTGTCTCGTAATACTATATTTCCTACATCACCTACGCCGAGTCCGTCAACCATGATGCCTTCTGCATCTGCAACGCCCTTAGTCTGATAAGCCGAATCAGCTGATAAGGTCAGACAGTCGCCGTTTTCAAGAAGGAAAATATTTTCTGAAGGTGTTCCCATCATGTGAGAAAGCTCACCGTGAGTTTGAAGATGTCTGTATTCTCCGTGTACAGGCATGAAGTACTTCGGTCTTATAAGTGAATGCATCAGCTTAAGTTCTTCCTGACACGCGTGTCCGGATACGTGGATTTCAGCAATATCCGAGTAAATAACTTCCGCGCCCTTTTCAACCAGCTTGTTTACAACGTTCGAAACTGTAAGCTCGTTGCCCGGTACAGGAGTTGAGGACAGGATGACCATGTCCCCTTTCTTTATATTTATTGCCTTGTGTTCCGATGAAGCCATTCTTGCGAGAGCTGACATCGGTTCTCCCTGACTTCCCGTAGTAATTACAACAAGTTCCTTATCAGGGATATTTCTCGTCTTATTGAGATCTACAAGAACATTGGCAGGTATTTTCATATAGCCGAGTTCCTGTGCCAGCTCAACTACATTTACCATGCTTCTGCCTGATATAGCAACTTTTCTGTTACAGAGAACAGCGATATCTATTATCTTCTGGATTCTGTGAACGTTGGACGAGAAAGTCGCAATGATTATACGTTTATCTGCACTTCTGAATATCCCTTCCAGTGTCTGACCTACAACTCTTTCGGATGAAGTATATCCCGGTCTTAATACATTGGTACTGTCAGCCATCATCAGAAGTACGCCTTCTGCCCCTATCTGTGCCAATCTTGCGAAGTCGATAGGATCTCCGTCTACAGGTGTATAGTCGATTTTAAAGTCGCCTGTATGGAATATAACGCCGGCAGGTGTAGTTATTGATAAACAGATGGCATCTGCTATCGAGTGAGTAATTCTAAGCGCCTCTATCTTAAAATTCCTACCAAGTTTAAAAGTATCACCTGCACGAACTACGCGCATTTCCGCCTTGAGTCCGTGTTCCTTAAGCTTATTATCTATAAGTCCCAACGGAAGCGGTGTTCCGTAAATAGGAACATCGATTTCTTTTAAGAGATAAGGCACTGCACCGATATGATCTTCGTGTCCGTGTGTGATGATCAGTCCCTTTATCTTCTTTTTGTTTTCTGTGAGATATGAGAAATCAGGTATAACTTTATCTATACCGAACATATCATCATCCGGGAATGACAGGCCGCAGTCTATAAGAATGACTTCATTCTCAAATTCCAGTGCAGTCATGTTCTTCCCTATTTCATGAAGCCCGCCAAGAGGTATTACTTTTACCTGTGGTGCAGGCTGTTTTTGTCTGCCTGCACCGCTGCGAGCCTTCTGAGTCCTTTTACCGCCGGCAGTATTGTTAGGTTTCGTTCCCCTGCTGCGGCCGCTCTGTCTACCGGAATTATTTCTGCTTTGACCGGTTGACTTGCGCGGTTTGGCGGACTTATTAACTTGTTTTTCGCTCATATATTATTCTCTTTCCTTTCTTTGCAAAGGCGCAGAGAACCTATTTTACTACTATGTTGAGCAGCTTATTAGGCACTGCTATAACCTTTACAACGTTCTTACCTTCTGTAAGACCCTTTACTTTTTCGTCTTCCATAGCGATTTTTTCCATTTCTTCTCTGGATAAATCTCCCGGAATGTTGATTTTTTCTTTAATTTTACCGTTGATCTGTACTACGATTTCAATTGTGTCCTTAACGAGAGCACTTTCATCGTATTCAGGCCATCTCTGTTCATGTACTGAACCTTCATATCCGAGGTGATCCCACATTTCTTCTGTAACATGCGGAATGAATGGCGCCAGCATGATAACGAGGTTTCTGATAGCTTCTCCGTAAAGCGCACTGTTAACTTCGCCTTCCTTGTACTTGTACATTTCATTTACCATTTCCATTACAGTACTGATAGCTGTGTTGAAGTTAAATCTTTCGCCTATATCGTCTGAAACCTTCTTGATAGCATAGTTCATCCAGTATGCCATGTTCTTATCTGCTTCTGTCTTGATTTCATAAGCAGCTGCATCTGTAGCATACTTTTCTTTATATTCGTAAACAGCTCTGTATACTCTGTTGATGAATCTGTAGCTTCCTTCTACGCCCTTATCTGACCAGTCGAGTTCTCTTTCAGGAGGTGCTGCGAAGAGAATGAACAGACGTGCTGTGTCTGCACCGTACTTTTCGATGATTTCGGCAGGACTTACAACGTTACCGATGGACTTACTCATCTTAGCGCCGTCTTTGATTACCATACCCTGAGTCAGCAGATTCTTGAAAGGTTCTTCCTGGCTTACGTATCCGAGATCGTAAAGAGCCATCTGGAAGAATCTCGCATACATCAGATGGAGGATCGCATGTTCTACACCACCGATGTACTGGTCAACGTTCATCCAGTAGTCAACCTTATCCTTAGCGAATGCTTCTTCATCATTTCTGGCATCGCAATATCTTAAGAAGTACCATGATGAATCGAGGAATGTATCCATAGTGTCGAGTTCTCTCTTAGCAGGTTTTCCGCATACAGGACATACTGTATCGATAAATGTCTTGCTTGTTGCCAGAGGTGATTCGCCCTTTCCTGTGAATTCAACGTCTGTAGGCAGCATTACAGGCAGGTTTTCTTCCTTTTCAGGAACCCATCCGCATGCGTCACAGTGAATCATAGGGATAGGTGTTCCCCAGTATCTCTGTCTTGAAATGAGCCAGTCACGAAGTCTGTAGTTTATAGTCTTCTTACCGATGCCTCTTTCTTCAGCAACTTCAGCGATCTTCTGGATAGCATCCTGATTGTTCATGCCGTTGAATTCACCTGAATTGATAACAATACCTTCAGCAGCGCATGCTTCCTTGAGGTCGTTAAGGTCTACTTCAGGATCCTGAGGATCTATTACAGGAACGATTTCGAGGTCGAACTTCTTAGCGAACTCGAAGTCTCTCTGGTCATGAGCAGGTACACCCATAACTGCACCTGTACCGTATCCCATCAGAACGTAGTCTGAGATGTAGATAGGCATAGGCTTCTTAGTAAATGGATTTACTGCGTACTGACCGATGAATACACCTGTCTTTTCATTAGTTGTTGATGTTCTTTCGATTTCATTCATATGAGCGCATCTGTCGATGTATTCCTTAACAGGCGTTTCATATTCTGTTCCTTCAACCATTTCGAGTACTGTAGGATATTCAGGTGCAAGTACCATGAATGTAGTACCGTAAATAGTATCAACACGTGTTGTGAATACTGTCAGAGTTTCTTCTCTTCCCTGGATAGCGAAGTCAACTTCAGCACCGTGTGACTTGCCGATCCAGTTTCTCTGCATGATTTTAACCTTGTTTGGCCATCCGTCGAGAGTGTCGAGGTTATCAAGAAGTCTTTCTGCGTAATCAGTGATCTTGAAGTACCACTGTGACAGATTCTTCTTACCAACAGCTGTTCCGCAACGTTCACAGCAGCCGTCAACTACCTGCTCGTTAGCAAGTACTGTCTGGCAGCTAGGACACCAGTTTACAGGGTTTTCTTTCTTATATGCCAGTCCCTTCTTATAGAACTGAATGAAAATCCACTGCATCCACTTGTAGTAGCTGGGATGTGCAGTAGCAACTTCTCTGTCCCAGTCATATGAGAGACCCATTTCACGAAGCTGACGGTTCATTTCTTCGATGTTGCCCCATGTCCATTCTGCAGGTTCAACATTATTCTTGATAGCCGCATTCTCAGCAGGCAGGCCAAATGCGTCATATCCCATTGGGTGAAGCACATTGTAGCCCTTCATTTTCTTGAATCTAGCTATAACGTCACCGATGGAATAGTTTCTAACGTGTCCCATATGAAGTTTGCCGGAAGGATAAGGGAACATTTCAAGCACATAGTATTTTTCCTTATCAGGATCTTCAACTACCTTGAAAGCCTTGTCTTCTTCCCATTTCTTTTGCCATTTTGCTTCGATTTCACTGAAATTATACTTTTCTAACATCGTCATCCTCCATTTATCCGTTAATTTCAAGGGTTTCACAGTCTCCCCAAATTTTTTCCAGATTATATTTTTCTCTCATTTCAACAGTCATAACGTTTACGACTACATCACCGTAATCCATAAGAGTCCAGCCTGAAGCACGTTTTCCTTCTATGCTCTTCGGAAAAACTCCAAGAGGTTCAAGCATATCTTCAACGTTATCAACAAGAGCACTCATCTGTCTTTCGCTTCCACCTGAAGCGATAACGAAATAGTCCGCAAAGGATGCCTTAAGACTTATGTCTATTACTGTTACATCCTGAGCCTTTTTGCTGTCAAGCATTCCGGCGATCTTAAGCGCCAGTTCTTTAGGTTCCATCATTGTTATATCTTCTCCTTTAGATCATTGATAGCATTTATTGTATCCGGGTCAAGGAATTCTCCTATTCCCTTTATATATTCGACAGTTCTTTCAAGAGAACTGATACATGCCTTATTTAAATCTATATAAGCCAGTCTTCTGGTTTCTTCCACCGTAGGATATTTTCTGCCCGGCTCTATAGCATCGGCAAGGAAAATTATCTTCTCCAGGTCGGACATTCCCGCGCGTCCCGTAGTGTGATATGATACGGCATTTAAAATATCATCATCTTCTATGCCATAATCTCTTTTCATTACTACTGCTGCGATCTTTGCATGAGATAAGTTCGGGTTGTCAATAATGTTTTTAGGTAAACCCAACTGTCTTATATACATATTCAGAACCGATACAGGCTTACTTCTGTACATATCGTGGAATAAAGCCGCAAGCTCGGCCTTTTCCCTGTCAGCCCCGTAATAATCGGCTAGTTTTACTGCCTCTTTTACGACGGAATATGTATGTTTGAGCCTTCTTTCGTTTAAATTGTTCTCTATGTATTCGATTATCCTTTGTTTAAGGTCATCGTATTTACCTGAGGTTTTCATATTATCTGTATAATCCATTGTCTGTAATATACCTTTCCACATCAGGTGAAATTAGTCCTGAACAGGAAATCCCTTTCTCGAGATTATTCCTTATTTCAGTAGAAGAAACGTCTATTTGACGGTTCTCTATGTTTACAACATCTGTTCCGTAAGTATCTTTAATGGTTTTTATATGTTCCAATAATTCTTCCTGTTTATATCCGGGGCGAGTTCCTATGATAAACGAGTAATTATTAAGCATTTCTTCAGCGTTTTTCCATTTATCGATCTTTAAAAACGCATCTGTTCCGGTTATAAAATAAAGCTTACTGTCGGGGCCGTACTGCTTCTGCATGGCTCTCATCGTCAGGTATGAATACGAGATTCCTTCTTCATCGAGCTCATATGTTGAAATTTCGAAGCCCTGCTTACCTTTAACGGCAAGCTTTATCATTTCAACTCTGGCCTCCCCTGTAGTCAGCTGTTTATCAAGCTTAAAAGGCTGAAGTCTTGCCGGAATAAATACCACCTTGTCAAGACTTGCTGCCTTCATGGCATCTTCGGCAAGACCTGTGTGACCCAGATGTATAGGATCGAAAGATCCGCCGAAAATACCGATTTTATTTATGAAGTTGTTGCCGTTTTCAAGTTTACCACTCAATCTTGCGGCCTTCCTTTTTCCATTTTCTGAATTCTGCAGTAGCAGTAAAGATTGCGTCTGATGAAGAGTTCAATGCAGTTTCACATGAATCCTGAATAACTCCGATAATGAAGCCTACACCTACAACCTGCATAGCGATGTCGTTGGAAATTCCGAACAAGCTACATGCCAGCGGGATAAGGAGCAGTGATCCGCCTGCAACACCTGAAGCTCCGCAAGCTGATACTGATGCGATAAGGCTGAGAAGCAGTGCTGTAGCGAAGTCAACTTCGATTCCGAGCGTATTTACTGCAGCCAGTGTCATTACTGTGATAGTGATAGCAGCACCTGCCATGTTGATTGTTGCTCCCAGAGGGATGGATACTGAGTACTGCTTTTCATCAAGTCCCAGTTCATCACAAAGTCTCATGTTAACAGGAATGTTAGCCGCTGAGCTTCTTGTGAAGAATGCTGTGATTCCGCTGTCCTTGATGCACTTGAAAATAAGCGGATACGGATTCTGTCTGATGTTCACAAACACGATCAGCGGATTGATGATCAGTGCTGAAACAAGCATACACATAACGAGCACCAGGATTATATGTCCATAATCAAGAAGTGCTTCAATACCTGTAGCTGATACAGTTGTGAATACGAGGCCTAAGATTCCGAATGGTGCGAAGTTGATTACCCATTTGATAGCTGTTGAGAAAGCGTCTGCGATGTCGCCGATGATGCCGATAGTGTTGTCATTGGCTCTTCTCAGTGCAAGACCGAGGATAACAGCCCATGCCAGTACTCCTATGTAGTTAGCGTTCATCAGTGATGATACAGGGTTCGCTACAACGTTCATGAGTAATGTCTTAAGTACTTCTGCGATTCCTTCAGGTGCTGTACCTTCTGCTCCTGCAGGCAGTACGAGTGTTGACGGGAACAGGAAGCTTGCAGCTACTGCTGTGAGTGCAGCGGCGAATGTGCTGACAAGATACAGAATAATAACTGTCTTCATGTTGCTTTCGCTTCCATCCTGTTTGTTAGACAATGCATGCATTACGAGGAAGAATACCAGCAGCGGCGCGATAGCCTTCAGTGCGCCAACGAAGAGGTCCCCTAAAATGCCTATAACTGCTGCCTTTGGAATCACCATTCCGAGGATAGCACCTATGATAAGGCCTGCAATAATTCTTTTGATCAGACTGATTTCAGTCCACTTCTTAAAAATTTCCATTAGATATCATTTTCCTTCTTTTAATTTTTGCTTTATATATTATTTGATTTTTTAATAACTATTTAATATTGATTCCCAGTTCTTCCAGCTGAGATTCTTCTACTACTCCCGGCGCCTCACTTACCATACACTGTGCGTTCTGATTCTTAGGGAATGCGATTACTTCTCTTATTGATTTCTCGCCTGTGAGGAGCATTACGAGTCTGTCAAGACCATATGCCAGTCCGCCGTGCGGAGGAGTTCCGTATTTGAACGCTTCTACCAGGAAGCCGAACTTTTCGTCGATATCTTCCTGACTCATGTTGAGTGCTCTGAACATGTCTTCCTGCATGTCTCTTTCGTGGATTCTGATACTTCCGCCACCAAGTTCAACACCATTTAATACGATGTCATAAGCCTTAGCCTTCGCCTTAGTAGGCTCTGTCTTCAGAAGTTCAGCATCTTCTTCTCTAGGTGAAGTGAACGGATGATGCATAGCATGATAAGTATCTGTTTCTTCATCATGTTCGAACAGCGGGAAGTCAGTTACCCATAACAAGTTGTACTGATTGTCATCGAGAAGTCCCATTTCGTCTGCTACGTGTCTTCTCAGGAATCCTAAGCTGTCATAAACCACCTTGTTTCTGTCTGAAATAATAAGGATCAGGTCCCCTGCCTTAGCTTCCATTCTGTCAGCTATAGCCTTGAGCTCTTCAGGTGAGAAGAATTTATTTACAGATGAAGTTACTTCGTTTTCGGCAACCTTCATCCAAACCATGCCCTTAGCACCGTAGCTCTTAACCATTTCTGTCAGCTTGTCGATCTTCTTACGGGTATAACTTTCTGCAGCTCCTGTAAGGCAAATACCTCTTACACTACCGCCTGCGGCGATAGCATCTGTAAATACCTTGAATCCGCATTCTTTTACCATATCTGTGATATCGTTCAGTTCGAAGCCTACTCTTGTATCAGGCTTGTCGCTGCCGTATCTGTTCATCGCTTCATCGTAAGGAATTCTAGGGAATGGAGTTTCGATATCGATACCCTTCATTTCCTTGAATACTCTCTTAAGATAACCTTCCTGGATTTCAATAACATCGTCAACGTCAACGAATGACATTTCAAGGTCGATCTGTGTGAATTCAGGCTGTCTGTCAGCACGAAGGTCTTCGTCTCTGAAGCACTTAACGATCTGTACGTATCTATCTGTTCCGCCAACCATCAGCAGCTGCTTGAACATCTGCGGTGACTGAGGAAGCGCATAGAATCTGCCCTGGTTAACTCTGCTCGGTACCAAGTAGTCTCTGGCACCTTCAGGAGTTGACTTGATAAGTACAGGAGTTTCCACTTCTGTGAAGCCGTTTTCTGCGAAATAATCACGTGTCAGCTTCGCCAGATTATGTCTGAAGGTCAGGTTGTCCTGCATCTTTTTCTTTCTAAGATCCAGATATCTGTACTTGAGTCTCAGATTATCATCTACGTTGTCGTCATCCTTAATGTAGATCGGTGGAGTATCAGCCTCTGAGTAGATGATAAGATCATCTGCGAACACTTCGATATCACCTGTAGGAAGTTCGGAATTCTTGGATTCTCTTTCCATTACTTCACCCTTGATACCTACTACGTATTCACTTCTCAGCTTATCAGCCTTGTCAAAAAGCTCCTGAGGGATCTTATCGTTGAATACTACCTGAGTAATACCTGTCTTGTCTCTTACATCACAGAAGATAAGTCCGCCCAGATTTCTTCTCTTAGCGATCCAGCCGTTTAATACTACCTTTTCTCCTATGTTTTCTTTTCTAAGTTCCCCACACATATGGGTTCTCTTATATACGCTCATTTCTATCTCCTAATATTTTTATTTTGTCAGCTCTGCTACGATTTCTTCCATAGGTACATTGACCTGCTCGGATGTTGCCATATCTTTAATAGCGAAGCTGTTGTTGGCAATTTCATCTGCTCCTATTACTACAGTTTTCTTAGCGTTGATTCTGTTAGCATACTTGAACTGATTTTTGATGTTTCTGCCCATGATATCCATCTGAACAGCAACTCCTGCATTTCTCAGCTGTCTCATAAGCTTAAGACCTGCTGATTTAGCTTCATCACCCATAACTGCGATGAATACGTCTGTCTTATCAGGTTCAGGGATTTCAACGCCGCACGCTTCCATAGTCAGCAGCAGTCTTTCTTTACCGAGACCGTATCCTACTCCCGGAGTTGACGGTCCGCCTACCTCTTCAACAAGTCCGTCGTATCTGCCACCGCCGCATACAGTTCCCTGTGCACCGATCTTAGTAGTTACGAATTCGAACGCAGTCTTTGTATAGTAGTCAAGGCCTCTAACGATTCCAGGGTCTACAACGTATTCAATACCCATAGCATCCAGGTTGCTCTTAAGCTGTTCGAATGCATCCTTACAGTCGTCACAGAGGTAATCCAGCATCATAGGTGCGCCTGCAACCAGTTCCTGACAAATCGGTGACTTACAGTCGATGATTCTCATAGGGTTTCTTTCATATCTGTCCTTACAAGTGTCGCAAAGCTCGTCATATTTAGGTTCCAGGAATTTACGGAGAGCTTCTCTGTGGTTCTTTCTGCAAGTCGGACATCCTACGCTGTTTATTCTCAGTTCGATGTCTGTAATACCCATTTCATTGAGGAAATCATATCCGTGTGCGATAACCTCAGCATCAGCCATCATATCCATAGTTCCGAAGGTTTCGATACCGAACTGGTGGAATTCTCTGAGTCTTCCTGACTGCGGCTTCTCATATCTGAAGCAAGGAATATTGTAATAAAACTTGTTAGGCTGAACTCCTGCATAGAGCTTGTGCTCTGTGAAAGCTCTTACTACAGGTGAAGTTCCCTCAGGCTTAAGAGTGATGCTTCTGTTACCGTAATCCTTGAATGTGTACATTTCCTTCTGTACGATGTCAGTAGTATCACCTACACCTCTCTGAAACAGTTCGGTGTGTTCGAAAACCGGAGTTCTTATTTCTTCAAATCCGTATCTTCTGCAGATTTCTGCAAAAGCATTTTCGATGTAGTGCCATTTGTATGCCTGCTGCGGCAGCATGTCTTTAGTTCCTTTAGGTGCGTTAGTTAACATAGTTACCTCCAAAAGTTGTTTTCTTTTCGTTCTATCATTTCGTCGATTCTATCTATATATATTTCGTAATTCGATACGTTAGCTACTCTCTCGAGTCTGTTTTCATCAGGATAATATACCTTGCTGATACCACCTGCTCCAAGTGCCAGGATCGATTGAGCTTCCTCCATGATCCTCACATTGTACGGTGAAATCAGGTCGTTTTTACAGAAACCGATATTTTCGGTATTACCGGAAGTATGCTTTTGTCTGTAAAGATAATAAGGCACATATCCTTCAGCCTTAAGCTTGCTATGAGCGTAGGCCAGCATTGCTTCTCTGACCTCTTCCCTCCTGTAATTAAACTTATCATCCATTTCCTTAAGCCTCGAAGCTCTCTTGACTGCAAGCGTATGAACGGTGATGTTCTCAGCTCCGAG
The DNA here is from genome assembly GCA_030529015.1 of Bacillota bacterium. GTDB lineage: Bacteria > Bacillota > Clostridia > Peptostreptococcales > Anaerovoracaceae > Lentihominibacter. The sequence continues at coordinate 11,059 of JAUMXT010000003.1, read as the reverse complement.
ACCGATCATCGTGTCGAGACTATCCTTGAAATCGTCAACGTCCTCCTCCGGAAGCCCTGCGATAAGGTCCGCATTGATACATTCAAACCCCACCTTCCCCGCAAGTTCAAAAGCCTTGACGGTTTCCTCTGTAGTATGCGCTCTTCCTATAAGATCGAGCGTGTGCTGCTTCATTGACTGAGGATTGATGCTTATCCTGCCTACTCCGGCCGCCTTCATCACTTCAAGCTTTTCCCGGGTAATAGTATCAGGTCGTCCGGCCTCAACTGTGAATTCCTTAAGCTCGGACATATCGAAACAACTTCTAAGCTTATCAAGCAAAACCTCAAGCTGTGCTTCGTCCAGAGTTGTTGGCGTTCCGCCTCCTATGTAAAGGCTTTCAGCTGCTATTTCATGGCTTCGGAGCTTCTCTCCGCAATACTCTATCTCCTTATGCAAAGCCTGCAGGTATCTGTCTATCTCAGGCTTTTTAACCTGATTTGATGTGAATGAACAGTATAAACATCTTGTCGGACAGAACGGTATGCCTGCATATATGGACAAACTGTTCTTTTGCGGTTTTCCGAGAAGTCTTCTCTGATAATCGAGTATGTTTGTTATAAGCTCTGTCTTTTCGGGATGTAAGAGATATTCATCAGAAAGTCTTCTTAAGGTTTCATCTCGTCCGAGAAGGTCTGTCATTTCACCGGCCAGCTTAACAGGTCTTATTCCTGTAAGTATCCCCCATTTAGGAGTTTTGCCCGTTTCCTTTTGGAGAAAACGATAAATATCTCTCTTCAGCTCTTCCTTATCTCCTTTGAAAGAGAAAACCACTGCGCTTTGCAGCTCCGAGCTTTGGATATCGAGATCATCTTCCTTGATGAGTTTGAATTCACCGGGCGATAAAAATACTTTTATTAGCTCTTCGTATTGATTTGTGTTCTCTATACCTTCGATTTTAAATGTGTACAAACGGGTTGTTCCTCTTTTCAAATCCAATCTGTGTAGTACCCATATGGCCAGGCAGTACAGCTGTTTCGTCAGGAAGAGTGAACAGCTTGTTCTTTATCGATTCAGCTATTTCCTTAAATGATCCGCCCGGAAAATCAGTTCTTCCGATGGACTGGCTGAATAAAGTATCTCCGCTGAACAGGATGTTGTCCTTAGGAGCATAGATGCACATGCCGCCTACAGTATGGCCGGGTGTGTGGAAAAATTTAAGATCGATATTCCCTATAGTGATTTCATCTCCGTCATTTACGTACATATCTGCATCTACTACGTACGGCATGCCGAAATCTGCACTGCAGTTAAGTCTGATGTCCTTGAGCATAGCTTCTTCGGCAGCGTGGGCAATAACCTTAGCGCCTTCGAATTCTTCTTTATGCTCATTGACACCGCATATATGGTCTGAATGACCGTGTGTTAAAATGATATACTCGATATCAATGTTTTCTTCTTTAACTTTTTTTGTGAGCACAGGGTTGTAACCACCGGGATCGACGATGAAACCTTTGTTTGTTTCTTCATCAAATGCCAGGTATGTGTTTACCTGAAGTGCTCCGCTCGGAAGATTGTAGATCTTCATATAAGCCACCTCTCTATAATGTATTTTTAAAACATCTTGTTGCTGTCAAGAAGTATGGTAACAGGTCCGTCGTTATGGATTTCAACCATCATCTCCGCCTGAAATACGCCTTCTTCGACATTGATACCTTTAGATGTTATTTTGTCTATTACTTTTCTGTACAGTGCGTTTGCTTCATCAGGTGCAGCTGCCCTAGTAAAGCTCGGCCTTCTGCCTTTTCTGGCATCGGCAAGAAGTGTGAACTGGGAAACAGCCAGAACTTCGCCTCCGATATCTTCGACACTGAGGTTCATTTTCCCCTGCTCATCTTCGAATATCCTAAGACCTGTTATCTTATCGGCAATGTAGTCGGCATCCTTTTCGCTGTCGCCGTCTTCAACACCTATGAGGACCATAAGACCTTTATTTATAGCTCCCGTAACCTGTTGATCAACAGTTACACTGCTCTTTTTTACTCTTTGTACTACTGCTCTCATGTTCTTGTTCTGTATGCCTCCATAATGCCCGGGATGCTCTTGAACGATCTGCACATCTTCTCGATCTGAGACTTGTCTTTGATAGACAAAGTTAAATTGATATTGGCATTTTCATTCTTATCTGCTCTGGCGTTAAGACCGAGGATCGCAACATCCATGTCTTCACATACCTTGGAGATGTTAGAAAGCAGTCCCTTCTGATCCTTGGCAACAAGGCTGATTTCCGCATTGAAAGACTTGTCTAATATGTCCGGATCCCACGCAACTTCAATGCATCTGGCTTTTTCTTCTTCAGGCATATTCTTAAGGTTATCACAATCTTTTCTATGGACTGAAATACCTCTGCCCTTAGTTATGAATCCTACGATATCGTCTCCCGGTACAGGATTACAGCATCCCGCCATTCTGATCATAAGATTATCAAGGCCTTCGACGATAACGCCTGAGTCGCCTTCCTGCTTCTTCCTGTTCTGATTACGCTTTTGAGCCTTTTCGCTTATCTCGTTAAGGTTTTCGAGGAGACTCTTTTCTTTCTCAGCTTCAACGGCAGCATGCGCTTCCGCCTCATATCCTAAAAGAAGGTTCACAAGCTTAGTCTGCAGTGTGCCGCCGTAGCTCAACTGATTGTAAAGCTCGTCACTGCTCTTGAAACCCATCTCTTTAACAGCTTTGTTTACATAATTATTTTTCAGTAGAACTCTTGGATCGTATCCCTTTTTACGGATATATCTGTCGATCTGGTCTTTACCCTTATCGATAGTGTCTGTCTTGTTTTCCTTTTTGAGCCACTGTCTTATTTTGTTTCTAGCAGAACTGCTCTTGGCTATCTTAAGCCAGTCTATGCTTGGTCCTGCGGCATTCGGCGACGTAACGATTTCGATGATGTTACCGTTTTCAAGGGTATGGTCAATAGTTACCATCTTACCGTTTACCTTGGCGCCTACGCATTTACATCCTACGTCTGAGTGGATTTTAAATGCAAAGTCCAGTGGTGTTGCTCCTGCAGGAAGTTCTATAACGTCTCCCTGAGGTGTGAAAACGAATACCTGACTTGAGAACAAGTCCATCTTAAGGGATTCCATGAACTCCTTAGGATCGTTTACATCCTTCTGCCATTCCAGTGCCTGTCTGAGCCAAGAAAGCTTAACTTCTTCCTTGTCTGAAGCGATACCTTCCTTGTACTTCCAATGAGCTGCGATACCGTATTCTGCGATTCTATGCATCTCATATGTTCTGATCTGGATTTCGAAAGGCTTGCCGCTGTCACCTATTACAGTCGTATGAAGCGACTGGTACATGTTAGGCTTAGGCATCGCTATATAATCTTTGAATCTGCCCGGAATAGGCTTCCACAAAGTGTGAACGAGGCCGAGAACCGCGTAGCAGTCCTTGACTGATTCAACGATTATTCTTACGGCCATAAGATCGAATATTTCATCGATGTTCTTATGCTGATACTGCATTTTCTTGTAAATGCTGTAGAAATGTTTTGATCTGCCGTAAATATCATGTTTGATGTCTATTTCTTTAAGAGTCTTTTCTATTTCTTCAACTACGCCGTTTATAGCGTCTTCACGCTGTCCCTTACGTTCGCTTACTTGTTCAGCCAGATCGTAATATGCTTCAGGTTCCAGGAACTTAAGAGCGATATCCTCAAGTTCCATCTTCATGGCATAAATACCGAGTCTTGCAGCTAAAGGAGCGTAGATGTCCAGCGTTTCTCTGCATTTCTCAATTATTTTATCGTGAGTCATGTAGTTGATGGTTCTCAAGTTATGAAGTCTGTCCGAAAGCTTGATAATAAGGACTCTGATATCCTTTGACATGGCAAGAAACATCTTTCTCAAGTTTTCCGCCTGTCTTTCTTCCTTACTTTCAAACTTCAGTGATCCCAGTTTGGTAACACCCTCTACCAGAAGTTCGACTTCTGCACCGAAATCTTCTCTGAGTTCTTCGTTCGTATAAGGTGTGTCCTCCACTACATCATGAAGAAGCCCGGCTACGATAGTTTGCTCGTCCATGCCAAGATCGGCCAGTATTTCCGATACTGCCAGAGGATGTATAAGATATGGTTCCCCTGACTTTCTCAGCTGACCTCTGTGCATTTCTTCTGCAATATCGTAAGCCTTGCCTATTATGTCAATGTCATAGTTTGGATTAATTTCCAGTATTGAATTTAGAAACTCGCTCTTTTTCTTCATGACTCATCAATGTCCTTTATCTTATTTAGTGCTTTTTTCTTTCTTTTCCTTTACGATTCCGGGATACTTTTTCTTGTTCTTCTTTTTCTTCATAACTTCTTTTTCATACTTGGAAAGATGATTGTGCTTTGTAAATTCATAGTACAGTGGGCTGCATACGCAGATCGATGAATATGCACCGGCTATGATACCAACCATCAGAGGCAGTACGAACTCTCTGATAGCATCCCCTGCCATGATAAGGAGAGGAACCATTACTATGAGAGTAGTAACTGAAGTCATCAGTGATCTTCCGAGAGTTTGAGTAATACTTGTATCAACCATTTCTTCGGTATTACCCTTCTTCATGTACTTGATGTTTTCTCTGATTCTGTCGAAGATTACGATCGTATCATTTATTGAGTAACCTACTACCGTCAATATACCTGCGATAAACGGATTGTTTACAGTGATATTGAATATCGCGTAGAAGGAAATAACTATAAGCACGTCATGAACTACACCAAGCAGTGCAGCTCCGCCGAACTTCCACTGCGAGAATCTGAATCTGATGTAAATCAGCATACAGATAGACGCTATTATGATGGCAAGGATGGCATTGTTCCTCAGTTCCTTACCTACCGAAGGTCCGAACAGTTCTTCAGCCACCACGTTCTCATCCGTAGTTCCGAATGATTCGTTTATCGTATCTATTACCTGTGCTCTTTCATTATTGTCGAGGGCAACGATAGATCTGATAACTATCTGCTCGTTATTTGCTCCCGAATAAATAATTTCAGGGTTAAGGTCATGTTCTTTAATAGCATCCTTCACATCTGAGATTTCTACCTGCTTACCCATATCCATCTGGATCATTGTACCGCCTGTGAAGTCGATACCGTAGTTGAGTCCTCTGGCAACACCGAATACAAGTCCGATTACCATGATAGCGATAGAAATGATATAGAATACTTTTCTGTGCTTCATGAAGTGAAGTTCTCTATCGATATTGAATGACGCCTTGCCGTCTTTCTTAATTCCGAAATACTGCTTTTTGCTGAACTTTCTGCTGCCTGCCAGAAGTCCTATATAAAGCTGTGTAACGATAACTGCAGTGAAGATGCTGACAACGATACCGATCATGAATGTCCATGCGAAGCCCTTAACTGCACTTGTACCGATTTCGTAGAGGATAACAGCCGCGATAAGTGTAGTTACCTGTGAGTCTATAACTGTACTCATAGCTCGCTTATATCCTTGCTGTGCGGCAACTCTGATAGTCTTGCCTGCTACTATTTCTTCTCTGATTCTTGAGAATATTACTACGTTAGCATCTACAGCCATACCTACCGAGAGGATGAAACCTGCGATTCCCGGAAGTGTGAGTACGCTTCCTGCGAATCCCATGATGTTGATAACGATAAGTACGTAGAACATCAGTGCCAGGTCTGCTGCGATACCCATGCCTCTGTAAGCGATGAGCATAATAAGCATTACTAACGCTAAGCCGATTATTCCGGCATATACACTCATTTCAAGAGCGTTGTATCCGATTTTAGCCGACTGTACAGATGAATTTACTTCCTGAAGTTCAAGCGGGAGTGCACCACCCTCGATGAGTGCTGCCAGATTAGTTGCTTCTTCCTGAGTGAATCCTCCTGTGATAGTACATCTTCCACCACTGATAGGTTCATTTACCGATGGTGCAGAAATGATCTGTCCGTCGAGAATGATCATTACAGCATCATTGGATACGCCTTCTATCGCTGATGTAACTGTTCCGCTATATGCAGTGCTTGTTGCCTGATAGAAGAGGTCTCCGCCTTCGCTGTCGAATTCCAGGTCTACTGCGTAACCTGCAGATTCGTTATCCATCGCTGCTTCAGCCTTCTTAACGTTACTACCGTCTAAAACGATAGTGCCGTCAGCCAGTGCGAACTGCAGCTGTGCGGTCGTGCCTATCTGGTTTATCGCTTCCTGTGCATCCTCTGCTCCCGGAAGCTCAACTCTTATTCTCTTTTCACCTTCTATTGTAACTACAGGTTCAGCAAGACCCATCTGGTTAACTCTCTCTTCGATAACGGCCTGAGTCTGCTCCATAGCCTCTCTTAATTCGTCACCTTCAAGATCTGTGTTAGCCTCCATTACAACGTAAACTCCACCCTTGATATCAAGACCGAGTTTCATTCTGTCCTGGATAGGTTCAAGCTTACCTACGCCGAAAAGTGTCAGGTACCAGCCAACCGCTATAATGACTACAAATACTACTGCTAAAACCTTTTTTAGATTATGATTCATAAGAACCTCCAACTTAGTACTATATGAAAATAGGCAATAAAAAATCCATTAAATCATACTTTATTATTTTACAACTTTTTGGCCTCTTAAACAAGGGGAAATCAACGGATTCGGCAAAATAAAAAGAGATGGTTTCCCATCTCTTCTATAATCTTTTTAGATTTTATTTTTCTTCAGCAGTTTCTGCTTCTTCAGCCACTTCTTCTGCTGCTTCTACAGCAGGTTCTTCAACTGCTTCTTCTACAGGAGCAGCCTTCTTCATTCTCTTAGGCTTAGCTTTCTTTACTTCTACTTCTTCTTCATCATAATCTTCAGGCTTAGCCTTGCTTGCTGATGGTTTCTTACCTTCTTCAACAACCTTTGATACAGCCCATCTCATGATTTCGAACTTAACCTTATCAGCTCCAACCTGGATGATAAGGGATTCTTCCTTAGTCTTAACGATCTTACCGCAAATACCACCGATAGTGATGATTTCATCTCCTACCTGTACTCCGCTTCTCATAGCGTTTACTTCTTTTTCTCTCTTCTTCTGTGGTCTGATCAGTAAGAAATACATTACTAATAACAGGACTATTAAAGGTAATATTGATGCCATTCCACTCATTTAGATTCCTCCTATTTTGAGTACATTGTTGTTTTAACTGTTTATTTTAAATGGTGCCGGCGATGGGGGTCGAACCCATACGGTGTTGCCACCACGGGATTTTGAGTCCCGCACGTCTGCCAATTCCATCACGCCGGCGTAACGCTACAATTATAGCATTATACCGTTACTATTTCAAGTTCTTCTTCTTTAATTTTCGCCATGTGTTTTTTAGCAAAAATCTTATACATAACAGGAATGATCACAAGGGTCGTAATTGTCGCATATAGCAGTCCGCCGATACATACTATAGCAACCGGCTGAACCATTTCTGCTCCTGTTCCTATGCCTATGGCAAGCGGGATAAGTCCCAGTATAGTGGTGATAGCTGTCATTATTACAGGACGCATTCTCACCGCACCGGCATTGATGATAGCTTCATCAATATCCATGCCCTCAAGTCTGAATTTATTTATACAGTCAACGAGAACTATGGCATTGTTAACGACTATACCCATGAGCATTACGAATCCCATCATACCTACTACGCTGACTTCCATACCACATATTATCAGAGCCAGCATACCGCCTGTAAATGCCAGCGGTATCGAGAATATTATGATAAACGGCGATCTTAACGACTGGAACTGAGCAACCATCACGAGGTATACAAGCAGGAATCCTACTATAAGCATCAGCAGCATCTGCTTCATTGCCTTCATGATTTCCTCATTTTCACCTGCAAACTCAACCTTGACATCTGCAGGAATAAGGTCGTTATCTTTGATCATTTTCTTAACATCACTTGTAACATGCGTTACATTGTGTCCGTCCTTAAGCGTAGCTGATACCTGAAGACTTCTCTTCTGGTTATCGTGATTTATAACATTCATTGACGCGTCTGTACGTATATCTGCAATCGATGTCAGACTTATAATTTTTTTCTTACCATCCTTGGTGCTTACCGTAAGCTTCATATCCTCGAGATCTTCTCGTGTAAAGTCTGCAGATGCGTTTTCAACGACTACGTCTAATCCGCCGCCATCACGATCAAGAGTTGTGGACGATGATTCCTTAGTGAGCTTTTCGGAAATCTGCTGATAAACCTGCGCTACTGTCAAACCTTCCTTCATAGCTTCATTTTTGTTGACGATTACCTGAAGCTCTTCGGTACTTTCTGCATTTATATCAGATACTTCCTCGAATACACCCATGTCCTTAAGGTTCTTCTCTATTGTAGCACCTGTAGTTCTAAGTACGTCCAGGTCATCCGAATAAAGATTCATGGCAACACCTGATCCGCCCATCATGGCCGTCATATCCATGTCAGCAGTTGTCATTACTTCACAGTTGTATTCCTTGCTAAGCTTCTCTAATTTTTTGGCTATTTGTTTACCGTTTTCAGCGTGCTTTTCATCTAAAACTATATATAGCATGGATGAAGTTACATCCTGATCTTCAGAGCCCATTCCCATCATACTCATCATAGTGTTTGAAAGCATAGCGCCAACAGTTTCAACACCCTCAACCTTAGTAGCTTCCTCTGCCATGGCATCTGTCGCTTCTATGGTTTCTTCCAAAGTGCTGTCTTCAGGCATCTGAATGGTCGCACTTATTTCAGGAGTGCTCATTGCCGGCATGAATATAAATCCTCTCATAAGAGCTATACCGCAGGATGCGAACAGCAATACTACAGCACCGATAATGAGGATTTTCTTATGCTTAAGGCTCCACTCGGCAATAGATCTATATTTTATTATCGCCTTACTGTCCTGAGTAAGAAGCGCCTTCTTAGGTTCCTTATCGAGAAGGCCTTTAGCCATAGCCGGCACAAGAGTAAGCGCTATGATCAGGCTGGCAACCAGTGAATACGCTACTGTCAATGCCAAGTCGACGAAAAGCGTCTTGGTCATACCATCAACGAATACGATAGGAACGAATACGCAGATGGTAGTTATAGTTGATGCAGTGATAGCTCCCGCCACCTGTGTGGCTCCGGATACTGCAGCCTGTATCTTACTATATCCCAACGATCTGAGACGATAAATGTTTTCGATAACTACTATTGAGTTGTCCACAAGCATGCCGACACCTATGGCAAGTCCCGACAGAGAAATCATGTTAAGTGTAACGCCTGAGAAGTACATCAGTACGATGGCAAATATAACACTTAACGGGATACTAACAGCAGTTATCACTGTAGGTCTTATATCTCTCAAGAAGAAGAACAAGATGAATATCGCGAATATTGCACCAAGAAGCAGATTCTGCAGAACTGAATTTATAACGATGTGTATATACTCGCCCTGGTCTGCCAGCATAGTGAATTCAAGTTCTTCATATTCTTTTTCGAGTTCTTCGAATTTATCGGCAATATTTCCCGCAACTTCTGCAGTAGCATAGCTTGACTGCTTAGTGAAGCTTACTAATACGCCGTTTTCTCCGTTTATTTTAGCATAAGTATCGGACGCCATATCGCTGTAAGAAACTGTAGCTATATCGCTGAGTCTGATAGGATCCATACCATCGATACCAAGATCCATAAGCACCAGATTTTCAAGTTCACCCTTATCCTTGATCTTATCTCCCACACTTACGAGAAGCTCAGCTTCTCCGTCAGTTACATAGCCTGCAGGCATAGAGAAATTCTGTGCACTGAGAATCGCAGATACATTGTTCATTGTCAAAACGCCGGTAAGGTCTGCGCTGGCAAGTGCCGCATCCTTAGCACTCTGTACCTCGCTCAATGTACTCTGTAGCTGATTTACCGTAGAAGTAATAGTGCTTTCGGTAGCTGCCAGGTCCGCATACTGTGTGCTTAATGTAAATGACAGCTCATCTATCTGCTTATCTATTTCACTTATTCCTTCATCGAGAGCCTTAATTGTAGCCTTAAGCTCAGCTATCTTTTCTGCATACTCTTCGCCGCCCATTGCTTCCAAAGCTGCCAGCGCCTCTTCGGCAGTCTTTTTGCTCTCTTCCATCTGAGTCTTTGTAGCAAGAAGCTGATCATATCCTGACTTTAACCCCTCTTTACCGTCAGAAATCTTGTCCTTGCCATCATTGGCTGAATTGATGCCGCTTTTGATCTGACTTTCAGCAGATCCCATTTGAGAGTTTATAGACGCGGCAACTTTTTCGTTGATTTCGTCTATCTTGTCCTGAGATAAAACGACCTGTATGTTATCGGTAACAAGTCCCATCGTTGACAACGAAGCAACACCTTCGATACCTTCTAAAGGATTTTCAAGGTTTTCCTTCGTAAACTGTGATACTTCTCCGACCGTCTTACCTTCCATACCTACTGCGGCAGTAACTACAGGCATCATGTCGAGATTGATTTTCATAACAAGCGGAGTTCCTGCCATTTCAGGCATGAACCCTTCTATCATGTCTATCTTATCTCGAATATCTACCGATATGGAATCCATATCTACATCATCTGAAAACTCCAAAGATATCAAAGAAAAATTCGCTGCAGAAATCGAGTCTATGTTTTTAAGGTTTGCCAATGTGGCAAGCTGCTGTTCCATAGGCTCGGTAATTTCGATTTCAGCCTCTTCCGGACTGGCACCGGGATAAGTAGTCATTACGACAACTATAGGTGCATTGATACTTGGAAACAAATCAGGCGTCATCTTGAAATACGATATGACACCGAATACAAGAATTATTACTACTGCTACCAGTATTGTGAATGGTTTCTTAACGCTAAACTTAGAAAGCATGTTTCCCTCCTAATCCCCTTTCAAATTATAATAGTTAATTATACGACACTAACCTTAATAATTCAATAAATCAGCCGACATTGAATGAAATTCTATTCTATTTATATAAATAAAGATATAAATAAAAAACTCATAGAAGAAACTTCTATGAGTTTTTATGGTGCGGCCTGCCGGACTTGAACCGGCACGGTCTCCCACACGCCCCTCAAACGTGCGCGTCTGCC
>JAUMXT010000043.1 GCA_030529015.1 Bacillota bacterium | reverse complement strand
GATCACTGATGATGAGCTTGCCGCCTTTTTTAAGAACGCACCATGCTTCATGAAGCGCTTCATCAGGGATGTTGATGAGGCTTAAAACACACTCCATAGTTATTCCGTCAAACGTAAACGAAGGGTAATCATCGAGAAATTCTCCATCGCCCATCTTAACGTTTATGCCGGGATATTTTTCTTTGGCCGCTTCCAGCATCTTAAGGCTCATATCAATACCTTCTGCATCCATGCCAAGCTGGTTGAAGTGCGCTACTGTATCGCCTTCACCGCAACCTATGTCAAGTATCTTATCGCCTTTTTTTAGGCCTGCTATCTCTATTGCTTTATCTGTTATGGCGAATTCGCCGGGTCTGAATAATGCCATCTTTTCCTCCTTATTCATATCTTGATGCTTTGCCTATATTGCCCTTCCCTTCTTCCATCATCCCGAAGGTTTCCATAAAGAAGGTTCTCACCTTCATATTATACTTTTCTGCCACATCGTCTACTGCATCTGCCACTATATCTGCCATGACAACCGCATCCTCTGCACATCTGGCATTTATTATAAGAGAAAGCGCACTGTATTTCCTGTCGAGCTTCCTGTCATAAGTCACTTCATAGTCTTTTCCTATAAGGCTTGCTTTGAAAAAATCTGTAAGTTCTTCTTCGCTGTCTGCCGCGAACATCTTGAGATGCGGTACGTTACCGCCCGTCTCGTTAAGCCCCCTTCTTATTCCTTCGAAGATATCTTTTATTACTTCGTTGAAATCAAGGTTTTTATCTTCTCGCTGCTGCATATAAACCCTTGTATTGAACCAACTCATTTTGCTTTCGGCAGCTATGAATTCATCTGACCCGTATCCTATCTCCCTATGTTTGGCTTCCGATCTGTTCGCAAGCAAATAGTCTACGACCTCACTTACTCCCGCCCCCATTATAGAAGACATCGCCATAACCTTCTTGTCAGGATAAACGCCAATTATGAAGTCCATTATCCTCTCGGCTTCTGCTTCCGATATCACATCTGTTTTATTAAGCACAATCAAATCAGCTTCTGCCATCTGTGCATCTAAAAGGAATTTCATTTCTTCCGGAAGATTTAAGTCAGCATTTTCCGGCATAACCATTCTCATTCTCTCAGGGTCCACTATACAAGTAAACGGTAGCAGTTCGAATTCTTCTGCCTCATTTTCCTTTAATTCGATATATACATGGTCCATAGCCCCGATGCCGCATCCAGGTATGTCTGAAAACACTATGTCCGCGCCTGTTGCCTCCAACTGATGAAGCTTTCCTACCAAATTGTCATGCTGATAACAAATACATCCGCCTGATATAGGCAGAGTCGTTATCCCTGCTGCTGCGGTGAATTCTGCATCAACTATGTATCCTGCTCCGAGGTCATTGGCAAGTATAGCCGCTTCTCCCAAACCTCTGCCATTAATATTTCTGGCAAATGCAATCATGGCAGTCGTCTTGCCGGCTCCCAAAAACCCGCTTGTTACCATATATTTAGTCGCCATTTTTACCTCCAAATGCTGTTGTATGCACAAAACGGTATAAGCTTATCATCTTCTGACAGAACCTGTACCCTGCATCTTTTCACTCTCTCAGCATCGAGATTCATTACATCCATAAATCCCATTCCCGTTACCGTGAAAGTATTCTGTTTATAATATGTTAAAAAGTCTATAAGATTTATGATTTCCTTACTTGAGCCATATTGTGACCAATCGTTTTTAGCCGCCTCTTCAGGCGCGAGCACATCCCACTTGTTTAGAACGAAATCTCTATCCTTCCTAATAACTTCTGCTTTGTTTACAGCGCCCGGTTCACAGCAGCTTATGCCCTGCTGCTTCCTTGTTTCCGTCATGGTACATCTTACACTGCCATCAGGTTCTTTTATATATGTGCTGTAAAAACAACACAAAGGGTGCCCTGTAGTTATAGGGCAAAAATGATCATACTTAAATTCAGGCGCCTGTTTTTCCATTTCCCTCAACATGCCGAACATAGTGATTCTGCCCGGAAAATCTGCGCTTTGCATGCCGCCCTCAACCTTCTCGGGATGTCTGCCAAAAAAGCTTACCGGCTGGAAATGTATCCCCTTAACTACGCTGACATTTTTCACGAGAAATTCCATCATTTCTCCGATATTATCTGTGTTTATACCCTCTACGACAGTAGGCACCAGCGTTACTGCCAGGCCTGCAATCCCGCAGTTTCGAATGGCCGCCTCCTTTATTTTCAATAGCGGCTCGCCTCGAAGCGCTTCATATATCTCGTCTCTTGTCCCGTCAAACTGCAGAAATATAACTGATGCTCCCGCATCTTTCAGCACCTTGGCATACCCTTCTTCCTTTGCCAGTCTTCTGCCGTTTGTATTGATCTGAATATATTCAAAGCCCTTACTTTTAGCCAGCTTTATGATTTCCGGCAGGTCATCTCGAACCGTTGGTTCTCCGCCCGACAACTGGATATTAAAAGGACGCTCTTCACCCAGCGCCAACAGTAAGTCGAACTTATTCGATAATTCTTCCAATGTCGGTTCGCTGCTTCTGTCAGCGTCATTTTCTGATCTCGCAAAGCAATACGGACAATGTTGATTGCAGCGATCCGTTATGTCTATTAAAACGCAACACGCCGTCTGAAGATGATTAGTACATGTGCCGCAGTAAAGCGGACAGCTTTTATCTTCAGGATCGCCTGCAGTTTGCGCAGATTTTGGCGGGATGTTTATCATTTGGTTTTCCATCCACACCTTAAAATCATCGGCATTTTCTGCTGCAAGCACAGTGAACCGGCCATGCTCCGAACACTCCTTAGTGAAATATATTTTATTGTTTTCCTCAATATAAAACGCCTCTATAGCTTTATGACATATAGGGCAGATGCTCTGAGTTCTTTCCAAAACATTATTATTCATATATTTCGATTTCTTCTACACACTCATTCTTTATCCTGCCGACAAGATACTGAAGTGCATCTATTATATGCGGCCTGATATCTCCGCCAATAAGAACGTACATTATATCGTCGCCCGTCTCAAGTTCTCCCTCAGCCAGCCATGTCTTGATATAATATATCCCGTCCATCTTATATGTTTCCGCTATCACTTCATCAAGTTTAGCTCTGTCGTAAGAAAATTTCATTCCTACAACAGGCTTCGTATTTTCTTCGCCGCTGCGCACCTTTGCCTTCGCAGTTTCCCTAACCACTCCGTTATGAGTAAGGTACATTCCGCAAAGCGGCGCGCTTTCGTGTTTCTTGGCTTCTGCAAGCCACGCGTCCATTGAAGGTATCGCTCTAATCATTATTATGCCCTCCTTTGTGCATTTCGGCACAGTCATGCGCTGTTCCTCTTAAAACCTCTACACCGTGATGTATAGGCTTTATCACAGCATTCAGGCACTCTGTTGCAGCCTTTTTGCTTCCCGGTAAGTTTACAATAAGTGTGCCGCCTCTTATGCCGGCTTCCGCTCTCGAAAGCATCCCCATCGGAGTGATCTTCATGCTCTCCGCACGCATAGCTTCCGGTATTCCTCGCACTTCACGTTCCGACACTGCATGAGTAGCTTCCGGTGTCACATCTCTTCTCGAAAAGCCTGTTCCACCCGTTGTCATCACCAGACATATATCAAGCTCGTCTGCGCATTTTACAAGCTCTGCCTTGATGGTTTCGAAATCGTCGGGAATTATATTGGTATATACCACATCCCATCCGTTTTCCTTTAATATTTCCTGCACTGCAGGACCGCTTGTATCTTCTCTGAGACCTTGCGATCCCTTATCACTCATTGTGATAACAGCCGCCGTATATTTCATATTTCGTCTCCTTTATTATTTCTCTATTTCCCTTTTCTCCAGATAAAATCTCCGCTTTTTCCGCCGCTCTTACTCACAAGATGGATATCATCTATAACCATATCTTTCTGAACAGCCTTACACATGTCGTACACGGTAAGCGCAGCAACTGAAACAGCTGTAAGCGCCTCCATTTCAACGCCTGTAACACCGCTGCATTTAACGCGCGCCTCTATCATCACAGCAAGAGCCTCTTCATCCAGCTCAAATTTTATGTCTGCTCCGTTAATAAGGATAGGATGACACATAGGAATAATATCCGGAGTTTTCTTAGCTCCCATTATTCCTGCTATCTGGGCCGTTCCCAGCACATCGCCCTTCTTGTGCCCACCTGTTTTTATCATCTCGAAACATTCTTCATTAACAAGGACTCTGCCAACCGCAACTGCCTCTCTCACAGTCACATCCTTACCGCCGACATCTACCATAGATGCGCGTCCCTCTTCATTGAAATGTGTGAAATCTGCCATGGTATTATCCTCCGATCCTGTTCATATCTCTACCCGCCTTACTTGGGTTGTTTTCATCAAGCGCTTCGCGTTTTTCAGGCTTCTCAAGGATTGCGTTCTTAAGGGTTTCAGTCATTTCATCCTGCAAAAGCCCCTTGATCGAAATCTCCTGATCCGAATGCAGGCAAGGCTTTATCTTGCCGTCTGCCGTCAAACGTATCTTGTTACATCCCTCGCAAAACTCACAGCTTATCGGTCTTATAAGGCCAACTCTGCCCGGAGCTCCCGGGATTTTATAAAGCTTAGCAACACCTTCATCCATTTCCATGGATTCCAGCTGCGGAACTCTCTTTAAAACTTCCTCGCAGCTTACGAATTTCTGCTTTTCAAAATCTATCCCGCCGCCAATAGGCATGAGCTCAATAAACCTTACTTCTATAGGCTCTTTCCTCGTCATATCAACGAAGGCTTCTATTTCATCATCGTTAAATCCGCCCATTAAGACACAGTTGATTTTTATATTTTCAAACCCTGCATCTTCTGCCGCGCGCAGCCCATCAAGAACATCTTGAAGCTGTCCGTTTCTCGTAATATAGCTGAATTTCTCAGGATCCAGAGTATCCAGACTGATGTTGAGTCTGTCAACACCTGCCGCTTTAAGCTCTTCAGCAAATTTCGGAAGCAGTACACCGTTTGTAGTCATGCACACTTCTTCAATACCAGGTATCTCAGCCACAGCCTTGCAAAGCTTAGCTATTCCTCTCTTAACAAGCGGTTCTCCGCCTGTAATTCTGACCTTTGTGATTCCAAGTTCAACCGCGGCTTTGATTGCCATAAGAGTCTCCTCTGCAGTCATCATCTCTTCGTGATCACGTTTAGGAATACCATCTTCAGGCATACAGTATCTGCATCTTAAATTACAAAGTTCAGTTACAGATACTCTTAAATAATTTATCTTTCTGTTATAGTTATCTATCATTTTTCCCTTATTGCATTCAATCTTTATAAATTATATCATGCTTAAATTATATAATTGTTGTCACGACAACATTTTATAGCTCTGTACTCTTATATAAGTACTACCTCTCCTGCTCTGTCACAGCTGTATCCGCCCAGTTCTTCAAGTCTGCTTCTGAATTCATCGCTGCCTAAGATCTCAATAAACGCCTTCACATGCGGAAGCTCGAGATGTCTTGCAGGTATTGCGAAATCGTATTCTTCAGGTCCAACCTCTATAAAATCAAGCTCCATTGCCTTCGCCGCAGATAAAATACCCATGCCGGCATCAGCACCGTCACTGGCTACTGCAGCTGCAACAGCCATATGAGTCGCCATCTCACGGTCGTAGCCTTCAATATTCGCAGTATCTATTCCTGCTTCTTTCAGCTTGTAATCAAACAGAACTCTGGTGCCTGCACCTCTCTGTCTGTTAACATAGCGAACAGGCTTTTCTGCCAGGTCCGCGATATTTGTTATACCAAGCGGATTGCCTTTTTTAACCATTATCCCCTGTATTCTGTGAACGCCCTTGATAATAGCCATAGGCTCATTGAACATCTTTTTCACATAGGAAACATTGTATTCTCCGCTAGCCTCATCAAGCAAATGTACCGGCGCCATATGAGCTTCTCCTCTTCTGAGAGCCATAAGTCCTCCCATACTTCCTACATGAGTACTTGTCACATGCATATCCTTATATTCGTTAGGCATGATATCAGCGATAACATCCAGTATCAGATCATGGCTTCCTATCACCACTACCGTATTCTCTATTTCCGACTTACTTCTGTAAAGCTCAATCTTTACTTTTTCTCCGGCATCAACGCCTTCGCTGCTCTGTTCTATCACGCAGAACCCGTCAGCTCTGACAAGTGACATCGCTGCTCCTGCACCTCTGGCAAGCGGTGCCGCAACGAACTTATCGCCTACTTTACCGACTTTAACTCGAACATATTCCTTATGCTTAAGGCTCGATACCAATCTCTTAGAGATATGCGCTTCGAGAGTTTCCGTAAGCTGTTCAGGCCTTCTTCCCATCTGCTGTATTATAGGTGTCACGAAGTTTTCAAAACCGATGTATGCAGACACAGGATATCCCGGCAGACCGATAACAGGCTTGCCGCGAACTACTGCCAATATAACAGGTTTTCCCGGTTTGATTGAAACGCCGTGAACTATCACTTCTCCAAGCTCTCTCAAAACATGTACTGTATAGTCTTCAGTTCCCGCACTCGATCCGGCATTGATTATAACCATATCGTATTTATCGACAGCTTCCGACACTTTATTTTTGATTTCGTCATAATCGTCTATTATCGGCGGGAATCTATGACCTACGCCACCTGCTGCCGTCACCATGTTTTCAAACATTCTGGAGTTTGACTCTATTATGCTGCCATCTTCCGGCTTATCTTCAGGCTCTATGATTTCCGTTCCCGTAGGGAAAATCGCAACCTGCGGCTTCTTGACCACTTCCGTTTCCAATATTCCCGCAGAAAGAAGAACTCCGATGTCTATCGCTCTGATCTTATGATTTCCCGGCAGTATCATTTCTCCTGCAACGATGTCTTCTCCTATCGGTCTTATATGCTGCCAAGGATGCGCAGATGCAGTTATTCTGATGCCTTCGTCTTCTTCAACTATATCCTCTGCCATTATCACAGCATCAAAAGGAGGGTGAATCGGATCTCCCGTATCCACCACCAGATATTTATCTTCAGTAAGTATTATCGGCGCCGCCTCAGACGCATGATCTGTATCCGATGCTTTCACGGCTATGCCGTCCATCGCAGACGCGTTAAAAAGAGGTGAGCTGTATCTCGCGAAAATCGCTTGCCCCGTAATTCTGTCAAGCGCTTCTCTGACATCGATTGTTTCGTATTCAGGTTCAATGATACCTTCGATTACTGCCATGTATTTTTCTTTAGCTTCTTCTACCGGTATCGTTTTTAAATATAAATTCCTCTTCTTACCCATTTTTTCTCCTGCTTTTACACTTCACTAAAACAGCACTACTTTGACTCGTCCGCCTTCTTTAAGGCCCTCTGCATTAGTATCTATCATCACATATCCGTCTGCTCTTGTGAGAGTCGTCATCATACCCGACTTCCCGAATACAGGTACGGCCTTGTATCCTCCGATACATGTTTCATCTTCTATAAGTTCAACAAGCTGGCATGTCGCCCTGCCGCCTGCCGCTGCTATGTTTTCTGTAATTTCCGCTGCTACCGCTATAGGCTCCTTTTGTCCTGTCAGCGTTCTATACAGCCATCCTATCATCAATTCAAACACCATCAACGCCGCTGCAGGATGTCCCGGCAGACCTATCATGATCGTTTCTGACACTTTGTCATATCCCAGTATCGTAGGCTTTCCCGGCTTGAGCGCTATGCCGTGAGTAAATACGCCGGGTTCTCCCAGTCTGTCCATAACTGCTGCCGTATGGTCCTTTTCACCCTTGGAGCTTCCACCTGATACCACCACAAGATCGCTGACTTCCATAGCGTTTTTTACCGCCTCCTCAATCAGCGCTTCATTATCCCTTAGAACTTTGGTGTCTATGACCTCAAATCCCATTTTGGCAGCCGCTGCAGACAGAGAATACGTATTGATATCTCTTATCTGTCCTTCTGCCGGAATCTCATCTGCACCGATAAGTTCATCTCCTGTAGAGATTATTGTAACCTTCCAAGGAGCATAAACAGATGGTTCAAACACCCCTGCCGAAGACAGTACGCCTGCCTCCTGCGGACGAATATACTGCCCTTTGCATAAGAATGTTCTTCCTTCAGGAATGTCCTCTCCTATAGACACAACGTTTCTCCCCGGAGAAACAGGCTCGTAAACAGCGATGCTCGTCTCATCAAATGCTTCGCAGTATTCTACCATCACCATAGCGTCCGCTCCTTCAGGGACCATTCCGCCCGTAGGAACGTAGGTTGCTTGTCCCGGGCCGACTTCCTTCGTCGGAGCCTTGCCCATTTCTACAGCTTCTATTATATCAAGAAATACCGGGATGCTTTCAGTGACCCCGCCGGTATCTGCCGCTCTCACAGCATATCCGTCTACCGTAGATCTTCTGAAGCCCGGTATGTTTTCTTCTGATTCTATATCCTCAGCAAGTATCCTTCCCATAGCCTTCGCAAAGTGCACTTTCTCTGTTTTGAGTACTTTGGCTGAGGCTGCATCCAGCAGCTTTTTTCTCGCCTCGCTGATGCTGTCGACTTTTAAAAGTCTCATATTATTACTCCTTGATCTTAATTACTATTTCTTTTCCTTCTTCATAGCCATCCAGTGCCTTCACTGCTCCTACGACTACATTCCTAAGAGTTTCCTTAACGAATGGCACCATCCAAATTTCTTCACCGTCTATAGTCAGTTCCACATCCAGCTTAGTTTCCTTTTTTTCTGTAGCTTTTTCAACCAGATCAGCCAATTTCTCTACCTCCGTTATACCGTTTATTATCGGCAATCCGCCGTATTCTTCTATGCCGTTTTTTCCGGCATCTTGCGAAATGACTCCTGCGATGGCTATCGCATCGTCACACATTTTATCTTCTATATCCTTTATGGTCGATGCTGTTATTACTGTCGGACTTGCAACTCCGCAGTCACCTTCTATAATGAGGAAATCTTCCTTGTAATATTTAAGGATAGCATCTATATCCATGCGTTCTGCCATAATTATCGCAGTATTCTTAGAGCCTCTGGCCGTAACTCTTTTCGCGCCTGCCTTGGCATGCTTGTATGAATCCGTTCCCGGAGTATCCGCCTCGAATTCGGCGAAATGTATATCTTTTATACTTCCTACGGAATATCCGCGCCTTCTCAATTCACTTATGAGAGAAGTTGCTGTTGTAGTCTTCCCTGTTTTTGAAAAACCTTTTACTGTGATTATTCTCACCGAGATCGGCCTCCTAAAATTCTATGATTTCATAACTGTGTTCTATCAGATCCACCATTAACAATTTGTTGTATAACGCATCCTTATCAAGCAAAACCTTTATCGATTCCGCCGCCTCGATTGCCGAGATAATGCTTGCAGTAAACGATGGATTCCCCAGCGAAGTATCCGGCTCCGCATCCGGCTCGCCTTCAGGATATATTTTATGGATCAGTCTGTCTTTTGGCCTTACTACACCGACCTGACCCGTCCAGCCGCCGATAGCTCCGTGAACCAGCGGAATCTGTTCTTCTTCACATCCCGCTTCAAGGATCAGTCTTGCTTTGATATTGTCTACCGCATCTATAACAAGGTCGTGATCTGCTATAATCTTCCTGCAGTTTTCCTCTGTAAGTTCTGTATGTATTGGTGTGACGTCGACTTCTGAATTTATCATTTTCATCTGCGCTGCCGCTTCATCCGCCTTGGAGTTGCCGATATTGCCTTCATTTGACAGCACCTGTCTGTTGAGATTTGTTACATCGAAAGTATCGCAATCCACTACGGTGAGCTTTCCGACGCCCATGCGCACCAAATTCTCGATCACTCCACCGCCAAGACCTCCGCAACCGATGATACAAACTGACTTTTGCATTAAAGCATCTTGTTCATCTGCCGTTAATACACCCAAGTTTCTGTTGTACCTTCCTTCCATGCCATCAACCTCCGGAAACCTTGGAAAAGGCCTTGATATAGTCGCCGTCATTTACCGGATCGCTTATCATTACCCTCATATTATTAACAGATACAAATCCGAAATTCTTCACTTCTCTGTAATTGATGCCTATAGTCTGCAGCGCTTCATCAACAGTGCAGCCGTCAGGCACTTCTACTGTTTTTTCTTCGGCTCCGAACGCTTTTCTGAGAGTCCCTCTCATAACTATGGTAACTTTCATAAATCTCCTCCAAATGTAAATATGGGGTGGATATTACTATCCACCCCAATTATACATCATATTATTCTATCGGTCTATTATCCTTTACTACAGGATGCTCTGAATAAGTTCTTCAGGCATTGTTCCGTCTTCATTCCATCCCATTACTTCGTAGTACTGGTTCAGCATGTCTTCGAATGCTTCAGGAGGAATAACCTGACCTGCAGCAGGACCGCTCTTCAGAGCGTCCTTAACAACTCTCTTAGGAACTGTATCGTGAGCTCTGTTGAAGCCTTCTCTCTGGTTGAATGCTCTACCGATGTTGAGTACTCTTCTTCCTACTTCACCCATTTCTTCAGGAGTCCATTCTCTGCCTGTAACGAGAGTCAGCAGTTCAGCCATGATTTCGTAGCTGATAGTTCCCCAGAAGTCGCAGATACAAAGTGAGAATTTGATAGCATTGAATTCTCCCAGGTTATATACCATCTGGCCCTTGCCTTCAGGAGTATATGGAGGAATTGATGCTGCGAATACTTCTTCGTTAGGAGCGTAAGCTCTCATGTGGCAAGCACCTCTGTCGGATACTGCATATGCCAGTGACATACCCCATGAACCACGTGGTTCATACTGAGGATATTCAAGTCCCTTAACCTGCATAGCGAAGTCTGTTCCGCCGAATTTTTCTGAAGCGATCTTAACACCGTCAGCCAACTGCGCACCAACGCCTGTTCTTGTAGCCATTTCCTTCAGCAGTCTCAGCATTCCTTCACCGTCTCCGAATTTGATTCCGAAGTCGTGGAGACCCTTTTCTGTCATTTCCATAGCCCAGATGATAGTATCTCCTGCTGAGATAGTATCAAGACCCATATCGTCAGCAACCTGATTGAACTTAACGATAGCATACGGATCTCTGATTCCCGCATTAGGTCCTGCTACTGAAATAGTTTCGTATTCAGGTCCTTCACAAACAGCATCGCCGATCTTCAGGAAGTTACCGCAGCCCAGTCCGCATGATCCGCAGCCACGCTTACCTTCTCTGCTTTCCATGAGAACGTCGCCGTTATATTCAGTCCACTGTTCGTCAGTAGTGTCTGAGAAGTTCTTCCAAGGAAGGATTCCGCCGTCATTACATGCTTCGAGGAATGCAGTTGTACCTGAGTCATATACGAATGTATTGTCTTCCTGGAGAACATCTTCGTGGAGGATTTCCAGGATTCTGTCTGTAGTCTTAACGATATCGGGAACCTTAACTCCGCCTGTTCCCTTTACCAGGATGGCTTTCATTTTCTTTGATCCCATAACAGCACCGATGCCGCCTCTTCCTGCCTGTCTGTAGTAGTCAGAGTTGATGCATGCCATGTTGCTTAAGTTTTCGCCTGCAGGTCCGATTGAAAGGATACTGAATTCTCTTCCGTATTCTTCTGCCAGCAGTGATTCAGCTTCGTGTGAGCCCTTGCCCCAGAGGTCGCCTGCATCTACGAACTTGATTTCGTCGTCTTCGATAACAACGTATCCCGGTTCAGCCAGCTGACCTTCGAATATGATCATGTCATATCCTGCGAACTTGATTCTGATACCTGCGTGTCCTCCGATGGAACAGTCATTCATAGTTCCTGTTGCCGGTGACTTAGCAGCTACTGAAAGCTTACCTGAGCATGGTACAGGAGTTCCTGTGAAAGGACCTGTAGTCAGGAAGAGCTTGTTGTCAGGACCGAGAGCATCGATTCCCGGCTGAAGTTCTTCGTACATGTATCTGATAACAAGGCCCTTAGAACCTACGTACTTTTCTGCAAAGTCCATTCTCAGCGGTTCTGTGGAGGCTTTCTTCTCAGTAAGGTTAATTCTTAAAACTTTGTTTTGATATCCTAACATTGTCATTATTTTCGCCTCCTTTTTATTCAAATGTCAAAGCATTCTGAGGACATGTCTTAACACACTTAGGGTCTCCCTGACATGTATCGCAGATATATGCTTTGTCTTCTCTGATTCTAACTACCTTCTTAGGACATTTTTCTGCGCACAGTCCACAGCCTGAGCACTTGTCCATGTCTACTGTGATGTATTCTCCGATAGTGATCGCATCACATGGGCATGCCTTAGCACAGAGTCCGCAAAGGATGCAGTAATGATCTGCGTACTTTAATGTCCCCTTGTCATAATATGTTTCAATGGCAATTCTAGCCTTGGAAGGGATGTATTCGCCTTCCTTATATGCTGAGCATACCTGCGAGCAAA
>JAUMXT010000159.1 GCA_030529015.1 Bacillota bacterium | reverse complement strand
TGTAAACGTGCGCTTTGCATAAAAAATCACCTTATGTGAAAGCGGAAATTGGCTTTTTGAAAAACTCCTGAGAAAAAGCCACTCCGCAGCAATAAACGCTACCGTCAGCACACTTTTAAGCGCGATCCGAAGCTGTAAACTTATTTACCATCATCCACGCTACGCCTGCCAGCCCGGCCAGCACTATCATCATAATAAATGAACTTGTATATGCCCCGCCGGAGCTGTCGATAAGTCTGCTTGAAACCATAGGGCCTACTATGGCTGCCGGTATCAGTGAGAAATTGCAAATGCTGAAATTTACCGGATAATATTTAGGGCCGAATTGTTTCATTATGAAGGCAGAACTGAGTGTAGGTGTACCGCCGTATCCGAGGCCTGTAAACAGCAGCCCGATTATGATCACAACTGCTGCCGAAGACATGTCTCCAAGAAGGAGGAATACTCCCGCTGCACATACGAAAATCGTATTGAGAAGCATGGATGTCTTTCTGCCTGTTCTGTCAAATATCTCTCCGATAACCACTCTTCCGGCTCCGTTGCATACCGAAACGATAAGTCCCAGCACTGCCGGTGCACCGAAGGCAACTGCGATAGTTGCCGCATTGTTTATAACAAGCAGACCTGCCGAGTTCAGCAATATGCACCAAAGCACGAAGAACCAGAAGCTTGCCTTTTTCATCATTTGAGTAGGCGAGAAGTTTTCTTCTTCGATAAAGCCCTGTACCTTAGCTGCCTGAGCCTTTACATCAGGAGTCTTAAGAAGCAATACTCCGGCAATCAGGATCACTGCTATTGAAACCGCGAGGATCTTGAAGGTTGCAAACAGTCCTACATTTCCTATGAGCACATCTACTATGCCACCGAGAACTATGCCGCCGAGGCCGAATCCCATCATCATCACACCTGAAGCAAGTCCCGCTTTGTCCGCAAACCACTTGTTGACCGTACTGATTACGCAGTTATATCCCAGACCGACTCCACCGCCGCCAAGAACTCCGTAAAACATATACAGCATCAGGAGGCTCTTGCCTGAATCTCCTGTATCCAGCATCGACACTCCGAAAAATCCTATGAAAAGCACAGCTGCCGCCGTCGTCAAAATCACCTTATGGCTGACTTTTTTGAGCAGTAATCCGGAGAAAAATCCTCCCAGGCAAAAGAATATCATAGAAATCGTAAATGCCATCGAAAGCTGCGATGTATTCCATTCCGGGTAAAACTCACTGAGCGGCGCTCTGAAAATGGACCATCCGTATATGAGCCCCAAAAACAGCAATATGATCATTCCCGTGATCAATATTATCCATCTGTTGGTATTTCCTTTATTCATCACTCACCATTTTCTCAAGCGCCTCTACCGCTTGTCTGATTTCCTCGTTGAAATCCATATACCATTCTCTTGTTTCCTTGATATACTTTCTCTTAAAAGCATCGTCGGCAACGACTGCCGAGCGCAAATTATGCAGTCTGTCTGCAGCCTTTATCTCTCTGGCCATATCGTTGCTTTTGATAGCCGCCATATATTCAGCCATCACATATCCATCTTCTTTAGTAAGCAGCTTCACTGCCTGCAGCACTTCAGGACCTCCCAGCTTAAGGATCTCCTCATCAGAAGCGTCTGTATCTTCCAGCAGATCGTGAAACAATCCCGCTATCAAATACTCTTCCTCAAAGCCCTTCTCATCCAGTATTTCTGCCACTGCTACAGGATGAGTTATATAAGGATCTCCGCCTTTTCTGAACTGTCCTTCATGCTTTTTTTCTGCAAAGCTCAATGCTGCCTTTATTCTTTCAGTTTCTCTCATTATTCTGCTTTCTGTATTTCCTCATAAGTCTTAATTAAATGCTCTGCCTGTCTTGATGCGCGCTTTTTATCTCTTGTGGAAATCGTAATGAATTCCTCGATCTGTTCTTTGCTGTATCCTCCGCTGATCAGCTTCGCTCTGCAAAGGAATCTTAAAGCTGCCGTAGTTGAAAGGATGTCCATCTCAGTTCCTTCAAGAGCCTTTCTTGCCAGCTTTTCTGCAAGATCGCTATTCTCCGCAAGCATTTTCTGCACATCGCCGATGCTGCTTGCTCCAAGCCACTTAAACTGTTCGATATACTGATCGGGTGAAACGAACGTAACCTCAGAGCCCTCAATATCAGCCAGCGTCTTTATGAATTCCTGCATCTTCTTGTTATGTCTCATGTATTCGGTAAATGAAACAGAATCCAGCGGAACATCGTCGGCTCCGTCGTTTGCTACTTTTAAGCGCACGCCTTCAGTGTATTCGTTTACCGTATCCCTGATTCTGATAAACTCATCGTCTGCTATTTCCAGGAGTCCTGCAAGACGAGCGAAATCTCTTGTTATCGCTTTAGGGATACCAAATTCAGGTTTATACCACAGATCATGGTTCACATCCGACCATGCATGCTGCAGTATCGTTCTTATCTGTATTTCAAATCGTCTGTCACATAAATTTTCCTCATACTTGCCGTCCTTTTTAAGGGAACATATGTAATGAAGTGACAAATACCCGAATGAATCTATGTTGAGAGCCGCTCTCTTATCGGATGAGTGTTCCCAATCTATATCGAAAGCGTCTTCTACGATCTTGCCTATTCTATCTATATCATCACTGAAATAACATATTACTCTCGCTCCGAGAATATCTGTCAAATCAAAAACCGACTGATATCTGTCTCCTTTTCTCTGAAGCTTCCCTTTAAGGCTTTTTTCTTCTTTTACACGATACTGTATGAGATTTATTGGAATCTTCGTTTCCTTAATTGAATTTTCCAGAATATCGTACACGATTTCTCCCAGCTTCAGATAATTCTTTTTCTCTTGTCTGTACTGGTCTAATATGTATTTTTCTTTAGTTAGCATTGT
>JAUMXT010000158.1 GCA_030529015.1 Bacillota bacterium | reverse complement strand
AAGAGGAGGAAGCTCCCGAACTCTGGACAGGACAAACCTCAGTGTTAGATATTATAGCTCCTTCATCTGTAGATAACGGCAGCCGTGATTATATAGTTGTTGACGGTGTTTATCATTCGTACCTCTATGTAGCAGGATATGGATACAGAACAAGAAACGAGGCGGCATGGTTATCTCCGCTTGTAGAAGCAGGGGAGAATATCGGTATAAGTTTCACATTCAGAAAACTACCGAGAGAAAAAATACTCTCCCGTATTTCGCAGAAAACAATGCTTAACAGAAGCCGTATGCGCGATGTTGGAGATACAAGACAAGACTTTGAAGAACTTGACGATGCAATCTCAAGCGGTTATTACCTTAAAGAAGGGATGAATCGTGCCGCACAGGATTTTTATTATATGTCAACGGTAATCGAGGTTACAGCGTCAGATGAGGAGGAATTAGAGCAAAGAATAGCAGATGTAATGACACTTTGCAGTTCAATGAGTATGGTCGCAAAAAGAGCTGATTTTAAGCACGAACAATGCTTTTTATCAACACTTCCCGTACTTGCTGTAGAACCTGATATAGAAAGAAAAGCAAGGAGAAATATCTTGACGGACTCACTTGCAGCATCGTTCCCGTTTTCGTCATTTGAAATATATGATGAGGGCGGTATTTTTTTAGGGCTTAATAAGTACAACCGAAGTGTCGCTATTTTGGATATTTTCGATAGTGATAAATATGCAAACGCCAACGGATGTATTTATGGTACAACAGGCGCAGGAAAAACATTCTTACTGCAGACGATGGCACTTCGTTTTCGTATGCAGGGAACACAGGTATTTATCATTGCTCCGGTTAAGGGACATGAGTATGTAGATGCTTGTGAAGCAATCGGCGGTAAGTATGTTAAGATTGCACCTTCTTCCAAGGACTGTATTAACATTATGGAGATAAGAAAAACATCTCTTTCAACAGACCACGAAATTAAAAAAGATACCAGAGACGATTCGATACTCGCGGAAAAACTTCAAAATCTGATGATATTTTTTACCCTTGTAAAGAGCGATATCAAGCAAGATGAGTTAAACCTTTTAGACAGCGCTGTAATTCGTACATACGCTAAATTCGGCATTGATTTTGATAATAAATCGTTGTTTGATGAAAACGGAAACTTCAAAAAAATGCCGACATTGAAAGACCTGTATGAAGAACTTTTGTCAAAGGAAGAAACGAAAAAACTTGCACTGATGATTGAGAAATTTGCGACAGGTTCTTTGGCATCATTCGGCAGAGAAACCAATGTTGATTTGAATAACAAATACATAGTTCTTGATATGACGGAAATGACGGAGAACTTAAAACCACTTGGAATGTTTATGGCACTCGACCTGGTTTGGGACAAAGCAAAAGAGAGTCGTATTCAGAAAAAAGTAATTTTTCTTGATGAGTTATGGACTCTTATTGGCTCCGGTGCTAACCGACTTGCAAGCAGTTATGTGCAGGAAATCTTTCGTCTTATTCGAGGTTTTGGTGGTAGTGCTATTCAGGCTACACAGGATTTGTCAGGATGTTTTTCAAGTGATGGCGGTAAGTTCGGTAAAGAAATATTGAACCTGTCAAGCTTCAAAATTGTGTTGCATCTTGAAGAGGATGAAGCATTTACAGTACAAAAACATCTGTCGCTTTCTGATGAAGAAACGATGCAGATTATTCGTGCAGGAAGAGGAGAAGCACTTCTTTGTGCAAACAAAAACAAGGTGTGTGTAGATATAAAAGCATCACCTTTGATGTACGACCTTATAACTACAAAGAGAACCGATCTTGAGAAAAGGAGAAAGACATAATGTTAGATTTTAAGGAAACACTTTCTGATTTGCAGAATGACACAGTAAAGGTTATGCAGTGCTTGTCAAGACTTTTAATGTCAAACAGCGAATCAAAAAATGTTGTTGAAAAAAAGATTGATGATTACCTTTGTGAACTTGAAAATCTGTGTGTAAAATCCCGTGGTGTTCTTGACGGTTTCAGGATGTCAGGAGAGGTCAGTGAGGACTATATTCCGGATAAAAATGTAGCAGAGGTAACAGGCAGTATTGAGGTAACACATGACGGATGGTTGCACATCACACTTAACACTTTGCTGCCGAGTTGTAAGTATAAAACGAGCAATTATATAGGTGACACAATAAGCAGATTGATTAAATATTACGGACAGGATTTGCCGTATTTTGAGGATGCTTTTTTGGCGATTGTTGAATACTGTAACAACGAAAATCACAACGCTTTGGATAACGATAATAAGGGTTGGAAGATGATACCAAACAGTCTGAAAGGCAGTGTGATTTCGGATGATAGTCAGTTCGTTTTAAGCATCGGATTGTTCGCAAAAATGTCTGATGATGTGCGCTGTGAAATCTATGTTATGCCACCTGAAGAGGGAAGCGTATTTATGGATTTGTTGGCTCAAAATATGCTATAGGGGGGTTGCAAAAAAAATATTTTTGACGCGATTTTTTTAGAGTGTAGATATTGCAAAATTGGCACACCCCCTAAAAGCGAAAAAAACACGGTAATACCGCCGTTTTCAAGAGGTGGTAAAACTAAGACTTCCAGAAAAAACTTGCACTAGTAGGGAGGGTTGCAAAAATGTTGTTCGATACAAGAGATTTTGAGTTTCTAAAACTGACAAGCTTATGTAGATATATGCCTGCGGGATTAAACAGGAAATACGATTCGCCTTGCTTTGCGAGGCGAGTCATTTCCAACCTACAGACACATAGAATGATTAAACTACTCAGCGATAAAATGAGCTATAAATTGACAAAGAGAGGGCGTGATACTCTTGAAGAATTAGGGGTAAGTTTCGTGAAAGATGCAAGAACAAATCTTAAGAAAAAATCATATGTTGCT
>JAUMXT010000157.1 GCA_030529015.1 Bacillota bacterium | reverse complement strand
CTGTCGCTGTAGCGATGTCATCTGCCAGAATTTCGTGGATTCCGTCCTTACCGATGATAGTAACTTCGTCGCCGAGACGAACATACGGAACGTTAGTTACATCGATCATGCACTGGTCCATGCAGATGTTGCCTGCGATAGGAGCAACAACGCCATTTACAAGAACCTTACCTTTACCGGAGTAAGGTCTAGGGAAACCGTCAGCATATCCCAGAGGGATAGTTGCGATCAGGCTGTCCTTAGTAGCAGTCCACTTACGTCCGTAACTTACAGTAGTTCCGGCAGGAACTTTCTTCAGATGAACGATGTTTGCCTTAACGGACATTACAGGTTTCAGTTCAATACGGTCTCTGTCTACTTCATCAGAAGGATAGCATCCATAGAGGATGATTCCCGGACGAACCATATCATAGTGAGCTGAATCTATTTCCATAACAGCAGCACTGTTAGAAAGCGTTCTGCAAGGCACGTCGATATCGGCTTCTCTAAGCTTCTTAAAGAAAGTAGAATATCTCTGTTCCTGAACAGCAGAATAAGTCTTATCTTCAGCATCAGCTGTCGCGAAGTGTGAGAAGAGACCCTGGATTCTAAAATTCGGAAGCTCTGAAATAGCCTTTATGTCTTCGATAGCAGATGCTTCTTCAGGAATATAACCGATTCTTCCCATACCTGTGTCGATGGCAACAAAGCCGTTTACGATAATACCGGCCTTTTCGGCAGCCAGTGAAATTGCCTGCGCATTTTTAAAATCACATACTACAGGAGTCAGTCTGTGTTCAACGATAGTGTCAACGTAAGGCTCCGGAGTAAGTCCCAAAACAATGATTTCTTCCAGTGTAAATCCGGCTTCTCTGAGACGAATCGCTTCTGACAGTGTTGCAACACCGAAAGATTTGATACCGTTCGCACGTAAAACAGTTGCGCACTTTGTAGCACCGTGACCATAACCGTCAGCCTTGATAATACCGGTAATCTTCTTGTTAGGTCCTACCTTTTCTTTGATTCTTTTGATGTTGAAATCCAAGTTTGAAACATTGATTTCAGCCCAGGCTGCTCTTAAAGCGTCCTTATACATTCTTCTATACCTCCGTTTTCATTTCGTTGAGCACCGTATCCATGAGGAACTGCACTCCCGTTATAATATCTTGTTCATTAGTGTTTTCTTCAGGCACGTGGCTTCTGCCCCCGATGCTCGGAACGAAAATCATTCCCGTATCAACAAAATTAGCTATCATGCAAGCATCGTGAACAGCACCGCTATCCATAACCTTATAAGGAATACCAAGCTCCTTCGCGCGAAGCTCCATATCCTCCTTAAGTCTCTTAGTGAGATAGAAAGGTGCAGATTCGGAAATTTCCTCGATGTCACATTTCACTTGTCGCGCTGCCGCGATCTGCCTGAACTTATCGATGATAGCATTCATAAAACTATCGATTCTATGCCAGTCGCTGTCTCGAACCTCTACAGTAAACGTAACGTTTTCAGGGATTACGTTAGAACAGTTAGGGAAAACGCTCAGCTTACCTACTGTCGCTACTGCAGTCGCGTCATCATCGGCCTTGATGATTTCCTCCGCAGCAAGAACGCACTCGGCGGCTGTGCAAAGCGCATCATATCGTATTCCCATAGGTGTCGCTCCGGCATGATTTCCCACTCCGGTCAAGGACACTTCGATGACCTTCATTCCGTAGATGGCATCTACGATGCCAAGGGAAAGGCCTTCTTTTTCAAGAACAGGCCCCTGTTCGATATGCAGTTCAAGCATGGTTTTGATATTATCAAAATCCCAAAGTATTTCTCCTGCATCGAAGTAATCGACGCTGTAAATATCGATAGAGTCATCTTCGTCGTTCAGAGGAAGATCTATCAGGCGCTGCCTTAAGGTTTTACCATTGCTGTCTCTAAGTCTATCGAGGTCGGCTTCTTTATATATGCCTGTGACGAACTTGCTGCCCGTCATGGTAGAGCCGAAATTTGAACCTTCTTCTTCTGCAAAGATCACAACCTCGTAGTTAGTCTTAAGATCTTCAAGAGGCACGGCGTTTTCATCGCCGGCTTCTGCCGCAGCGATGTTTTCCGACAAGGTTTCGAGAACCTCGAGAGCACCGCAGACACCGTAGGCGCCGTCAAGCCAACCGCCGTGTCTTACTGTATCGATATGTGAGCCAGCCATAACGGTAAGTTTATCAGGCGAATTCGTTTTAAGTCCGATACGGATGTTCTGAAGCGCATCGATATCTATCGTGCAGTCTGCAGCCTCCGCAATTTCCAATATATATTCTCTGGCCCTGGCATCATCTTCGCCAAAGGAAAATCTGGTAACGCCCTTTTCAGGAGTATCAGTAAAGCCCTTTAGTGCATTGAGCCTTGAGAGAAGTCTTTTTTCATTTATTTTCATTTTAAGCCTCTGCAATAATGCAATATTCAAGAGCTATAAGTTTTATTTATATGCGAGACCATAAGGTTTGCCGGCAATCAGCTTGCCCTGTCCCTTGTAACCGATATACTTGGCATTGTCTACGATTTTCTGACCTCTCAAGAATACAGTTTCAGGACGGCCTTTCTGAGCAAATCCTTCAAACGGACAATAGTCGACGCCTTCCAGATTGTTTTCGACACTCATGATGCCTTCGTAAGCAGGGTCGAAAATAACGATATCTGCATCGAAGCCTACTGCCAGCTGTCCCTTCTTATCGAGACCGTTGATCTTAGCAGGAGTTGTTGCAAATAAGTCAACAAGTCTGCTTCTTGAAATCTTGCCCTCTTCCACACCATATGTCCACAGAATGTTAAGTCTGTTCTGAAGTGAAGGTGCGCCGTTAGGAATATCTGCAAATGAATTACCTTCTCCGAATCCCATGTGCTTCTGTTCTGCAAAGTCAAATCCGCAGTGGTCTG
>JAUMXT010000156.1 GCA_030529015.1 Bacillota bacterium | reverse complement strand
GAACTTGAAGAAAGTACCGCATTCAAATTGCTTGGACAGGCTTTACGTCACGAACAGGATCTCATGACAGAGTGGTCCCATACAGCAGAGCAATTGTGGGATGGTGTTAAGAGAAACTGTGTTGATGTGATTAAGGGCAAGGATTTTTCAATCCAGGATGATGACTTTAAGAATCTTCTCCCTATGCACCCATATGCAGCTTACTTGCTGAAGTTTATTGCAAAGGATATCAGCTCAAATCAGAGAACCATTTTCCAGTTTTTAAGTGGAGACTTCTCTGGAGATGAAGAAAAGACCAATTTCAAATGGTTTATCGAGAATTTCGCGTTTGAATATGGTAAGTGGAACTACCTGACCGTAGATTACCTCTGGGATTATTTCTTTAGAGCAAGCAATGTGGATCTCGACGCTGCATTCATTCAGACGATCAGCCACTTTAACAACTACGCTCCGCTTTGCGATGATCCTTCTAACAGGGCTACCGGAGAGCGCCGCAGACGCATTCTGAAAGGAACTCTGTTGTTGGCAGCGTTGCAAACTAAAAATGGTGCCGAGTCAAGAACCGGCGCAACTTCCTTGATGCGTCCGACCCTTGCCAATATCAAGGCGTGCTTTGCAGGAACTCCCATTGAGGCAATGGTAGAGCAGGATCTCAATTTCTTTGCTGAAAAAGGTATCGTAGGTAAAATTGAAGGCACACGTGGCGAAGTCCTGTTCGTTATGACTTCCGCTGCAATTGATAGTGAGCGCATGAAGCAGAAGCTGGAAGAAACCCGTAAGGAAATTACCTTCGAAAAGCTGATTGACGACAAGAACACTGGCGTTAGCAAGCAATTCTTGCCGACTGACTTTTTGGCAAACAGACTGCGCATCTACAATGTATCGCCCGTTAATGCTCGTCAGGTAGCAGAGAAAGCTGATACCAGCGACAATCACATTCCTACATTCTTCCTGTTCGCCAGAACTGAGGCTGAACAAGGCAAGGTGAAGGAAACCATTCGTGTGTTATACGAAAAGATTGGTCCTAAGTGCATTGTTGTTGATTTTAGCGCTTTGCCCTTTACTGAAGCCTTGTTTGAAAAATACATATCAAGTAAGGCGAAGGAAAGATATTTCCAGTCTCTGCCGAATCAGAACTCGCAGTATGATCTGGCGAAGAAGACATCCAATGAGATTCTGAATGAGTGGCTGAGAAAGCTGATAACCACATCTTTGTACGTATATTCCGCACCGGATAAGAGCGTACAAAAAACAGGTGGTGCAAATCTTAGAAAAACCTTCAAGGAAATTAATGCAGAATTCTTTGGATGTGGTTTGGAAGAGATTTCTCAGAATGATAAGTTGTTTGCCGAAACTGGATTCAAGGAGACGGTAGCACAGATGGCTATGGGCAAAATCTCCGTGGCTCCTAATTATGCTTACGTGCGAAACATATCCTCGAAACTGGAGAGTGATGGCATTTGGAGCACACCTAAGTATTGGGAAGTCCATCCGTCTCACCCGGTTTCCAAGATGAAAATTGCAATTAATGCTGTTATAAGAAAGGGATTTGAAAACAGCACTATGGTTAGTGTTGTTGATATTTGGAAGGTGTTGACAAAGGCCCCGTTTGGTTTGCTTCCTAACACGGGTTCTGTGTTTATGCTTGGTTTCCTCTTGGGAGAATATGCCGATGCGAACTACTACAAGAGAGATACTAACAATAATACTGTCGCCTTGAACTACACGGATTTGAGCGAACTGATCTATGGCGTTATCAAGGGCCTTCCTAAGGCTCAGGGTCAATTTATAGTTCAGCAGACCCCTGAACAAGCACAATTCTGTCAGATTACTGGTGAAATCTTTAAGATTGCCAAGGAGAAGAGAAACTCTGTTGACGATATTGCAAAGAACATCAATATCTATCTGACAAATAATAAGTATCCTATGTGGGCCATCAAGTATTTCATCGAAGAGGAGATGGATGACCACGATTATAAGGATGCTATGGTTTCGCTTACGAATTTGTAAAGCCGGAATCTAAAATTGGACGTGAGCGTTCAAAGGTCGTAGAAGACATCTACCGTATTTATAAGCAGAACAGCTCTATCGAAGAAGTCTTTGGAGCTACCCTTACTGCCGAAAATATGCGTACAGGCATGAATTATTATATCGCTCAATATAAGCCTGAGCTCATCTCGGTTGCAAGCAATCTCCGTATTGATGCTAAGGAATATTTGGAGTTGCTTAATACCAAATTATCTCACGACTCTTCTTATTTGTGGGAACTTGGTGATACCAATCATCAGATTGATAACCTCTACATCGATCTGAAACTTATCTATGACATCAACCGTGTTTTGACCACCAAACAGAAGACTTATGCCGAGGCAAGAAAGGCTCTTATTGAGAAACTCAATATTGTTAAAATTCCTAATGCATTACTTATGGAATTAAAACCGAGTTTGAAGCTGATCTTCAATCAGTTCTATGCTATTAGAGACAACGCTCAATTCAATAAAGCGGATACTGCCTCTATTATTGCTAACATGGCTGAGGAATTTATTGCGTTCTTTAACAATCAGTTTGATACCTTCTGTAAGGCGATTGATAGAGCTCTGTCTACTCCTGTTGCACAGGATGAGTATGAGCACCTCTTTAACAAAGTTCCTTCTGGAACGTTGTTTGATGCAACCGATAAGTTCACAACCACTATGCAGCACGAGCTTGTTAACTACCGCAAGTCGAAGAAGACCAGAAAGATGTTCGAGGCGTGGGAGAAGATCACAGGCAGCGCAAGCCCTGCAGAATGGTCAATGCAAAACGGAATTCCGGTACTCTGTGTGTTTGCAGATAATATTTTGACAGCACAAAGAATTTTCAGCGCACTTAATAGAGATGCATATCTTCCGACTGAGAAAGATA
>JAUMXT010000155.1 GCA_030529015.1 Bacillota bacterium | reverse complement strand
TATATGAATATATCGAAAATCTGACAAAGCAAGATTCGCAGATGTATTATGTGATGATTGACGAAGTTCAGATGCTGGAGGATTTCGTAGATGTACTCAATGGTTTTCTACACATAGACAACCTTGATGTATATGTAACAGGTAGTAATGCGAAGTTCCTTTCTTCAGACATTGTTACCGAGTTTAGAGGACGCGGAGTTCAAATCCACCTCCTACCGCTGTCATTTAAGGAAATAAAAGAAATGTCAGACGAAGAAACCTCTTCATTGTGGCGAGATTACATTTATTATGGAGGGCTGCCAATGGTTGTCATTGAGAAGGATAAAGCACGAAAAGCAGAAATACTTCAAGAGTTACTTAAAGAGACATATTTAAGTGATCTAATCAACCGAAATAATGTGAAAAATGATGCTGAATTAGAAGAATTATTCTCTCTCTTGGCATCTAATATAGGAGCATTGACTAATCCCAACAAACTGGCAAACACATTCGTTAGTGAGAAAAAGGTGAAAATAAGCCACAATACAATAAAAACATATATAGACTATTTTATAGACTCTTTCCTCATTGACAAAGCAGTACGCTATGATATCAAAGGAAAGAAGTATATAGATACTCCTTACAAATATTATTTTGCAGACCTTGGATTGCGTAATGCACTTCTAAATTTCCGACAAGTGGAACCAACTCATATTATGGAGAATATCATATATAACCATTTGATAGGCAAGGGTTATAAGGTTGATGTAGGATGTGTTACTTTCTATCAAAAAGATGATGAAGGTAAGACTACCAGAACTACACTTGAGGTTGATTTTGTATGTAATAGAGGTAGTGAAAGGGTGTATATACAATCTGCTTATTCTTTGCCTGACGAAGATAAACAGAAGCAGGAGCAACGCTCACTAACCCTAACAGACGACTCTTTTACAAAAATCATTATCACAACAGATGACATACCGACGTATACTATGCCAAATGGCATTATAATGATGAACGTCTTTGATTACCTTTTGAGTTAAGGACTCATAATTAAAGAAACAGATAGAGTTTCATTCCATTATTTATATCTCAGCCAGGGAGTTTTGTCAAGAGAGTATAAAACAAAAAAGCACCTGCATCATCTGCAAGTGCTTTTTGTAGCGCGCTGGGGCATTATCTCACAACAGCTTGCGATAAAGTTTGAAGGTAGATACAATTTGCTGTAGATTTGCTATATTTACACAGATAAATCGTAATTTATCTACGAGATTGCGTAAGTTCCTATAATCTATAACCTGTTTCTTTCATAATGCACAATAATGAGTCCTTTTACAGAGAGTAATTTCCTTAATATTATGAGACAGGCAGCTCCTATCAGTGACGAGACTGCTGTGCTGTTAGCCGAACATCTTCATCCTGTCACCTTTGCAAAGCGCGAGATGGTATTGAAGGCAGGAATAATGTGCAAGTATCTGTGGATGATAGAAAGTGGCAGCCTCCGTCACTTCTGGCTTATGGAAGATGGCAGGGAGATAAACACATCATTTTCTGTGGAAGGCCACCTGGTCTTCAGCATGGATGAAGTTTATTATGGAAATTTAAGCGAGGAATATGCCGAGACAATGGAACCTGTAGAAGCCTGGAGAATTTCCGTAGAGGATATGAACTTCCTCTTCGAGACCAATCTGGAACTCTGCAATTGGGGACGAATCATCCATCAGAACGAGTACAGGAGACTGCATAGGTCACATAAGGAAAGACTGACCCTTTCTGCATCCGAAAGATATAGGATGTTCAAGCAGCAGTTCCCGATAGTTCACCAGAGGGCCAACTTGGGATTCATAGCCTCATATCTCGGAATCACTCCTTCCACATTGAGCCGTCTGAGAGCTGAAGAATGATTTTGACATAGGGCAAATTTATTCTGGACTAAAATTGTGATATTTGCCACAAATTATTATGATTATGGCACTAAACGACACTAAACGAGAAATCTGGATTGACTGGATGAGGGTTACTGCATGTTTCTTTGTAATGCTGACCCATTGCTGTGAACCGTTTTACTTAGGCGGTGAAGGCTCTCTGATACTCACTAAAACAGATGCAATCTGGGTATCTGTCCTGAATGTACTTCCAAGGGCTGCAGTTGCTCTATTCGTAATCGCCTCGAGCTATCTGCAGTTCCCGCTTCACTATGATACAAAAGAATTTTTCCGCAGGAGAGCAGCAAGAATTCTTATTCCGTTTATCTTCTGGACTGTGATATATGCTCTTGTCTGGGGCGAACCGGTACAGAATTTCAAGGATCTTATGCTCAATTTCAATTATGCGGCAGGACATCTCTGGTTTGTCTATATGATAGTCGGAATATATCTCCTGATACCGCTTCTCTCACCTTGGGCAGAAAAGGTTTCCAAAAAGGAATTGCAGTTCTATCTGGCCATATGGCTCTTTACGACCCTCATCCCTTTGATCCGCGGATGGATCGGTGGTCCTGCTCCTGTCATATACGGTCCTTCAGGCATTCCGAATCCGGCAAAATTCCCATTATGGGGAGAGGCAAGCTGGAATACATACGGTTTGTTCTATTACCTGAGCGGCTTCATAGGTTATCTTATGCTGGGACTTTATTTCCGAAGATTTGTCGGAGAATTGTCATGGAAGAAGACTCTGTCTGTCGCTCTGCCACTATTCTTCATAGGATTCACCATATGTTCATTCGGATTCCTGTCAGGAGTATGGCAGGATTCCAATGGAAACTTTCCTATAGAGGGGCCGGTAGGGCTCGCAGCAATATGGGAAGTCCCTTGGCTGAATGATGGTGCGGGCATTGCCCTGATGACAATCGCCTGGGTGCTGCTTTTCCGCAAAATCACAACAGGAGGATGGTTCTACGAGAAGATACTTCTCCCGGTGTCGAATTCCAGTTACGGCATGTATCTCTGCCATATGCTGCTGCTGTCTACCGTTTCCGC
>JAUMXT010000042.1 GCA_030529015.1 Bacillota bacterium | reverse complement strand
GTCCTTACCAGCGCTTCGCGAAGCCGTTTGCTTTGCAGAATCAGTGCGCTTTGCAGAAATGGCGAAAGCCCCTTCAAGAGCCAAACGACGGTCAGCCGGATTAAGGCTTCTCAACAGAGTCGTTTCTTTTTTTCTCACCAAAACGGTTTCATCGATAGGCACGCCCCAGCGTTTCGAAAGCTGTCTGCCCATGAGAGCCGACTGGTTATAGCCGCGGACCTTCATCCTTCCCGCGCTTATCGGCACAGGTATTATAACATCAACCTCTATATCTTCACAAGAGATACGGTCATAAAGAATGTCGCCGAATTTAGCCCCGAGATATCCCCTGCCGTTGTATTTGTGGTCCAGCAGCACCTCTCGCTCGTGAAGCCCGTAAGTCAGACAGCTGAACCCCTTGGTGAAGCAGTGGTCGTATGTCATGCAGTCGTAACAGTATTTGCCTCTAAAGGTGTCCGGCAGAGCTTTGCCGCACTTCTCGCATGCACGTCCTGTTATCCAGTGAAATTTTTTCATGCAAATGTCGCACAGGGCGTACGGCCTGCTTTTATCTATGAGGCTGCCGCAGCATATGCAATAAATATTCGACGGAAATACCGCTTCAAGCAAAGCGTCCGCCATCTTCCCAATATTCCCCTTCATGTTATTCCCCCATGTTCAGATACTTCTTGAGCCTAGACCCAAGACCTGAAAATCTCTCGCTTATGCGGTCGTTGTCGACCATCCCCTTTAGCTTGTTTTCCGAGCCCACCAGCACCACTGCCTTCCTGCCTCTCGTTACCCCCGTATAGAGCAGGTTTCTTGTGGCCAGCATCGGCGGGAACCAGCTGACCGGCATTATGATCACCGGGAATTCGCTGCCCTGACTCTTGTGTACAGTGACGGCGTATGCCAGCTCCAGCTCGTCAAGCTGATTGAAATTGTATGTGACGTATTTCACCTCGTCGTATACTACCGTGATTTCATTGAATTCGCGGTCTATCTTCTTGATAAAGCCGACATCCCCGTTGAATACACCTTCCCCGTCGGTGAAATCTTCGAGGTTTTTCCATGTCAGCTGATAGTTGTTCTTTATCTGCATAACCTTGTCGCCTTCGCGGAAAGTGCGCTCCCCGAAGGTTTTCTCTTCAAGGCTCTTGTTCGGTGGATTCAGCACCTCCTGAAGTTCCTTGTTGAGATTGATGCTGCCTAAAAGCCCCTTTCTTACAGGTGTCAATATCTGTATGTCGGCTGTAGGTTCCAGATCCTCGTAGTACTCCGGCAGCCTTGTAAGGCAGAGCTCTTTGATAGTGGCCAGCATCTCTTTCTCCGTGCTGCGCCTCAGCAGGAAGAAATCCTTGTCCTTTGCATTACAATCAGGATATTCTCCCTTATTTATCCTATGGGCATTTACTACTATCATGGACTCTCCCGCCTGACGGAAAATCTCTGTAAGGCGTGTGCAGTAAATATATTCGCTGGCTATGATGTCTCGAAGTACGTTGCCTGCACCTACCGACGGCAGCTGGTCCGCATCTCCCACGATTATAAGTCTCGTGCCCGGTCTTATAGCGCTGACAAGACCGTTCATCAGCATCAGATCTATCATGGATGCTTCGTCTACTATAACCGCATCAAAATCCAGCGGGTCTTCCTTCGTTTTGCCGAATCGCATCATGTCCTCGCCCTCGGAATAATAGTATTCCAGCAATCTGTGGATCGTCGATGCGTAGTGGCCCGAAGTCTCTGTGATCCTCTTGGCAGCCCTTCCTGTCGGCGCAGCTATCGCCGTCTTAAGCCCACTGTCTTCGAGGATGTTTATGATGGTATTTATTATCGTCGTTTTACCTGTTCCCGGACCTCCCGTGATTACCGAAACGCCCATGTTGAGCGATGTGGTTACGGCGTGCTTCTGGTTGTCCGAAAGGTATATGCCTGTCGCAGCTTCCGTTCTCTCTATGAGTTTGTCGACGCTGCCTGCTATCGGTTTTAACGCCGCTGCATTTATCTCTGCCAAATGACGGCAAACATTCTGCTCGGCTATGAAATACGGCATGAGGAACACGACGCTCCTGCCTTCAAGGTTCTCTATATGTACATCTCCTTCAAACGCCATCGATATGAGATGCTCCTCAATCATATCTATCGGCAGTTCCAGGAGCTGTCCTGTCTTCTCGCAAAGCACACTCTGCGGCAAATACGTATTGCCTTCTCCCGCAAAATAGCTAAGGGTGAATTTTATCCCGCTCTTGATCCTGTACTCGTCATCTGCCGCAACGCCCATTTTCTCGGCAATCTTATCTGCTTTTTTGAATCCGATCCCGAAGACGTCCTCCACCAGCCTATAAGGGTTTTCCTCTACCGCCTTGATAGTATCTTCACCGTAAACCTGGTAAAGCTTCATGGCATAGTTGGTGCTTATGCCGAACTGCTGCAGATAAAGAGTTACGTTGGCGAATTCTCTGTGTTTTGCAAAAGCTTCAGCTATCTTGGCAGCTGTCTTCTCTCCTATTCCTGAGATTTCCGACAGCCTTTCCGGCTCTTCCTCGATAATCCTTAGAGTATCCTTGCCGAACTTTGAAACTATGCCGGCCGCAGTTTTGCGACCTATTCCCTTCATGACACCTGACGCCAGAAATTCTCTTATTCCTTCTTCTGTTGACGGCATCACTTCTTCGAAGCTTTTTATAGAAAACTGTTCGCCGTAAGTTGGGTGTTCGATGAATTCGCCTGTAAGAAGATAGCTTCTGCCCACTCCGACAGCAGGGAGATTGCCTACTACCGTAAAGGCTTCGATTTCCGTTTCAAAAACGGCTACAGTGTAGCCGTTTTCGTTGTTATGAAATATTATCTCTACTATCGTCCCTTGCTTTTCTTCTAACATTATCTCAGCCATTCTACTCCTCTGAGACCTGCTTTCATCTTACTCTTGCTGTATTTTTTAGCCAGTGTCAGGAGTTCTTTTCTTTCATTCTTCTTAGGTTTCTGATGAACTACTGCCGGCAGCAGGCTCAGTATGTACTCTGCTCTTGCCGGATCGTCTGTTATGCCTGCTTCCATGATATCATTGACATCAATTGCCAGATCTTCTTCGAAGATAGGCTGTCTTTCGGCAGCAATCATCTTAAGTATGTGTTCACGACCTTCGATCTTCGCATCGTTGTAATCAAATACGATTACCTGTGCCTTACTAAGCTTATCGTAGAAGTGGAACTTATCCCATCCGTGCTTATAGATGAACTTCTTCAGCATTACATCGTTTCCCGCAAAGTGCAGGTCCTGAGTATATCTGTCTGCATCGATGAGCATATCGAGGTCTTCTTCATCATGCGGAAGGTAGCTGATGATATCGTTATAACGCTTGCCGAAGCACATTGCGACAAGTGCCATTCTTCTCAGTGGAATCTGCTTAGTTTTATCTATGTTGTTTACCAGTATGTCGAATTCTTTAACGGCGGATTTACCTGCAGACGAAACTGCTTTCTCGCCGATAACTCCCGCCAGAAGGCCCAGGTCAGCCATCATCTTAAGTGCCTTGCCAGGATTCTTGCCGCTTAAAATCTGGATATATTCGTAAAGAATCTCTTCCTTGTCTCCCTGAAGCAAAAGTCTCGCATTTTTGTTCAGCAGTTCTGCCATTGATTTGTGCAGGTCGAAACCATAAAGCGATACGTACTTGATAGCCTTGAGCATTCTCTCAGGATACTTCTTGTAAGTTTCTTCTGCTCCCGGTGCAGGCTTAAGCAGCATTGCCTTAGCGTCTTCTCTGCCGCCGTATGGATCTACCGGTGATTTCTGTGGATGCTCTGCGATAGCTTCTACCGTAAGGTCGTAGATCTTAACCTGATCTTCTATGGAACCTTGAAGCGTTACGATGTCAGCGATAACGCCTTCGAAATGGTCTGCCACGTTAAGGTCATCTGAAATGACTTCGGTGGAATAGTCAAGTCTTGTGGTTCTCTTGGTAATGGATTCTCCTTCAGGAAAAAGCTCTTTTAGCTTGTCCTGAGGGCAGTCTGTATAAAGGTCCCAGTCGAGTGGATCTGCTCCTGCGTATGATGCTGTGACACACTGTCCTGCGCAGTAAACTTCATATCCTGAATTTGTCAGCTGGTTTATGATCTTGTTTATGTCTTTTGGTAATTTTATCATTTGTTATGCACCTTTCTCCTTAAAACCCCTTGTGTTCAATACCCTTATTTTAATACCTTTATTCTGTCACTCTGTATATGGTTCTGTTGTCGAGTGTCCATACCTTGTCGCTGAAACTTCCCGGCTCTGTCTTCTCGATAGCTTCCTGCATGTCGAACATCTTAGCATCTATCATATCGAGATAGTGAAGCATTTCTGCTTCAGGGAAGAGCGGCTTCTTAGGACTTCCGAACTCAGGCTCATAGTGATGGGAGAGCATCATGTGCTCGAGCATCACTGCCTTTTCTCTTGATACGCCAAGCTCTTCTGCAAGCTTATCGATTTCTCTTACGCCTTGAACCAGGTGACCCAGCATCTTTCCTTCGAAGGAATAACCTGAGGCGATGCCAAGCTCGTTGGCAACGATCTCATTGAGCTTTTCCATATCATGAAGGATGACGCCTGCCATCACAAGTTCCTTGTTCAGGTTAGTATAAACCTCGCATGCCTTCTCTGCCATCATCAGCATTCTCTTGATGTGGTAAAGAAGTCCTGCCAGCTCTGCATGGTGATTCTTCTGAGCTGCAGGGTAATACATGAGTTTATCCTTGTTCTCCGTAAGTCTTCTCATGCAGATAGCCTTAAGCTCATTATCTTCAAACGCATTCGCCTTGTCGTATATGTAATTATACATATCGGATGCGTCTTCCGGAGCAGCCTTGATATAGTCCTTCATATCGATATTGTCTTCAGCCGATGTCTGTCTTATTCTGCTGACTCTCAGCTGCTTCATGCCGTTCCATTCGGTTACGATCGCCTTCACTTTAATAACGCTGCCTTCCTTGATTTTCTCAAGACCCGGTAGTTCCTCGTCTGCGATGTCCCATTTCTTGGCTGATATTTCCCCTGTTCTGTCTGCCAGCAGCAAATCAAGGTACGCCTTCTTATTGGAGCCTACTTTCACTGCCACCTGTTTGACGATAAGGTATGTTATCAGTTCCTGATTAGTTTTGATATCAGAAATATATGTTTCTTTCATTATGATTTTCCTTTCATGTCCGTTACCCCATATTCTAACACACTTTTATATATAATTGACAGAAAACTTTAAATAGTTTTCAGTCGTTTCGCCACTAAAAAAACGGCAAAATCAGTGTTTTTTAACCGATTTTACCGTTTTTTTGATCATTTTTTATTATTTTTCAGATGGTTTTATGTATATACCGCCATGACAGGACTCCATATACATAAAACATGCTCTTGTCACACTTCTGTCACGCTTCCGACATCATAAAACAAACTATCGTCTGTTGCTCATTCTCCAGATTCCGTTCTTTTCAGCGTCTCTGATTAGTTCTTCTCTGAAATCAGGATGTGCGATTGAGATGAGAGCTTCTGCTCTTTCCCATACAGTAAGTCCCTTGAGGATAACCTTACCGTATTCTGTTACTACGTAATGAGTATTACATCTTGTGTCAGTGATTATTGAACCTTCTGTCAGTGTAGGTCTGATTCTTGACTTCAGGTTGCCTTCCTTATCCTTGAATGTTGAGGACAGGCAGATGAAGCTCTTGCCGCCCTTGGAAAGGTATGCGCCTAATACGAAGTCAAGCTGTCCGCCTGAACCTGAGATGTGCTTTGTTCCTGCTGATTCAGCGTTTACCTGTCCGAACAGGTCGATGTCAACTGCATTGTTGATTGAAATGAAGTTGTCAAGTGAGCTTACTACTCTGATATCGTTAGTATAGTCTACAGGTGCTGACAGACAATCAGGGTTGTCATCGAGGAAGTCGTACATTCTCTGTGAGCCTGCACCGAATGCGTAAGCCATTCTGCCCTTGTCGATGTTCTTCTGTGCGCCTGTGATCTTGCCTGCTTCTGCGATGTCAACGAAACCGTCAACAAACATTTCTGTGTGAACGCCCAGGTCCTTAAGGTCTGATTCTGCGATCATTGAACCTACTGCGTTTGGCATTCCGCCGATACCCAGCTGGAGGCATGCTCCGTTAGGGATTTCTTCTACGATCAGTTCTGCAACCTTCTTGTCGATGTCGCTTGAAGGAGCTGCACCCATAGCTTCCATAGGTCTGTTATCGCTTTCTACGATAGCGTGTACTTTTGAAAGATGGATCTTTTCGCCTTCAGGATGTCCGCCAAGACATACAGGCATATTTTCGTTTACTTCCAGGATTATGTGCTTAGCTCTGTTGCACATATCTCTAAGATGTGATGCTGCAGGTCCGAAGTTGAAGAATCCTTCGTTATCCATAGGAGCAACTCTGATCATTGCTACGTCTACCGGATCAGGAAGATCTCTGTAGTATCTAGGAAGTTCTGAATATCTGATAGGTGCATAGAATGAGAAGCCTCTTGCGATCATCTTTCTTTCGATGCCTGTCATATGCCAGCTGTTCCATGAGATGTGCTTAGCAGCATCTTCAATCTTGAAGATTTCCAGTTCTCTGAGCGCTATACCGCCACGGAAGTTTACATCGTAAAGATCCTGTTCCTTGATCCACTTAGCTACTGCTGCATCCAAGTCATACGGAATTCCGATAGTCCATCCAAAGTCCACCCAGTCGCCTGATTTTACTACTTTTACAGCTTCTTCAGCAGTTGTAAGCTTAGCTTCGTATTCTTTTCTGAGATTTCGCATTTGTTTATTCCTCTTTTCTCTAAAACTATACTGTTAACTCTAAAATCGTTACTTAAAATTATACCAGTAACCTGTAAGTAACTTCAACACTAAAATTTACCTACTACTCTATATATCTCATCAGATGACGGCGGCGCTATGT
This sequence comes from Bacillota bacterium, assembly GCA_030529015.1. Classification (GTDB taxonomy): domain Bacteria; phylum Bacillota; class Clostridia; order Peptostreptococcales; family Anaerovoracaceae; genus Lentihominibacter. Next base: position 5,770 of record JAUMXT010000042.1, on the reverse strand, counting down.
CCGTGCCATCTATCTTGATACCGAATTCTTTTTCTTCTATCCTGCCGATGATGTGTGATTTGACGCCGGCTTCAGCCATCGCTTTTTCCATCTCATCCTTCTTATCTTCAGGAACGATTATTACCATAGAACCGCTCGATATAAGTCTTAACAGGTCTATATTGAAGTATTCGCAGATTTTTCTTGTCTCGGGCTCCATCGGAATTTTATCTTCCCATATCTGAACGCCCTTACCTGCTATCTGGCACATCTCCCATACAGCTCCCAGGATGCCGCCCTCAGTAATATCGTGCATGCCGTGAGTTCCGACTTTGCCTGCCGCTATTCCCTCCGGCACTACGCTTACCATATCGAGAAAGCCTACGGTTCTGGCAAGCTCTTCCTCGGTCAGCACGGATTTAAGCTTGTCTGCATAGTCGCATGCGATTATGCCGCTGCCTTCAAGACCTGCCGATTTAGTCATCATTACGTAATCTCCGGCCTTCATATCATTGCCGCTCTGAGAAACGCCGCCTGCCGCTTTGCCGATAGCTGTAGATACTATGACCGGCTGGTTTACTGCAGGTGTGACCTCTGTATGTCCTCCGATGATTTCAACCTTTAGCGTCGCTGCCGTTTCTGCCGCCTGTGACATTATATGCTCTACATCATCTGCCGTCGTTCCTTCAGGAAGCATTACAGCAAGCATGATACCCAGAGGCTGAACTCCGTTTGATGCGATGTCGTTACATGTTATATGTATGGCCAGCCTTCCTATGTCGCTGACCGCTGCAGTTATGGGATCTGTAGACATTATGCAGTCATAATCACCGAAATCCATTACCGCACAATCTTCGCCGATTCCCGGTCTTACCTTGACGTCATCGCTTCTGTATGTGATTTTGTCAAACACGATTCGCTTAAGCAGATCGCTGTCTAGTTTACCTGTTTCAAGCATTTCTTTTCTCCTGTTTATCCCAGCATTGCCATGAATTCTTCTTCTGTTATTATCGGTACTCCCAGTTCCTTAGCCTTCTTGTTTTTCGAAGATCCGGAAGTGATATCGTTATTAATGAGGTAGTCCGTTTTCGCACTTACAGAAGATGCCGTCTTGCCGCCTGCAGCTTCAACTGCCGCCTTCACCGCATCTCTGTTCTCATAGTGATAAACCTTGCCGGTTATGACGAAGGTCTTGCCTGATAGGCTTCCTCCCGTACTTTCTGTGAAAGACTGATCTATATTTAGAACTTCCAGAAGGTCGCTTATGATCGCGAGCTTTTCTTCGTCTTTGAAAAACTCTGCATACGCCTCTGCCATAATGTCGCCTATGCCGTCGATTGCCGCCAGCTCAGCAGTATCAAGCCCTGCAATTTTCTCCCAGTTATTCTTGCATTCTTTAGCTATCATTTTAGCATTTGCCACGCCTATATTAGGAATCCCCAAAGCATAAAGCAGCCTTGCCGGAGTGGTGTTTGCCGCCTTTGCAGTAGCCTCCAGGAGGTTATCAAAGGACTTTTGTCCGAAGCCCTCCATGGTCACTATGCGTTCCTCCCAAGCCTTAAGCTTAAACAAGTCAGCAAACGTTCTGACCATGCCCTCATCAATGAATTTCTCCAGCGTTGCTTCCGACAGGCCTTCAATATTGAGAGCGTTTCTGCTGACGAAATGCGTGAAAGCTTTTATAAGCTTAGCCGGGCATTCCGGATTAGGACAGTGGAGCGTTTCAACTCCGTTATCATCGTGTATCTCAGTAGACGCTCCGCACACAGGACATTCAGCCGGAGGTTTGATCGTTCCGCTTTTTGTGAGGTTTTCTGCGATTTGCGGAATTATCATGTTGGCTTTATAAACCTTTATCGTATCGCCTTCGCCCAGTGCCAGACTCCTAACTATGCTCAAGTTGTGGACCGACGCACGGCTTACTGTAGTTCCTTCCAGTTCCACCGGTTCGAATATGGCAATCGGATTGATGAGTCCTGTCCTCGATACATTCCAAAGCACTTCTTTTAAGGCCGTTTCTTTCATCTCGTCCTTCCACTTGAACGCGATGGAATCTCTCGGGAATTTCGATGTTGTTCCGAGGGATTTGCCATATTCTATATCATCGTATATGAGCACAAGTCCGTCTGAAGGCAGGTCAAATCCTTCGATTTTTTCTGCAAAGCGCCCAACGGCGTCTTCTATAGATTCTGCCGTTACGTTTACTCTTTCTACCGTTTCGAAGCCCAGCGTTTCCAGCCAGTCCATCTGCTGATGGCGGTAATCAAACGCTTCTCCCTCTGCCAGAGAAAATGCATAGAATTTGACGTGTCTTTGTGCCGTGATTTCATTATTCAACTGTCTGACAGTTCCGCTGCAAAGATTCCTCGGATTCTTATATTTAGCATCGGTATCGCCGATCTGCTTGTTTATCTCTTCGAAATCGCTGTAGCTTATTACTGCCTCGCCTCTCACTACAACCGTTCCCGACGCAGGTATCGTAAGCGGGATGTTATCGAACACCTTCGCATTATTTGTAATAACTTCTCCTGTTATTCCGTCGCCTCTGGTAACGGCCTTTGTCAAGGCACCGCTCTCGTATGTGAGAACTATCGTAAGCCCGTCCAGCTTCCATGAAAGAATGCCGTCCTTATCTGCAAGCCAGCCTTTAAGGTCGTCTACGCTCTTGGTTTTATCCAGCGAAAGCATCGGCATAGGATGGTCTTCCTTAGGCAGTCCGCTGGCCACCTCATAACCTACTCTCACCGTCGGACTGTTGGCCTTAGTGATCCCGAGCTCTTTTTCGAGAGCCTCAAGTTCATCATAAAGCTGATCATATTCCCGATTAGACATTATCTCGCTGCTTTCCTGATAATATACTCTGGCTGCCTTGTTGAGTACGGCTACCAGCTCTTCCATACGCTTACGTTTTTGTTCCATAGCTTCTCCTACAGTTTTTTAAGAGGTGCGAATCCTAAAGCCAGCTTCTTGGTGCCGGATGCAAATCTCACCTCTGCGATTTTGCCATCGCATGATATGACGTCGCCTTCTCCGAATTTCGGATGGGATATGCGGTCACCTGCCGCCAGGTCCTGTCCTGCTCCCGCGCCGCCTGCCGCTACGTTTTTCTTAGTCTGCTGACGTGCATATTTCAGCTGATCGAACGGTTTGAACGGCGTTGATTCGGACGCTCCGTCTATAAATGCTCCTGCCGATTTATCAGCCGATTTCTTTTCATATATAGCATCGCCTTCGATGAGGCGTCTGTCCATCTCACGAAGGAACTGAGACTCTCTTGTATAATCGGTCTTGCCATATAAAGTGCGCCTTTCCGCGCCTGTAAGCCAAAGTCTTTCTCTTGCTCTTGTGATTCCTACGTAGCAGAGTCTTCTTTCTTCTTCAAGTCCGTCTTCTCTGTCAAAAGCTCTCCATCCCGGGAACAGGCCGTCTTCCATGCCCGGCATGAATACAAACGGAAACTCCAGCCCTTTGGCGCTGTGCATTGTCATGAGCACGACAGCGTTTTCGTCTGCATCGTGATTGTCCACTTCCGCCAAAAGCGCGATTCTTTCCATGAATTCCGCAAGGGATATATTAGGATCTTCTTCCTCGTAATCGTAAATTACCGATTTGAATTCCATCAAGTTCTCGATACGGCTTTCGGCCTCGAGAGTGTTCTGATCTTCCAGCGCCTTAAGGTAACCTGACTTGACGAGGAGTCCATCGTACATGTCAGATATCCTCAAGTTATCTTTTTCATCGCTGTATGAGCTGATGAGCTCTGTGAAGGCTTCTATATTGGCTGATGCCTTTGATGAGAAACTGCTTGTAACTTCTCTGTCCAGCATAGTCGTAAACAGACTCTCGCCTCTAACTTCCGCAAGAGCAGTCATTTTCTCGATGGTTTTGCCACCGATGCCTCTCTTCGGCTCGTTTATGATTCTTGTAAGTGCCAGGTCGTCAGCCTGATTCTGTACCAGTCTGAGGTAGCACATCATGTCCTTGATTTCTTTTCTGTCGTAATATCTGAGACCGCCGAGTACTCTGTACGGTATGCCTCTTCTGGAAAGGGCTTCTTCGAAGTTTCTGGACTGAGCATTAGTTCTGTAAAGTATCGCGAAATCGCTGTATTTCCTGCTTGGTCCCTTCATGCGGTTTATTTCGCTGGCAACAAACTGCGCCTCTTCCTTCTCGTCTTCAGCTCTATGATAGATAAGCTTATATCCCGCTTCCTGCTCGGTCCAAAGCTTCTTGTCTTTTCTGCCCTTGTTATGAGCTATGACGGAATGGGCCGCATCGAGAATATTCGACGTCGATCTGTAATTCTGTTCAAGCTTTATCACCTTGGCGTCCCTAAAGTCCTTCTCGAATTCCAGGATGTTTCTTATGTCTGCGCCTCTCCACTGGTAGATACACTGGTCGTCGTCTCCTACCACACAAATGTTATTATGCGCTTCTGCCAGCATCTTTATGAACGCGTACTGGATCTGGTTGGTGTCCTGATATTCGTCTACCATTATGTATCTGAATCTGCGCTGATATCGCATCAGTACAGCTTCGTCTTTTTCGAATAATCTTACTGCGTTAAGCAGCAGATCGTCGAAGTCCATGGCATTGTTTTTCTTTAATGTTTTCTCGTATCTGTCGTATACTTGTCCGGCCATTTTCCCTTTGAGATCATCTCCGTGAATCCTAAGATACTCTTCCGAAGAAACGCGCTGCTCTTTGCACTTACTTATTATGCTCAGGAAGTACGCCGGGTTGTATCGTTTATTGTCGATATTCAATTCTTTTGATATATTCTTGATGAGAGTTTTCTGGTCCGTAGGATCGTAAACCGCGAAATCCCTGCCGTATCCCAGCACCTCGGCATTGGCTCTAAGTATTCTCAGGCAGGCTGAGTGGAATGTCAGTATCCACATATTTATGCCTTCGCCTACGAGATCTTCCACACGGTCACGCATTTCGCCTGCAGCCTTATTGGTGAATGTAACAGCCAGCATGTTGTACGGATCCACACCTTTTTCTCTGATCATATATGCGATTCGATGGGTCATGGTGCTTGTTTTACCGCTTCCTGCTCCCGCTAAAATAAGGAGCGGACCTTCGGTATGCATCGCCGCTTCTCTCTGTTCGTTGTTTAATTTATTAAGATATTCCATGTATGTTCGTTCCTTTTTTCCTTTCGCAAGCCATCCTAGAATATGATGTAATTCTGTATTAATCCGAACAGTGTATAAACTGCCGGTGAAATGATTCTTCCTGTAACGCCGAATATGATAAGTGCCATCAGAATGAAGTCACCGTATCTGTAAATGTTCCAGTACAGATCTGTTGTCTTGAGATTAAATATCTCGCTTATGATCGAGAATCCGTCAAGTGGTGGGCAAGGGATCAGGTTGAATATCATCAGCACCAGGTTTATCTGAATAACATACATGATCATCGTCCAAAGAACACTTCCCCAGCTTGTGCTGAGCGCCGCAGCCCCTAGAGTCATCAGCAGCACCTTTGCAATAAGCGCGAATACGATGGCAATAATAAGATTCATTGTAACGCCTGCTATCGCCACCAGAAATTCCCCTTTTCTTCTGTTAGCGTAATTAGTAGGGTTGACCTCAACAGGAACGCCCCATCCGAAACCTGCAAAAATCAGAGCAGCAAGACCCAGCGGATCTATGTGCGCCAACGGATTTATTGTGACTCTTCCCTGCATTTTAGGTGTTGGGTCCCCCAGTCTGTACGATACGACTGCATGAGCGTACTCATGGAATGACAGTCCGATAATAATTGCCGGCAATGTCATCAGCGT
>JAUMXT010000041.1 GCA_030529015.1 Bacillota bacterium | reverse complement strand
ATATATTACGAAAGAGCAAAGAGTTGTATACTCTTCACTCTATATATTACGAATTTGAATTTGGCGAGGTAGATATCATGCAAACATTAAAGCAAAAATCATTTACAACGACATCTCTTCTATCAATTTTCATCCTTTGTTTTCTGTTAGTGATAATTAGATGGATTAACATATTCAACGAAGATGTTTATGTTATAAGTGTAGTAATTAATTCCCATATCACCAATTTTACATTGAGTTTAATGATGTGTACGCTGATTGGATATATGTTGCTGTCGACAGGGAAAGAGTATGTTTCCACTATAATGGTGGGAATTCTATTGATTGTAGTGAATTTCATATATGAAATATTTTTACCTATTTTGAACACCACAGATATTATTGATGCGTTATATGGATTGGTAGGTGTTGTAATCAGTCTTGTATATCTGTACTTTATCGGCAAGTATGGGTTTATACGAGAATAACAAATCCCAATTTATCGAGACAGAAACTTAATAATGAGCTTATATAATCAGAGAGGTTAAACGCTTCTCTGATTTTTTATTGGGCTTTGGCGTGACGAAACATGCCTCCACAAGTCAACATTCTTCGTAAGAATATAAATACCGCAGCGACGTAAAACCGCTGCGGTATTTTGTGTTTATATACATTTTGTTCTTAAATTATATTCAGTTCATAACGGTGCATAAACAATCTTGCGGATCAGTTGGACACTTTGCCGCTGCCGCCGCACACAGAGCATGTGCCGCCGCTGCAATAGATTCCATCGCATAACTTATTGACAGTTTCAAGCTCAGGTGAACCGTTAATATATACCCATTCGTTAGCCCAGACCCATTGATCACCACCACATTCGGCACATTTCCCATCGCCATGGCAAACGCTACAAGTAACCGAATCAGAATTGTAATCGGGCAGAACAGTTTCTGTAGTCGATTCTGTTTTCTCTTCCGACCAAGTTTCTTCCTGTTCGGAATCATCGTAGATGGAAAGGTCTAAATAGGTACTGGGATGAACCGGGGCGTCCTTTTCGGCACAAGCAGAGAGTAGGACCACCGTGAAGAGTAGCAAAAGAACCAGTAACAAGTATTTCTTCATTGTCAAATGCTCCTTTCCGTAGTAATTTTATTTGGAATCACGGTATCTTAGAATAAGAATAACATCATCCTTTTTGGAATGCAACTCATTATCATCACCTACAACGCGAAGAGCAGGGAAATGCCGCCAATTAAAACACCGCCGAGCATATTCTTCAAACCCGAGGGAAGTTGGTAGGCAAGTGCAAGAAGATCTTATAGTTTTTTTATTTCAAAATTAGGACGACAAGTGAGAATTCCGGCTATGTAATCCACATTATTCAACTTTAGCAAGGTTTACTATTCTTTCCAGGTCAAGGCCTGCTTCCTTTGCACGAAGAAGTGCAAGCCTTAAATTTCCTACTTCTTCAGGCTTGTGAGCATCACTTGATATGATGAACTTTGCATCTGTTTTTGCACACATCTTAATATGCTTTACCGAAAGATGTGCGTGCTGAGCATTAATTTCCATAAGAGTGTTAGTATCTGCACATGCTTTTGCAATTTCAACCATGTCAAAGTATGCTTTGTCACCAGGATGGGTGAGAATCTTAATATCGTTCTTATAAAGGGCATTTAGAACCATCTGAGTATTTTTCAACATCAGATCCTTACTCCTGATTCCCTTGGAATAAGTTCTAAAGTTCTTCAGACAGTATGCATCGTCAAGGCCGTAGTGATAACCTGCTATGACAAAGTCATATTGGCTGAATTCATCAGGTCGTATGTCAAGGCTGTTTCCACTATTGGTTATGTTCGCCTCAATCCCAAGATACACCTTTATATCATCAAACTCGTTATTCAGTTCCGTTATTATCCTTCTCATTTCAGGAACAGATTCACGTTTCATTCCATGCTCGTTGTGGCCCGGCCCATGATCGGTTATAGCTATTGCCTTTAGTCCCAACTGCCTTGCATGCAGGACATTCTCGCGTATTGTTCCTTTACCGTGTGAAAAGACAGTATGAGTGTGATAATCTCCTGTCAACTTGTAACTCATTTATATATTTCTCCTATTTTTAACCGTGTTTTCGTAGTATATCATAAATATGGCAAAATGAACACAAAAAAACATTGCTTATAGTGGACAAATATGGTAAAGTATTATCAAAGCTACACCCTGATGGGTAATGATCGTTTTATTATCGGTGTTTATCAAGAAAGGAAGTAGTGATATGAAGGAGATAATACAAGCGTGCAGAGATGCGTCGCTGCCACTGATTGCCGGGGTGTCGTTAGCCTTGGTAATGGCTAATGCAGCACCGCATACATATCATAAAATAATAGATACACCTTTGATAGGAGAAGAAATCAGCATACACTGGATTGTTAACGATGTGTTCATGGCGTTGTTCTTTGCAATAGCAGCAGTTGAAATCGTTCACAGCCTCAGACCTAATGGACCGCTTAACCCGCCGAAGAAAGCCGTAACTCCGTTGATGGCTACATTAGGCGGTGTAGCAGGACCTATAATAATATTCTTTATATTAAACGCGCTGATTGGCAGTCCTGAATATTCAAGCGGCTGGGGTATTACTACAGCAACAGATATAGCACTATCATGGCTTGTTGCCAAGATGGTATTTGGCAATGACCATCCTGCTATCAAGTTCCTGTTGCTTCTGGCTGTTGTGGACGATGCAATAGGACTTATGATAATAGCGATATTTTATCCTTCACCGGATGCACCGTTTACACCTATTTGGCTGCTTCTCATACCTTTAGCTATGCTCATCGCATATTTCATGAAGAGGATGAATGTTCACTCGTTTATGGCATACATCTTGATATGCGGGACAATAAGCTGGTTTGGTATGCATACTGCAGGGCTTCATGCAGCACTTGCTATGATATTCATAGTACCGTTTATGCCGGTGGAATCTGCACTTCACAATTTTGAAAGAAAGGTTGCGCCGATCGTTGATTTCGGACTTTTCTTCTTTGGCTTCAGTGCTGCGGGAGTAGAAGTGTCGACTATGTCGGTTTTGTCACTGATAATAATGCTTTCATTGATAATCGGTAAGGCCGGAGGAATCTATTTCATGACAGCATTTGCCGTTAAGCTTAAATATCCTCTGCCTGAAGGCATGACTCTCAGAGATGCCAGATTTATAGGCATTATCGGAGGAGTAGGCCTCACTGTTGCACTGTTTGTATGTGAAAGTGCATATGTAGATGCAGGACTTGTTTCAGCTGCTAAGATGGGAGCGCTCGGAAGCTTGCTTGCGGCAGTTATAGCCATAGCAGCATCCAGAGTCAGAAAAAGCAAGCATAAGCCGCTGAAGGTATCAGAGGATGATTTCATAAAAGAATTCGACCACGAAAGCATATACAATGAAGACGAAACAGAACAAGTTTTGAAGAATTATTAATCTAATCAAAAGTGCGCCCAATGGGCGTGCTTTTTATTGAAGAAAAACATTGAAAGTGGTATAATTAAAGTTCATTGGACTAGTTAATTCGGCGGAGGCATATTTTAATAAAAAACCTGGAAGAGGAAGCTTAATTGGATAATAAAATAGTTAAAGACAACAGTTTAGTAAAAGAAACTTTAAAAATAGCTTGGCCGGCAATTGTAGAGAGTGTATTCATCGTAATTGTAGGTATGGTGGACACATACATGGTTTCACCTTTGGGAAAAGTTGCGATAGCAAGTATATCGCTGGCGAACCAGCCTAAAATATTGATTTATATTATTTTTTTCGCGGCTAACGTAGCAATATCTGCGTTAATAGCAAGAAGAAAGGGCGGAGACAAAAGGCAAGAAGCCCATGAGCTGTTCATGACAGGCATGGTATATACCGTAGTTGCAGGAATAATACTTACATTCGTCTGCGTTGTATTTGCGGAACCGATTATCGTCATTTTCGGCGGTAATGAAGAGACAACGGATATCACCGTTATGTACTTCCGTATAATCATGGGTGGTATGCTTACAAACCTGATTATGATGTATATCAACTCATCGCTTAGAGGCTGCGGCAATACGAAGATCACACTGCAGACCAACGTTGTGGGAAACATCATAAATATTTTCTGTAACTACTTGCTCATCGAAGGTCACTTGGGATTCCCTGCACTGGGTGTTGCCGGTGCCGGAATCGCTACAGTTATCGGTCAGACCGTAGCAAGCATTATGTGCATAGTAGCAATCTGCAGAGGAAAAAGCTATATTCAGTATAAATTCATAAAAGAAAATAAAATAAGGCCTACCAAGGACGCCGGAATGGCATTGCTCAAAATGGGCGGCAATATCACTACAGAAATGTTGCTTACACGAATAGGGTTTGCACTTACTTCAATGATCACCGTGCGTATAGGAACAGATCCGTATGCGGCGCATGCAGTAGGTATGCATTTCATGAACCTGGGTTTTGCTTTTGGCGACGGTATGCAAATGGCAGCTGTTTCGCTTATCGGAATGAGTCTCGGTGCAAAGGATAAGCTCAAGGCAAAGAAGATAGGTGTTATCGCACAGAAGACGGGTCTTATCATATCGGTCATTATGGTTGCAATACTTCTCGTATTCGGACGGATACTTTACGGACTGTATTTTGATCAGGACTATATGCTTGATATGTGTATGATGATCAACTTGTTCATAGCCGTTATAATGCCGATACAAATAAGCAAGATCATTTTCAACGGTGTACTTAGAGGTGCGGGAGATGTTAAGTATACTCTCTATGCATCTGCATTCAGCGTAACACTGGTACAGCCTATAGTTTCATATTTGTTGGTTATGATTTTGGGACTGGGTCTCAAGGGCGTATGGCTCAGCATTTTAGTTACTCAGGCAGTTCAGTTCTTCTGTTTCGCACTGAGATATAAGAGCGGTAAATGGACGGAAAAGGAAATTTAATTAGGGGGCAATTATGCAGAAAGAAAAAAACATTCTTTTAGTGTCACTTGAAAACTTAAATCAGGGAATCCAGTATAAATACTATTACAACAATGATGGTGGAAATCCTAAATATTGTAACAGTATTTTGCATGCTGAGGTTGCCACAAAATATGTGCTTTCTATGGTAAACATAGATGAAATTGTGGTTATAGGTTCAGGTGCGACATATGACGAAGGCGATGAATTCAAGAAAACCCTTCTCAGCACAGGAGATGAGTTCTTCGTTTCGGATATCAACAAGCTTTCTGAGTACAGCCTTTACAGATACAGATTATCGGAGTTCCTGGAAGGACTTGACCTGGAAGAATACGAGATGCTCGAAGACGTTACGGAAGAAGAAAAAGACATTCTGCTTAAGACGTTCAATAAATTCTATACAGAACTGAGAGCTCGCAGCAAACGTAAGAGAAGAGACGTTGTATTTGATATACTCAGAAAAGAACCTGAATTTTACAGTGAGCTTATAGGCATGTTGCCATTGGAACTTAAGAGCAAGGAAGCATGGCTTAAGCGTTACATATATTCCACATTGACAGATTCATATAAGCTCAGAGCGTTGGAATCAAATGAGGATGTTTTGATGTCGTTTATTCCAACAACAAACAATCACGCGGGAAGTGTCGATCTTGAGAATATTTCCAAGATAATAGATGCTTTAACAGGTGGAGAAGAAGAAACAGTAAACCTTTACATTGATATGCAGGGGCTGGAGAGAACAGACGACTTCACTATGGTAACTGTATTCTCCATCTTAAAGAATGAATGGCAAAACAAGATTCATATAAAGAGCATTTTATCAACCGAAAACGACGGCTTTGCCGGAGAAATCAAAAACGAGCTTGAACGATATGAAATGAACGACCTGTTGGCAGGAATAAACGCATTCATACAGTATGGTAAAGTCGGAAGTCTTTGCAGATACTGGGAAGAACGTAATATTTATAATGAGCATATCGAAAAACTGCTGTTTGCTATGCAGTATATAGATGATGGCGTATCCTTATGCAATATAGCAGACCTGGAATACGGTATCTGCGAGTTGAGAAAAGTATTGGCCGAAACGCAACCTGAAAAGGAGAAAGATACTCTCGAAAGCAATGTGCTGGGAGTTTTAGAGGCAGGAATCCGTCGTGATTTCGGACCTCTTTTAGAAGGCGAAGACACAGACTCTGTAGATGTGCTTGAGCTTATAAAATGGACGTATCGTAAAGAGTTTTATCAGCAAACATTAACTATCATAGAGTCTCGTATCCCTAACGATTTTGTTAACAGAGGAATTCTTTATTACGCCAAGAACGAAGAGGATAAGGCGGAAGCATTAGAGGTTATTGTTAATGAATATAACAGGACACTTCCTAAGGATAGATATCAGTTTAATGATATAAACCATTATTTTATTAAATTCTACGGAAGAAGATTAATCAATAATCGTCAGAATCCTACTAAGGTGCAGCAGGATTTCGCGAAGATGCGAGCAGACTTTACAGAACAGGAGAGCGAAGGCGTGCTCAAGTCATATTCTCTCCTTGCAGACAGAGATGAGCTTGAAGAACTGATCTTCGCATATTCAAGTCTTGGCGGCATACGTAATCAGGTGAGCCACGGTAAATCAGGCCTTAAGAAGTATCCGGGCCAGAGAACTATTAGCAAAGAAAACGAAAACATTCGTGCCGTGAAGGAAGCTGTAGATTATTTTATCCAGCAGTACGGTGCGGCAAAGGAAAAGCTGGAGGGCGCAGAATTCACTGTGGTTACTATCGAAGGTAATGAGGTTAGAGAAAAGTCTTCCAGAGACAAGAAAAGATTCTATAAGAATAATAAAAACGAAAGTGAGCTCGATAAGAAGGAAAATCCTGAAAAGGGAAACTCTGAAGAAGATAAGAAGGAGTAAGCGTTATGGATGCATCTATGAGAAACTATTTTATAGCCATTGGAAAAATCCAGAAGTGTATTTCTAAGGCGGAAACTCTGGATGAAGCGTTCCAAGGCAGCCTTCAGATTATAATTGATAGTTGCAGAGCAGAGCAGGCAGTGATTTGGTATGCAGATAAGAATGATAATGAAACACTGCATCCATATTACTGGATAAGCCCTATAGACCTGACAGAGAGAAAATATGCTCCCGGAGAAGGGATTGTGGGAAAGGTATACGAAAGCCAGGAGGCTGCATATATACCTGATTTTCAAGCTGCTCCCGATAAAGGTATTACAGAAGATTTCAGCGGTGTTGACGTTGGATCGATGATTTGCGTTCCTTTTTCTAATGAACATGAGAAGCTGGGATGCATACAGATCATAAATACCGCAGGCAATGAAAACTTCACGGATGAGGACGTTGACCTTTGCGAAATCATCGTTCTTATGGCGGCAATGGCTATAGAAGACAGCGACATTATAGCTGAGCCGTGGCACATGGGAGAGCCTATCATCGTAATTAACGACGTATGTCGTGAGTTCCGTAACGGTGAACATATAACTAAAGTATTAAAGGGAGTTAATCTTAATATTTACAAGGGCGAATTCGTTGCGCTCTTGGGAGAATCCGGTTGTGGTAAATCCACACTTCTTAATATCATCGGAGGTATGGACCAGGCAACAAGCGGTACGTTTACGTATGAAGGTGTTGACTATTCTAATGCGACACAAGATCAGCTGACTGATTTCAGACGTGATAACATCGGATTTATTTTCCAGAGCTACAACCTTATGCCTAATCTGAACGCTAAGCAGAACCTGGATTTCATAGCGGAGCTTGTTGACGATCCTATGGATTCCGATGAGGCACTGGAGCTTGTAGGTCTTGGCGAAAGAAAGACAAACTATCCTTCACAGTTGTCCGGAGGACAGCAGCAGCGTGTATCTATCGCAAGAGCCTTGGTCAAGAAGCCAAAGCTTATACTGGCAGATGAACCGACTGCAGCTTTGGATTATGAAACAAGTATAGAAGTCCTGTCTGTGATGGAAAGAATTGTAGAAGCAGGAACCACGTTGGTTATGGTTACACACAATGAAGAAATAACTCGTATGGCAGACAGAGTTATAAGAATGAGAGACGGACGTATGTATGAAGCCGTTTTAAACAGACATCGAGCTAAGGCAGAGGAACTGGTGTGGTAGGTCGTTATCATGAAAAAGACACAACGTTTAGAACTATACAATAACATAAAGGGAACATTCAAATCGTTCTTCTCGATAATGATGTTTGTTGCGCTCAGCGTTGGAATATTCGCAGGAATAAGCTGGACTGCACCTGCACTCCAGAATTCGGCGGAGGAAGTATTCAGCAAGGGTAATTTATATGATTTCGAAGTTCTATATCCTAACGGATTAACTGAAGAAAACATAGAAATGATCGAAGATGTTGAAGGTGTGGAGCTTGTTGAACCGGGATATTTAACATATCAAACATTAAAGCGCGGCAGCAATGATATGGTTTTCAAAGTCATGTCACTTACTAAAGACGTGAATGTTGTAACTAAAGTTGAGGGCAAGCTTCCTGAGAAAAAGGGCGAAATCGCACTGGACAGCACTTGCGCGATTTTAAACGATATCAAGGTGGGAGACACTTTGACATTTTCACATGATATAGATATCGAGGACGATAAGGACGGATTAGCTCTCATGAAGGCGGACACGTATTGCGTAACTGCTATCGTAGAGAGTCCTGCATATGTTTCCAATAAGGAAGATACATATGGCGTATCAAAACTAGGTTCAGGATATGTTCAGGGCGCAGCCTACGTTCATATAGACAGCTTTGATACAGATGCGTACCTGGGATTTCCGCAGGTTTATATATGCTGCGATAATTTAAAGGGAGTAAGTGTATTCGGCAAGAAATACAACGGATTATCCCAAGAACTCAAGGCTACCTTTGATGAGATAGGTAAGGACTGTGCCAAGACGAGGTATGAAGAACTTAAAGCACAGGGTGAAAGTGAGTTAAAAGAAGCAGAAGAGAAGCTTGCAGCGGCGAAGCTTATGATTGCTGACGGTGAAAGACAGATTGCAGACGGCAGTGCTAAAATCGCAGAAGGCGATAGGAAGATTGCTGAAGGAAAGAAAAAAATCGCCGACGGTAAGCAGAGAATTGAAGACGCTGAGTTGGAATATGACTTGATGTATGAAGGATATTTGGAAGGCAAAGAATTGTACGCAGACATGGGAGCAATTATAGATGCCGGTCCTGATATCTCGAGTTATATCGAGGAGGGTAAGGGACCGCAAGATCTGCCGTTTACCGAAGAAGAGTATCCTCCAAGAGCGGAAATGGAAGCTGTTTACAGCGACCTTACGAATACGATTGACACTTTCTTCCCGGATTATTCAGACTTGTTCCCACCTGCATCGGACATGACGACAGCAGAACTTTATTATGAATTATACAGTGATTATGAACTTCTGGGCACTGTGTTATATGAATTAGAAATAGAACTTAATAATGCAAAAGACAGAATCAAAAGATCTCGTGAAGAATACAATGAAGGCCTAAAAGAATACGAGAACGGTAAAAATGCTTTAGCCGAGAGCCGTGCATTGCTGGAAACCAACAGACAGCTGCTCGAAGATGCAAAAAGCGAATATGAAGAAGGTGAAAAAACTCTTCAAATATATAAAAGCAAGTTCGATGAACTGGGCGATTATGAATGGACAGTTCTGACGAGAAATAACAATATCGGCGTTATGCGTATAGAACGTTTCTGCGACGTTACCGATAATATGAGATTCAGTATGGCGGCGCTGTTCATAATAATAGGACTTCTCGTAAGCTATTCGGCAGTTTCAAGAATAGTTCACGACCAGCAGCTTTATATCGGCACAAAGAAAGCTCTGGGAATGAGAAGAAAGGAAATAACAGCAAGCTATCTGGCATATTCAGGCGGAGCGGTTATTATCGGAAGCATATTAGGCTTAATAATAGGCACGCAGTGCATAGAGCGGATACTGGCTCAGATAATTGGCAAGAACTATATCATGGGTGCCTATAAACCGTATTTTGATGTTGGAGAGGCGTTGATACTGGTTGGCCTTGAGCTGGCAGTAATACTGTTCACAACTTGGCTTGCATGTAGAGGCGTTCTCGCAAAACAGGCAGTTATACTGCTTAAGGGAAGCAGCACCATATCAGGCAAGGAAAGATTCTTCGAAAAATGGGCTGTATGGAAAAAGCTGCCGCTGTTCTCGAAAACAGTGATCAACAACTGTCTCAACGACAAGAAGAGAGTATTTGCAACTATTATCGGTATAGCAGGTTGTACTGCTTTGATAGTAACGGCAGTGACTATAAACGATAACCTTCAGAAGACTTTTGACAGACAGTATGAAGACGTTTATACGTATGATACGATCGTTCAATTTGAATCGGATAAAGACAAAGCTCAGACAGATATAGAGACAAAAATCGAAGGCGCAGGCGCTAAAGGCACGCCTGTTAACAGAGCATCCTACAGACTCATTCTACCGGATGAAAGAGTTAATGCAGTAACTGTAACTGCTGCTATTGACAGTAGCTTCAGCAATTTCTACAACATACATAACGACCTTAACCATAACAAGTATGATGATGGTATATGGGTGAGCAAAGCATATCATAACCACATGAAGGCTGATGTTGGAGATAAAGTAACTCTCGTTGACAGCGAAGGTAAGAAGTTTGAAGCAACCATAGAAGGTTTCTTCGACCACTACCTCTTAAGCTATCAGATGGTTGTAAATGAAACAGCATATGAAAACATTTTCAATGAGAAATGCGAAGCTAACGCTTATCTTGTAGATTCACAGGATAAGGGCGCTAAAGCTGTTGAGAAAGCTCTGGAAGGAACCGCTGCCGTTAAATCGGTAGACAATGATTACAAGATGTCGTTTGATACATTCGACGAATTCCTTCAGATCACTAAATCCATAGTATTGCTTTATCTGGCAATTTCTATACTGATGGCAATAGTAGTACTGTATGACCTCTACGCAGTATTTATACATGAAAAGCGCAGAGAGCTTATCATTCTCATGATAAACGGTTATTCATCAAAATCTGCTAAGCAGTATATTTACCGTGACACCATAGCACTGACTGTAATAGGAATAATTGTCGGTATTATACTGGGAAGTTTGATGGGTAATATAACTATCATGTCTATAGAGCCGAACGAAGGCTTCTTCGTTAAGGCTATAGACTGGATCGCTTGCGGAGTCGGAGCCGTAGTAAGTATAGTACTGGCTACAATTCTCTGTAAGATAGCGCTTAAGGCTATTGATAAATTCAACCTTACAGATATAAACAGAATTTAAATTAGGGCACCATGCTGCTGCATGGTGCTTTTCTAAACAAAACCGAGGAGAACAACATGACACAGGCAAATTATGAGTTTCGAGGCACAGATGATTATATAATTGACGACGAACTGATGCTTACCATGAACATAGCGATATCAATGAACAAACCGCTATTGGTAAAGGGTGAACCGGGAACAGGTAAAACAGCTCTCGCAGAAGCCATCGCTAAAGCATTAAGCAAGCCTCTCATCATATGGAGCATCAAATCAACGACTAAGGCGCAGGACGGCCTCTATCAGTACGATGTTGTCAAAAGACTATACGACAGCCAGCTGGGAAACGAAGGCGTCGAAGACGTTAAGAAATACATCAAGCTTGGTAAAATCGGAGAAGCCTTTACATCAGGGGAGCAGTGCGTGCTTCTTATCGATGAAATAGACAAGGCCGATCTGGAATTCCCTAACGACCTTCTGTGGGAGCTTGACCGTATGGAGTTTTACATACCGGAAACAGACGAAATCATTAAGGCAAAGCATGCGCCTATCGTAATCATAACGTCTAATGCGGAAAAAGAGCTTCCGGATGCATTCTTGCGAAGATGCGCTTTTCATTACATAGATTTTCCGGATGAAGCTCTGATGCGAAGAATCGTGCTGGCACATTATCCGGATATAGAAGAAGAGCTTATGAAGCAGGCTCTCGACGCATTTTTCTATGTGAGAGAATATTTTGAGCTTAAGAAGAAGCCGAGCACATCTGAACTTTTAGACTGGATCGATGCGCTTATGCGAAGCGGAGTGCCGATAAATAATTTGAGAAACGATCTGCCGTTAATGAGCTTTTTGCTAAAAAAGGATGAAGACAGAGAAGCGGTGAAGAATCCATACGGAGGGTTAAGATAATGTTTCTGGATTTCTTGCTTTACCTTCGGGCCGGCGGCTTTAAGGTATCTCTCCAGGAGTGGCTTTCGTTGCTGGAAGCCATGCGAAAAGGTCTTCATGGACAGACGATCGGAGGCTTTTATATCCTCAGCCGAGCACTTCTTGTGAAGACGGAGGCTGACTTATATAAGTATGATGAGCTGTTCGATAAGTTCTTCGAAGATATGCAAAGCGCACAGCATCCCTTCGCCGACTTTCTCCAAAGTGCAGACATAAGCTCTGCCGAGCTGAGAAGGGCGCTTGAAAAGCGCATAGCGGAGGCTGATACAGTAACTATAGAGGCGGCGGACGGAGACGAGTATACCCCTCATGCAGGAGAAATGGCTGCAGGCAGCATGATGCAGGGAGCGGGAGGCAAGTCCATAGTACATGCTAAAGGTGACAGACGCTTCAGAGATTGGCGAACAGACTGTACTATCGAATCAAGGCAATTTCAGATGGCTTTTCGATTGTTGAGAGAATTGTCACGAAAGCTTGACAGCAATGA
>JAUMXT010000040.1 GCA_030529015.1 Bacillota bacterium | reverse complement strand
CTAGATATATGACAGTAGCTCTGGCAATCATCCAGGCAATCGGTGTTTCTGTAGGTTTATTCAGACAGGCACTGATCAGCACTGACTTCTTCTCAATAGCAGTGATCGTACTGGTACTTACAGCAGGTACAACATTCCTCATGTGGTTAGGTGAACAGATCAATGAACATGGTATAGGTAACGGTATCTCATTAATAATCTTTGCAGGTATCGTTTCAAGACTGCCATCCGCTATCCAGGAAATCTGGACTAAGATCGCAGACGGCAGCATGAGCATAGTAACATTAATCGTCTTCGCACTGTTCTGTGTACTGGTAATCGTTGGTATTATCTACGTACAGCAGGGACAGAGAAGAATACCTGTACAGTATGCAAAGAGAGTTGTAGGAAGAAAGATGTACGGCGGTCAGGCAACACACATTCCGCTGAAGGTAAACCAGGCGGGTGTTATTCCTGTAATCTTCGCTATGTCATTCCTGCAGTTCCCACTGACAATCACTTACTTCATGGATCCGGACAGCGGAGCAGCTGGATGGATTGAAAAATGGCTGTCACCGATGGGTTCACCGGGAGTATGGGTATATGCAGCATTTAACGTAGTGCTGATCATATTCTTCACTTACTTCTACACATCGGTAACATTTAACCCTGTTGATGTTGCTCACAACATGAAGGCCAACGGCGGATTTATCCCTGGCATCAGACCTGGTAAGGCAACTATCGAATATCTCAACAGAGTTATGACAAGAATCACTTTCGTGGGAGCTATCTTCTTAGCAGCAGTAGCAATACTGCCTACACTGGTAAGTGAACTGGGCGGACTCAACTTCCACTTCGGAGGCACATCACTTCTGATTGCGGTTGGCGTAGCCCTTGATACCATGAAACAGCTGGAACAGCAGATGGTTATGAGAAACTATCAAGGATTCCTGAAATAAACAGGAAATTATAGGAGGTTAAGTATGAATTTAATATTATTAGGCCCTCCGGGAGCAGGCAAAGGCACCCAGGCGGCAAAAATAATCGAAAAATACGATATCCCTCATATATCAACAGGTGATATATTCAGAGCGAACATCAAAGAGGGCACTGAACTCGGTAAGAGAGCTCAGGAATATATGAACAAAGGTCAGCTGGTACCTGATGAGCTGGTTGTAGAAATCGCTACAGACAGACTCAAGGCTGACGACTGCCAGAAGGGCTTCCTGCTGGACGGATTCCCTAGAACAGTATTCCAGGCTGAAAAGCTGGATGAATTCCTGGCAGAACAGGGAAAGAAGATCGATCACGTTCTGGACATCGACGTTGATAACGAAGAGTTGATGATCAGACTGACCGGAAGAAGAGTATGCAAGACATGCGGAGCTTCTTTCCACGTTGTAAACATCCCTCCTAAAAAGGAAGGTATCTGCGACGTTTGCGGAGCAGAACTGATTCAGAGAGCTGATGACAACGAAGAAACTGCAGCTAACAGAATCGAAGTTTACAATAACGAAACTAAACCATTGGTGGATTACTATGAAAAGGCCGGCAATATCGCTCATATCGACGGAACTATCGGTCTTGAAAACGTATTCAATGCCATCGTAGAGGTTGTAGGTGAGTAGGTATGATAATAATCAAATCTGATCAAGAAATAGATCTGATGAGAGAAGCGGGCAAGGTGACAGGCTTCGTGCTCAAAGAGCTGGAGAACTTCATCAAGCCCGGAATATCTACACTTGATATAGACAGATTCGTTGAGGATACCATCAGAAAGCACGGAATGATACCGTCCTTCAAGGGCCTTTATGATTTCCCTGCCAGCGCATGTGTATCCGTCAACGATGAAGTTGTCCATGGCATCCCTGACAAGAAGCGAAAGCTGAAGGAAGGCGATATCGTCAGCGTGGACACAGGTGCGACCTACAAAGGATATGTAAGTGATGCAGCCAGAACCTACGCCGTAGGTGAGGTAAGCGACATGGCAAGAAAGATCATGGACGCTGCAAAGGACAGCTTCTTCGAGGGGCTGAAGTTTTGCAAGCCGGGCTGCAGACTTTCAGACATATCTCACGCCATTCAGGTCAAAGCAGAAAGCGAGGGCTTTTCTGTAATCAGAGACTTCGTAGGCCACGGTATCGGACGCGATATGCATGAAGAACCGCAGATCCCTAATTTCGGCAAAGCCGGAAGAGGACCTAGGCTTGCAAAGGGCATGGTGTTTGCCATCGAGCCTATGATTTGTGAAGGCGGATACGAGGTAAGGACTCTCTCAAATGATTGGACCGTGGTTACCCTGGACGGTAAGCTGTCAGCTCATTATGAGAACACAGTAGTAATAACAGACGGTGAGCCCGAGTTGCTCACATTAGCTGAATAATAGCGAGGTGTTTAAACAATGGCAAAGAAGGATGTCATAGAAGCGGAAGGCAGAGTTGTTGAAGCACAGCCTAACGCAATGTTTATTGTAGAACTTGAAACCGGACACAAAGTGCTCGCACACGTTTCCGGTAAAATAAGAACAAACTATATCAGAATCATTCCGGGAGATAAAGTTAAGGTTGAATTATCACCTTACGATCTGACTAGAGGCAGAATCACCTGGAGAGGAAAGGCATAAAGGAGGAAATCAAATGAAAGTTAGAGCTTCCGTAAAGCCTATCTGCGAAAAGTGCAAGGTAATCAAGAGAAAAGGTAAAGTAATGGTTATCTGCGAAAACCCTAAGCATAAGCAGAAGCAGGGCTAAACAAATCAGTATTAGTTAAATTAATGTAACATCCCGTTTATATTACGCCCCACGATGTAAGCCTCGTGTGGCAGCGTGACGGAAGATGGGAACAGGAGGAAAATATGGCTCGTATAGCCGGTGTAGACTTACCAAATGAAAAAAGAATCGAAGCTGGTCTGACTTACATCTACGGAATAGGTTGGCCTACTTCAAGAGAAATCTTAAAGAAGACAGGAATCAATCCTGACACAAGAGTAAAAGATCTGACAGAAGAAGAAGCTGGTAAGATCAGAAAAGTAATCGAAGCTGACTACATGGTAGAAGGTGACCTGAGAAGAGATGTTAACCTTAACATCAAGAGACTCATGGAAATCGGATGCTACAGAGGAATCAGACACAGAAGAGGTCTGCCTGTAAGAGGACAGAAGACTAAGACAAACGCTAGAACTCGTAAAGGTCCTAAGAAGACCGTTGGTAGAAAGAAGAAGTAAAGGAGGTAGAACGATATGGCTAAAGCTGTTAAGAAGGCTGTTAGAAAAAAGAGAAGAGAACGTAAGAATGTTGAAAAAGGCCAGGCTCATATTCAGGCTACCTTTAACAATACATTAGTAACACTGACAGACATGTCCGGAAACGCACTGTCATGGTCAAGTGCAGGATCACTGGGATTCAAGGGTTCCAGAAAATCCACACCGTTTGCTGCACAGTCAGCTGCTGAAGAAGCTGCTAAGGGTGCAATGGAACACGGTTTAAAGACAGTTGAAGTTTACGTTAAGGGTCCTGGATCCGGAAGAGAAGCTGCTATCAGAGCTCTGCAGACTGCAGGTCTTGAGATCACTATGATCAAAGATATCACTCCAATTCCACACAACGGATGCAGACCACCTAAGAGAAGAAGAGTCTAATAGAAGGGAGGAAACATTCAAATGGCAAGATATACAGACGCTAACTGCAGACTTTGCAGAAGAGAAGGTCAGAAGCTCTTTTTAAAGGGTGACAGATGCTACAGCAGCAAGTGCGCTTTAGACAGAAGAGGTTATGCTCCCGGACAGCACGGACAGGGCAGATCAAAGATTTCCGATTACGGTCTTCAGCTGAGAGAAAAGCAGAAGGCAAAGAGATTTTACGGACTTCAGGAAACTCAGTTCAGAAATCTTTTTGACAAGGCTGCAAGAAAAACAGGTATCACAGGGGAAAACCTGCTGATCCTGCTGGAAACTAGATTAGACAACGTGGTATTCAGACTCGGATTTGCTTCATCAAGAAAGGAAGCAAGACAGCTGGTTAACCACGGACACTTCCAGGTAAACGGTAAGAAGGTAAACATCCCTTCATTCACAGTTAAGCCTGGTGATGTTATCAAGGTTAAGGAAAAGAGCACAAACTCACCTAAGTTCAAGGAAGTAAAAGAAATGTCAATCACAGTACCTTCATGGGTATCTGTAGACGTAGAAAAGCTTGAAGGAAAGATCCTTTCCGTACCTACAAGAGCTGAAATCGATACTCCTGTAGCTGAGCATCTCATCGTCGAATTGTATTCCAAGTAAGCTACTAGGTAACATAAGTTATTACTTTGGAATAAAAAGGAGGGTTTTGAGTGATAGAAATCGAAAAACCAACAATCGAATGTATATTTTCGAACGAAGATCCCAACTACGGGAAATTCGTAGTAGAACCACTCGAAAGAGGATATGGTACTACTCTTGGAAACAGCTTAAGAAGAATACTCTTAAGCTCACTTCCGGGTGTAGCAGTTACATCAGTTAAGATCGATGGCATACTTCACGAATTCTCAACTATCCCGGGCGTTAAGGAAGACGTTACAGAAATCATCCTTAACCTCAAGAAGCTGGCAGTTAAGATCGGTGGAGAAAACAGCAAGAGAGTGCTGATCAATGCTATCGGACCAAAAGAAGTAACAGCAGCAGACATTCTGGGTGATGCAGATGTAGAAATCTTCAATCCTGATCTTCACATCGCAACACTGGAAGAAAACGCTACTCTCATCATGGAAATCAATCTGGCGAGAGGTAGAGGATATGTATCTGCTGAAATGAATAAAGATGAGAACACACCAATCTCAGTTATCCCAACTGACTCAATCTTCACACCGGTAAGAAAGGTTAACTTCACCGTTGAGAACACAAGAGTTGGTCAGGTAACTGACTATGACAAGCTCATCTTAGAGATCTGGACTGACGGATCCATCGCTCCAAGCGAAGGCGTTTCCATCGGTGCTAAGATCATGCAGGAACATCTGAGTCTGTTCGTAGAACTGACAGATTCTGCAGAAGGTCTTGAGATCATGGTTGAGAAGGAAGAAAACCAGAAGGAAAAGGCTCTCGAAATGACTATCGAAGAACTTGAACTTTCAGTAAGATCCTTCAACTGCCTCAAGAGAGCAGCAATCAACACTGTTGAAGAACTGACACACAGAAGTGAAGAAGATATGATGAAGGTTAGAAACCTGGGCAAGAAGTCGCTTGACGAAGTTAAGCACAAGCTTGAAGAACTGGGTCTCAGCCTCAGACAGAGCGACGAATAATAAAATAGGAGGATGCAGCAATGCCAGGATATAGAAAATTAGGCAGAACTTCAGCTCACAGAAAAGCTATGTTGAGAAATCTGGTTACTGATCTGTTAAGAGAAGGCAGAATCACAACAACTGATACAAGAGCGAAGGAAGCAAGAAGACAGGCTGAAAAGATGATCACACTGGGCAAGCGCGGAGATCTTCACGCTAGAAGACAGGCGCTGGCTTACATCTATGATGAAACTGTAGTAACTAAACTGTTTGAAGAAATCGCACCTAAGTACGAAGACAGACAGGGCGGATACACAAGAATCCTGAAGCTTGGACCTAGACAGGGAGACAACGCTGAAATGGTATTCGTAGAACTGGTTTAATCATAAGGATCAATTCTAGAGAAACAAAATCCCCGGAAATTTCCGGGGATTTTTTGTTATATTTAATTAGGCAAATTAAGTGTTTTTATGAAGGTTATGTGAAAATAACCCATAATAGTTTGCCAATAGGCGATGTATACGTTAAAATGGATACATGTGTGCCATTTGCATACAAAAAAATTAACGGAGTTGATAAAGTGAACAACAGATTATTACGAACAGCAATATGCTTCATACTGATAACGTCATTGTTGTTATGTGAAGCTACAATGGGTTTTGCGACAACGGGAACTGTTACGAATAACGGGGGTGCTTCAGTTACCGACGAAGTAGAAAATACTACAGAAAGCTATGAGGACTGGGATGTCAAAGGCGTGGAATATAAGAGCCACGTTTTTGAAGGGGGAAACTCATACACTTATACAGGAAGCGAAATCAAACCTAAGCCGGTATCTTTGACCGTAGCGATGACTTACGAGAAGGACGGCGTTTCAGAAGTAGTTGATAAGACTATTACCGATTTTTCAGATGTAAGCATATCATATGAAAACAACGTTGCTATTGGCACAGGTAATGTGAAGGCAACAGTTGAAGGAGAGTCAATCTCAATTCCATTCACCATCGTATTTGGCGGCATCAAGACAGTTAAGGCTTCACCGAGAACACATACATCAATCAAGGTGAGCTGGACTAAGGTTGCAGGTGCATCGGGATATGTGATTTACAGAAGTACTAAATCAGGAAGCGGATTTAAGGCTATCAAGACAATCACTTCAGGAAGCACTACAAGCTATAGCAATACTAAACTTACGCTGGGTAAGACGTACTACTACAAGGTGCGTCCTTACAGAACAGTAGATGGCAGCAGAGTTTATGGTGCATATTCAAAGGTAGATGGACAGAAGGTACAGCCGGCTACACCTGTAATAAGCAGTGTAAAGCGCTCATCATACAATTCTCTGACAGTAAGATGGAAAAAAGTTTCCGGAGTTTCAGGGTACAGAGTGTACAGAAGCACATCTGCCAACGGTAAATATAAGAGAATTGCTACAGTTAAGGGAAGCAGCAAGGTATCTTATAAAGACAAGAAAAAGACTTGTGGCAAGACATATTACTACAAGGTAAAAGCGTACAAGACAAGCAAGGGTAAGAGACATTACGGTTATTCTTCAAGTGCCAAGAGCGGCAGAACCACACCTGCAGCTATAAGCTTTACAAGCAAGACTATGAGCTGGTACTCATCAGTTGAGCTTAAATGGAAAAAATCCGCAGGAGCTACAGGATACGACATTTACAGAAGCACGTCTTCTAAATCAGGGTTTACTCGCATCAAGACAATAACAAGCGGCAAGACTACCAAATTTACAGATAAGGGTCTCGACGGAGCATCCAAGTACTACTACAAGATAATACCGTTTAAAACTATAGGCGGAACTAAAGTATACGGTTCATATTCCAAGACTTATACTAAGATACTCGTTTCCAAGAAGATGGAAACTCTTGTTAAGAAGTATGAAGGTAAGCCATACAGATGGGGCGGTAACACTCCTAAGGGCTGGGACTGCAGTGGATTCGTTCAGTGGGCCATCAAGTATCTGTACGGCAAGAAAATCCCTAGATCAGGCGGTGCTCAGGCAAGAGGCGGCAAATACGTTAACAAGAATAAGATGTCAACATGGAAGCCGGGAGACGTTCTCGTATATAAATCAGGCGGAAGTGTTACACATGTAGGACTTTATATCGGCGGCGGCAAGATGATGCATGCATTAAACAGCAGATATGATACCGTTATTCAGGATGTAAGTTACTACGAAAAATGGGATAGAGGAAACCATCTTGCAGGCGTTAGAAGATATAACTAATGCACAGACAGAATATTTCAAGATAACAAAAGAGGAGCTTTAAAAGCTCCTCTATTTTTTTACATTGCGTATGCTGCGCTTTGC
This sequence comes from Bacillota bacterium, assembly GCA_030529015.1. GTDB lineage: Bacteria > Bacillota > Clostridia > Peptostreptococcales > Anaerovoracaceae > Lentihominibacter. The sequence continues at coordinate 5,157 of JAUMXT010000040.1, read as the reverse complement.
GCGGACGTGCGCTTTACACGATGAGCGCTCCGATTCTTTCTCTTGTTCTTTCTTCGCCGAGGATCTGCTGGATTTCCCAGATGTCAGGTGACTGGCTGCGACCCATGAGGGCGATACGGATAACTGTGCTGACATGACCTACGTGACCCTTGTAGTCATCAGGATTCTTTTTGAAATCCTTTGGCTTAGCAGCATAACCCATTTCTGTTCCGATTTCTCTTACCTTGTCGAACCACTGGCTCTGATCGTCGCTGTGATCGTAAGTTTCAAGGTACTTTCTCAGGATTTCAGCAGCGTCTTCATCGCTGACATTTTCAGGAATAGTATCTTCGATAACGAAATAATCGTCGAAGAAGTAGCTGATGAATTCAAATATCTGCTTAGCGTAAACAAGGTCTTTTCTAGGCTTGTTGCCGCTTCTGCCCAGATCCAAAATCTTTTCGATATATTCTTCATTGCCTTCGAAGAGCGGAAGCTTTTCGGCGTCGAATTCTCTTGCCCATTCAGTCATGAACTTGCAAAGCTCAGCTGCAGGGATCTTTACGAGAACATCCTTTGAGATATCGTTCAGCTTATTAAGGTCGAACAGTGCGCCGCCGCTTGACATCTTCTCAGTAGTGAACTTGAAGTCGTCGATAGGTGCATCAGGGTTTTCGATACGCCATTCCTCGAAGTTTGAGTTGAGGATAGTCAGCAGGTATTCCTTAACTGCCTGAGGATGGTAGCCTTCCTGTCTGTAGTAATCCAGTGACAGTTCGGGGTCCTTTCTCTTGCTGAGCTTACGCTTGTTGCCTTCGTCCAGCTTCATCAGTACTGCAGTGTGGCAGTAAGTCGGCATTTCAAAGCCCAGCTTTTCGAAGAGTTCTACATGGATCGGAAGGGACATGAGCCATTCTTCACCTCTTACTACGTGTGTGGTTCTCATGAAATAGTCGTCCACAACGTGAGCGAAATGATATGTAGGTATTCCTGTTGCCTTGAGAATTACTACGTCCTGATTGTTTTCAGGCATCGAAAGTTCACCTCTGATGGCATCGTTCACCTTGATGTGCTTGATTTCTTCTGAAGGCAGATCGTGGTTGCCTGTTGACTTGAGTCTTACAACATAAGGCTTGCCTTCTTTGATGTTAGCTTCGATTTCATCTATAGTAAGGTTTCTGCTCTTGGCAGCATATTTGCCGTAGATACCTGTAGTTTCTTTATTAGCTTCCTGATCCGCTCTGATAGCAGCAAGCTCATCTTCAGTAAGGAAGCAAGGATAAGCAAGTCCTTCGCTTACCATCTTCTTGACGAAGCACTGATAGATTTCGCCTCTCTTGCTCTGATAATATGGTCCGTACTGTCCCATATCTCCGTCTAAAAGTGCACCTTCATCGAAATTGATATCGAAGAATTTAAGTGATGAAATGATAGTTTCAACAGCGCCTTCAACATATCTCTTGTCGTCTGTATCTTCGATTCTCAGATAAAAAGTGCCGCCTGACTGATGAGCAAGTCTTTCATCAACGAAAGCACCATAGAGGTTACCAAGGTGGATAAATCCTGTAGGGCTTGGTCCAAGTCTTGTTACCATAGCACCTTCGGGAAGCTCTCTCTTAGGAAACATCGCTTCGTAATCTTCAGGAGTTTTGTCTATATGCGGAAATAACAGCTCCGCCAGTTTGTTATAATCCATGTTTTGTGTATGCTCCGGATGTTGGAAGATCCGGCTCCTTTCGTTGTTTTGATAGGGTGGTTTGAAAACCAAACTAACCCAGTATATTTTATCAAGATTTTTGTTTGCGCGCAATATATTATAAATACTTCCGCCACAGAACCCTTAGTGAATTGAGGATACAAATCATAGCAACACCGGTATCGGCAAATACAGCAGCCCAGATGTTAGCGAATCCTGCGATCCCCAGGACAATCACCAGCAGTTTTATCGCCAGTGCAAATATTATATTCTGCATAGCTATTCTGCCTGTATAACGTGCAATAGAAATAGATTGCGGGATCGATTCAAGAGATGAGCTCATGAAGACTACATCGGCAGCTTCGATAGCAGCATCAGCGCCGGAACCCATAGCGGCACCGACGTCAGCCCCTGCAAGTACCGGTGCATCGTTGATACCATCACCCACAAACATTACAGCGCCCAGCTCGCTGCGTAGTTCATTTAGTGCAGTGACCTTATCTTCAGGAAGCAAGCCTGCCCTAACTTTAGATATGCCGCTTGCGGATGCGACAGCTGTAGCACTTTGCATATTGTCTCCTGTCAGCATCGCAGGTGTTAGCCCCATAGACTTAAGACGATCCATAGCTTGCAAAGAATCATCCTTCAGCTGGTCGGAAATCATGATCCTGCCAATCAGTTTGTCGTCTAAAGCTACAAGTACTTCAGTCCCTGACGCTTCAAGGAGCTCAGGAAGAGTAACGTCAAATTTATCCATAAGCTTACGGTTGCCGCAAAGAGCAGTTACAGTATTATCAGTATCGTTCGATTTGAGCAAGCATTTTATACCCATTCCGGGAAGTTCCTCTATGGATGCAGCCTTATTGACGTAAAGGGTAGTTTCGTGAAAAGCATTGAGCTGTTCCTCATGTTTTTTAATGATGCTGTCAGCTACAGGGTGTGAAGACGATGTTTCGCACGCTGCAGCAATCGAAAGCACTTCTTGTTGAGATATATCGTTAAATGTCGATATACTGTCTACAACAAATACACCCTTAGTGATAGTGCCGGTTTTATCCATAATGATTGCTTTGACATTTTTAAGTGCCTCAATAGCTAGGCCGCCTTTAAAAAGGATGCCTAGCTTAGATGCGGCTCCGATACCGGAAAAGAAAGCCAACGGAACGCTGATTACCAGTGCACAAGGACAGCTGATAACTAAAAAGGTTATGGCAGTTTTGATCCACATCGCCCAGTCGCCTGTGAGAAGAGAAGGGACAATGGCGGTGAGTATAGCCAGAGCAACTACGATAGGTGTATAGACTCTGGCAAATTTAGTTATGAACTTATCTATTTTCGGTTTGCCGGCAGCGGCGTTTTCCACTGAATCGAGGATTTTCGTTACCATTGATTCTGACAGAGGTTTGATAACGCGGATTTTAAGAACGCCGTGCACGTTGATACAGCCTGATATTACTTCAGATCCCGGCCGTGCACTTATTGGTACTGGTTCGCCTGTTATAGGCGATGTATCTATGCGGCTTTCACCTTCTACTATTATGCCGTCCAGTGGGATGCGATCTCCCGGCCTAACGATAAGCACATCTCCCGGCTTAGCTTCTGAGGCAGGTATGATGCGAGCATCATTATGCACGTGGTCATGTCCACAGCAACAATGTTCATGATGATGTTCATGGTCATGGTCGTGTCCGCAGCAATCGTGATGACAAGAATCCTCTGTAGCAAGCATAACTGTTTCCGGGCGCATATCCACAGCATCCATTATCTGTGAACGACTACGCTCTACAGCAATATCCTCGAAGAGCTCGCCTATACGATAAAAGAGCATTACACCTGCACCTTCGGGGAATTCGCCGATACAGAAGGCTGCGATAGTTGCTATGGACATTAAGAAGTTCTCGTCAAATATTTGTCCACGCGATATGTTGCGGACTGCCGTCAGAAGGACCTTGTGACCAAGCAGCAAGTAGGCCGTTATGAAGATGGCAAGATTTATGAGGACCATTCTTCCACCGCCTGCAAACCACATATCATATCCCCATATGCGCTGAAAAACGACGCCTACAGCGAAGAAAATCGCGCCGATGATTAAAGTTATAACATCTGATTTATGTTCGCTGAAAAAGCTGTTTTTCGCCTTACCGTGTTCGTGATGAGGTTCTGTTACCAAGACTTCACCTTCGATGCTGCTGCAGATATGTTGGATTTCATGCTTTAGCTTGTCCGGGTCATCGCCATTGATACGCAGCTGTTTTGTAGCAAATGTAATTGTTGCTGATTCAACGCCGGGAAGATCTTGGATTTTACGCTCCATCTTTGCGGCACAGTTGGCACAGCCAAGATTTTCAAGTATGTATATTTTTTGATTATTACTCATTGATATGTTCCAAAACTACGTCTAATATTTCTTTCACATGCTCGTCTGCGAGAGAATAATAAGCGTGTTTTCCTTTCTTTTCGAATTTCACTAAGTTATTATCACGAAGGATTTTGAGCTGGTGTGATATGGCAGATTTCGTCATATCAAGAAGGACAGCTAAATCACACACACAAGTTTCGTGACAATTTAAAGCTGCCAGTATATGCAACCTTGTGCTGTCGCCAAATACTTTGAAAAGCTTTGTCATATCAGCCAGGGCGTTATCAGCGATGATATGATCTTGAACATAAGCAACTGTTTCTTCATGTATAGTACCGCAGTCGCAGCAAACTCCACTTTTTCCCATTATGAAAATTCCTTTCGCTTGAATTTTATAAAGACATTATAGTTGAATGGTTACTCAACTGTCAAGAACAAAAAATAATGTGGACTAATATGGTAAAATATATTTACAACATGATTTCTCCATGCTATAATAAATCAAAAGATTGAAACAGCAAGGCTGTAATGTAACCATTAAGGAGGTATATACAATGTTATCAAAGAAAGTAGTAGAAATGCTCAATGCACAGGTAAACGCAGAATTCTATTCAGCATATCTTTATCTGGACATGGCAAATTATTATAAAGATGAAGGTCTCGACGGATATTTCAATTGGTATAAGATCCAGGCTCAGGAAGAAAGAGATCACGCAGTTCTGTTCATGGAATACCTGCAGCAGAATGGTGAGTCAGTAGTTCTCGACGCTATTGCTAAGCCTGACAAGGAATTCAAATCATTTATCGATCCGCTTAAGGCAGGCGCAGAACACGAAAGAGTAGTAACTGCACTGATCAACGATATCTATGCAGTGGCATACGAAGAAAAGGACTTCAGAACTATGCAGTTCCTCGACTGGTTCGTTAAGGAACAGGCAGAAGAAGAAGACAATGCTGATGACAATGTTAAGAAGTTCGAACTGTTTGGCGGAGACAGCAGAAGCCTTTATGAACTGGATGCAGAAATGGCTGCAAGAGTATACTCTGCACCATCACTGGTTGTTGGCTAATGCAAAGCGCACACTTTTAAACGAAATAAAAAACCGGTACATATGTACCGGTT